>NZ_JACJPA010000121.1:0-345073 GCF_014695845.1 Trichocoleus sp. FACHB-591
AACAGCAGCAAGCCGGACCAGCCAACGAAGACGAAGCGATCGCGTTTCAGCCAGTCGTCGAGGGCGTCGAACCACCCCCGCTCTGCCTGCGCGCGTCCCATTGCTATGGTCATAGCGCAAATCTCCAAAGATTAAGTTATGAGTACTTAAAGAAAGCACTTTACTAACAAATCAACAGTTCCTATCTAAAAAATGAAAGCAGCAACGTTGAAATGTGAGTAGAGTTTACTTTTCTTTACTATGCATTTCATTATATGAGTAACTTTTTGAAATTTCATCCCCCTGTTGCTGAGAGCTGATCCCCATTTTTCTTAAATCCGGACTCTATTCATCCCGGATGGCCCTAAATCTAGTCTCTAAGAAAATCTAGGCAAAAGCTGTAATTGCCCTGATATCTCACCTAATCCGGAATCTGTCTATAGTTGAGATACTGAAGTCAACTTTCCATTAAATTCTGAATTACATGTTCATCATCGATTTGATTCTGAAAAACACACCCCTAACGCTGTCCATCCAGCGTAAGTCAAGCGAGGATGCTGAGACTACTTACCGACAGGTCCTGGACGCAATTAAATCTGGGAGTGGTCAAGTGCTGGAATTGTCTTGCGATCGCCAGCCAGATAAAAAGATTGCTGTGCTCAGCAGCGAAATCTCCGGTGTCCAGATTTCGGAAAAATCCGGTGCAGGTTCGGGTAAAACCCCTGGTTTCTTTGCGATCGCTGAATGAACGCAGCTACTCAGCCCGAAACAACGGATGCAGCCGTAGTTGTTGAGCAGCTCGTCTTCAAATGGCCGAAAGGGGATACGGTGCTACAAGGTTGCTCGCTAGCAGTACCTGAAGGCGAATTTTGGATGCTTTTGGGTACCAATGGCAGTGGAAAATCGACCTTGCTGAGATTGCTGGCAGGTCTACTCAGCCCTCAGTCAGGCGAGATTCGCACCGCACAACCTGTGGGCTTTGTGTTTCAAAATCCTGACCATCAGTTGGTAATGCCAACGGTTGGAGCTGATGTTGCCTTCGGCTTAGTAGAAGAAAGGCTTTCGCCGATGCAGGTGCGTCAACGGGTGGAAGAGGCCTTGACCGCGGTTAATTTGTTGGCGTTCCAGCGCCGCCCCATCTATGCCTTGAGTGGTGGACAAAAACAAAGGGTTGCCATTGCAGGCGCGATCGCCCGGCATTGTGAAGTGTTGCTACTCGACGAACCAACGGCATTACTCGATCCAGATAGTCAACTGGATTTAGTCATTCAAGTGCAACGCTTGGTCAAAAGTCGAGGGCTAACGGCTTTGTGGGTGACGCATCGTCTAGATGAATTGAATTATTGCGATGGTGCCTTTCTGCTGGACCAAGGCAGCGTGATTGATGCGGGTGAGCCGGAGCGCCTCAAGCAGCGTCTAATGCAAATTCAGGAAGTTGCCTCTGAAAGCAACCGAGTCAGCAATTAGTTTTGCTGGTCAAATATGAATCAATAGTCAGCGGCGATAGAAGTGATTCTGTCGCCGTTTTTGCAACAGAACGCAACAAAAAATGCCATGATTGGCAGTACGGACTATATATTTATGCAAACCTAAAACTTTTTTCAACAATGCCCCGCTCTTTGCTGCAGGCTGTTTTATTAGTGGATGGCTACAACGTAGTCGGAACTTGGCCTGAGCTGAAACAAGCGCGTGATTGTGATGGCTTAGAGGCGGCCAGATGGAAACTGATTGAAGCTTTAACGAACTACAGCGCTTTTCAGGGCTACGACACCCAAGTTGTCTTCGACGCTCAATATCGCGATACCGCCAGTAACTGCGAAATTGTCACCCAAAATTTATCTGTTCACTACACAGATTTTGGTCAGACCGCAGATACTTTTATCGAAAGAGCCTGTGCTTTGTTTCGCCATGATATTCGTAAATTTCATAGTCGGCTGATTGTGGCGACTTCTGATCGGGCTCAACAGTTGACAGTGGTTGGGTATGGAGCGGAATGGATGTCGTCGCAACAGTTAGCTTTTGAGGTGGAGACGGCTGCCCGTCGCATTCATCGCAAGCAACGTAACACGCAGCGATCGCCTCAGCGGTTTTTGGCTAATTCCCTCGATCCCGCTGCTCAACAGCGTTTAGCGGAGCTACGCATGGGTGTGAAACCGAAAAAATTCAGAAAATTCTAAATTTTCCCAAAAAAAGTTTTCAAAAGGGGTTGCAAAGATAGGAACAGTCTGGTTATTATAGGTTTCGCGCGCTGAAACGTTCCTCAGTAGCTCAGTGGTAGAGCGGTCGGCTGTTAACCGATTGGTCGCAGGTTCGAGTCCTGCCTGGGGAGTTTAATCAAAGATAGGACATATATCTAGGTGAGACCTGAGCCTGACAAAGATTGGTCTAAGTTCTGGTGGTTGGAACCGGATGTTACCTTTCTGAATCATGGAGCCTTTGGAGCTTGCCCTAAACCAGTCTTAGAAGTCCAACAGCAATTTCGCTTGAGCCTGGAGCAACAGCCGTTGCGGTTTCTGGCTCAAGATCTAGAAGGTTTATTGGATTCGGCTCGGCAGGTATTAGCTGAGTTTGTTGGCGCAGACCCGTTAGATCTGGTGTTTGTGCCGAACGCTACGACAGGCATCAACACAGTTTTGCGATCGCTTCATTTCACGCCTGACGATGAGCTGCTAACGACAAACCATGAGTACAATGCTTGCCGTAATGCCTTAGATTTTGTCGCAGCTCGTTCTGGCGCTCAGGTAGTAGTGGCAGAAATTCCTTTGCCCATCGAATCACCGCAGCAAGTGATTGAAGCAGTTGTCGCTAAGATTTCGCCTAAAACTCGGCTAGCGCTACTAGATCATGTGACCAGTCAAACAGGCTTGGTGATGCCGATTCAGGCATTAGTAGAAGAATTAAGCAAACGGGGAATCGATACGCTCATAGACGGGGCGCATGCGCCAGGAACCATACCACTGAGTTTGCCCACAATTGGGGCTACGTACTACACCGGAAATTGCCATAAATGGTTGTGTGCGCCCAAGGGAGCCGCATTTCTCTATGTACAGCGCGATCGCCAAGTTCAAATTCGCCCCCTGACCATTAGTCATGGAGCCAACTCTTCCCGCACCGATCGATCGCGGTTTCGTTTGGAATTTGACTGGCCTGGTACCTACGATCCGAGTGCCTATCTGTCTGTACCTACAGCGATCGAATTCCTGGGGGGATTGCTGCCTGGAGGATGGCCAGAATTGATGGCTTGCAATCGGGCAAAGGCTCTGGCAGCGAGAAAGATTCTATGTGAAGCCCTAAATGTCTTGCCACCCTGCCCAGATGAAATGATTGCGGCTTTAGCTGTGGTGCCGCTACCGGATGGCTCTTACCAGGCGTTGCAAATCTCTCTCCTTAACCAATACGGCATCGAAGTGCCCATTGTGCCTTGGCCTGGGGGACAAAAGCGCTTAGTCCGGGTAGCTGCGCAGATTTACAATACAGTGTCGCAATATGAATATTTGGCTCAGGCGCTAGTAAAGTTGCTAGCAGCAGAAGCAGGATAAAAGGACAGCAGCCTTTGGCAAAGGAAAAGTTTAAGAAATAGGTTCTTCGGGCAACTGCAATACGCGACCTCGCCAGGTCCAGCCCCAGCCTGTTTCGGTCTTAATAATTGAGCCAATGGCGATCGCGGCCACTAAAGCACCGCCCACCCCGCTCAGCCACCAATACTGGGTCGAGCTGCCCGACACTTGGCTACCAATGCGCCGTAACTGATACTGGAGCGCAATGATGATGAGGGCTAAACCAATGTCTACATAAGGCAGCCAAGTGTAGGGGGTACTCCAGGCTTGGTAAAGGGCGATCGCGAGTCCTAGCCAGGGTAGCGAATAAACTACTAGAACAATCAAAGCCAGATACAGCATCAACCCAACGCTACGGTGTGCTCCTAAATACAAATTCTTGGTCCAGCCTTCCCACAAAGCGGCCCAAGAGCGATACATCCGCACTTTGACGATATTGGTACCAATCACATATTGCAGCTTCAGCCCACTTCGTTTGGTCAGACGAGCCAGCTCCACATCCTCAACGATTTGATTCGCCACGGCTCGATGGCCACCAAGCTGCTCGTAAGCCGTGCGACGAAACAACATGAATGGCCCCGCTGCAAATGCTGCTGTTGCGGCTGGATCGTTGACCTCGGCGAAGTTAAAAGCAGCAATGAGTTGGTTAAACATTAAGGGTTGCACCAGCCACTCTGCCAAGCAACCACAGATTAAACCAGGACCACAACTTAACAAGTCAGTCTGCTCTTGAACTGCGGCTTGGAGGGCTGTCTCGATGCCGTTTGGCTGCAAGCGAGTATCAGCATCAATGAATAATAAGAAGTCTCCGCTTGCCTGCTCAACGCCTTGAGTGCAAGCCCAGTTTTTGCCAGCCCACACTTCCCCATTTGGCCGAGGCTGCCCCGCTAAAACTTTGAGCCGGGGATCGCCCAAACCCTGCAACTGAGCTTGGGCGATCGCAAGCGTATTATCGGAAGATTGGTCATCTACCACCCAGAGTTCAAATTGCTCTAGGGGCATCTGAGTGCTGCTTAGCACTGCCGTAACGCAATCCTGGATGTTTTCTGCCTCGTTATAGGCAGGGATGATGACTGAGAGGCGCGGTAGTTGCTCAGTAGCGATCGCGTCGGTTGGTAGAACTGAGAGCTTTGGCGCAGCCTCAATTGATTGCCGAAATTTTGATGAAAAAAGAATAATTCCTACCAAAGATAGGACTAGCAGCGCTGACAATATCAATGTTTTACCTTCCTAAAAGGCGCTCACCTATCATTTCATCTTAGTTATCGCGAATTTAAGGAAAATTTAGGATTAAGCCGCGCCGAGCTGAGATATGCAGCTAAATTGCGAAGTTCACTCTAGAAATAATTGTTGAGAAGAACTTACATCATCCTTTAGGAAGGATTTAGAATCCTTGCTTATAATCTGTACAGGAATCTTCGCATTCCTCAAGTGGTTCGTATGGAACCTTAAAAAATCACTGTAGAGAAGACTTCTTAATGATGCCCCGGATACTTGTTATTGATGACGATCCTGCGATTTCAGAGCTAGTGGCAGTCAACCTAGAAATGGCTGGGTATGACGTCAGCCAAGCGCCGGATGGCATTAAAGGTCAAGCTTTAGCTCTGCAATTGCAGCCAGATTTAATCATGCTGGACCTGATGCTACCTAAGGTAGACGGGTTTACAGTGTGTCAGCGGTTGCGCCGAGATGAACGCACTGCTGATATTCCAGTGCTGATGCTGACTGCTTTGAGCCAAACTCAGGATAAGGTAGAAGGCTTTAATGCAGGGGCTGATGATTACCTGACGAAGCCATTTGAGCTAGAAGAAATGCTGGCAAGGGTGCGGGCCTTGCTCCGCCGGACCGATCGCATTCCCCAAGCTGCTAAGCACAGTGAGATTCTTAACTACGGCCCTCTTACGCTTGTACCGGAGCGGTTTGAGGCGATTTGGTTTGACCACACCGTCAAGTTAACTCATTTAGAATTTGAACTATTACATTGTTTGTTGCAGCGTCACGGCCAGACGGTTTCTCCCAGCGAAATCCTCAAGGAAGTTTGGGGCTATGACCCGGATGATGACATTGAAACAATTCGGGTGCATGTGAGACATCTGAGAACCAAACTGGAACCCGACCCTCGCCATCCGCGCTATATCAAAACTGTCTATGGCGCAGGCTATTGCTTAGAGCTACCCGGTAATGAAAAGTCAGAAAATTCAGAGGAACTGTTGGTGGAGTAATTCCCGGCAGTTCTGAAAATTATTCTGCCACTGATAACAGCTCAGCCTGCAATCGCTCCTCACTCAATGCAGGCTAGCTTTTGTTTGGTGTTGCGACTGCTATTCTTACTCATGATTTCTAGCCCACTCACACTGGTTCCAGCGTTGATGAAGTGCTTCTTGGCTAGGTTTGTAAGTTGTAGCTGAAGGAAGGCGCAACTTTTTCTGATGCAGATCGCTATAGCTGCTTTGGCGAAGGCTAGGGTGAAGCAATACTGTATGAGTTTCTGGCTCTATGGCAATTAAGTTGAGGTCAAAAAGCGTGTGTAAATCACCTCTTAGCAATAGTCCATTCACAATTTGATTGCTGCCATTATCGCTATAAGGAATAATGTGAGCTGCTTCTAAAGCCTCTTCTACATCACAGTTTGTTATGGCACATCGGCTGTCATATACATCAATCAAATTTTGTCGAAATAGAGACTGCCCTTGCCGTCGAATAATAGAAACAAGAATTTTTCTTTTAGCCTCTTGAAGATTCTTGGCTACCCCAGGAGCATCGATAATATGCTTTCTTATACGAGAAAGCTCACTAACTTCCAGCGTTTTACTAGAAGCTAATATCTTAATTTTCTCCCCTGCGTTTTTAGAGTTAACTAAATCTGATTTGTCCAGAAATAGTTTTTGAGCTACGGTAAAATCTTCTATAGCTTTTTGTTTGTTGCCTAACTCAGCATGAATAATTCCTCGTTGGTAATAAGCAACTGAATTATCAGCAGGCTCTATTTGAGTTGCTTCAGTGTAGTTTTGCAATGCTTCATGCTGTTTTCCTAGCTTTTGATATGCATTGCCTCGACCGATATATGCTTTGGTTAGGTTAGGGTTGACGTGAATTGCTTGCGAGAATTTGTCAATAGCTTCTACATATAGTTTTTGGTTGATACTATCTTGTCCTGCTCTGTAGAGGGCTTCTGCTAAATGCACCCCAAATCCTTGCCTTGACAGATTTAAAGCATGTTTTTCCCAATACTCATTTAATAAGGTGATGCATTCTTCTCTAAAACTTCCTCCAGACCCCTGAAAATGGAAGTTGGCTTTTGAAAACTGTGGATCTTGCTTGAGCCGTTTGATTTCTAGAGGTTGGTTGTAATCAACAACTGAGTACCATTCATGAGCAACAGCTAAAATTACATTTCCTTCCTCGTCATAGCATGCTTGATATGCTTCACTGACATTGCTGTAGTCTTTTTCTAAAAGCCTGAGTTGATACTCTTTTTCAGCAGCAACAATGCGTCCGTATGCAAAGAAGCCTAGAGGTTCACTGCCTACTCTTTTGAAGTAAGCGGCATCATTGACTTCTATGGACTTAACACTGCCACAAGTCCATACACCTCGATGAACTTTACCTCTGGACAATAATTCTTTTGCTTCTTTTATTTCATCCTCAACACCGTGATACCAGGTTTCTCTATTACACAAAAATACTCTCGTTGGCATCCAGATCTCCTAGCTGATATTTCTCTGTCTCACAAAATAGTTTTCCCAATTGTTACAATTTTTAGTGGTTAGATTTTGTGAAGGTAAGTTTTGAACTTAATTTCACAAAATCTAAGAAATATTTTTAATTAGCATAAAAAACGATCGCCCAACTATTAAGTCAAGCGATCGCGATTGGAGTAATTGCGAATTGAGAAACTTAGCGCTAAATCAGTTAGGGAGCGAGGGCGTTACCGCGCAGCAAGCTACCAATCGTTTTAGCCGTGATTTTGAGTTGTACCAAGGGATTAGCAGGCACAACGGTTTTGTAGAGGTAGCTGTCGAATGTGAGCTTCTGCACATCCATGTCGGCGCACATTTCTACAAACGCTTCGCGGGTTGCATCCGAGCGATAGAAGACAGATTGTAAAATGTCCAACACCTTATAGGTGAGGCCGTACATTTTATCCCAACGCTTGATGTACACCTTCAAATCAGCTTCCGTGGGAATCCGTTGGCCCTGGTTAGAAAATTCCACAATGGCTTCAGCGCACATCCGAGCTGACTTCGCCGCGAAGTAGATTCCTTCACCCGAAGACTTGGTGACAGTACCCGCAGCATCCCCAACCAGAGCCACACGACCAACGACCCGGCGAGGTCTGGGGTGCTCAGGAATGGGGTGAGCTTCTACCTTGATGATTTCACCACCTTCGAGACGCTTAGCAGCACGGGCGCGAATCCCTGCTTGCAGCTTCTTGATGTCAGCTTTGTTCACGTGCATTGTGCCCGTGCCCACGGCTACGTGGTCGTATTTGGGGAAAACCCAAGCGTAGAAATCGGTAGAAACGTCGTCACCGACATACATTTCTGCTAGGTCTTGGTAGTAAGCCATTTTGTCTTCCGGCAAGCGAATCCGCTCTTGGAAGGCGATCGCATAGTTGTAGTCTCCTGCGTCAATGGCTTTGGCAATCCGGGAGTTGGCCCCATCTGCCCCCACGACCAAGTCAACTTGCAAAGTCTTAGCAGTGCCTTCTAAGCTGCCATCCGAGTGGTCAGCATAGTGCAGTGTGTAAGGGTCCTTGTTGTTGCTGGGAATCTCAAGTTTATGAACAGTGCCATTAATTAGCTTCGCGCCTAGCTTTTCAGCGCGATCGCGCATGAAACCATCGAGGACTTCCCGACGGCACATGCCAATGTATTCGCCTTCCTTAAGCGTGCTGCCAATGCTGACCTCAACGTTAGACGGTGAGATCATTTTCATTTTTCTCACCTGCCGATCAATGATGTTGAGAGGCAGGTCAAATTCCTCCACCATGCAGAGGGGAATGGCTCCACCGCAGGGTTTGGCGTTATCTAATTTGCGCTCGAATAAATAAGTTTCGATACCAGCTTTTGCTAATGTCTCAGCAGCGGAAGAACCTGCTGGACCGCCTCCAACAACAGCAACCCTTAGTGCCAAAGGTCTTTCTCCCAATCTCTTCTACGGCTACAAGAGGAGATGGTATCACGGACTTTTTCTCTCCAGCAGACTCAGCAGAAGAGATATGACTGAAATGCAACAGACCTTAATATACCGACATGAATTTGAGTGGTTTGACTCATGTCCTGAAGCACTTTTGCAAAAGCTTAGTTCGTAACAGACTTATCTGTAATCTGCGGAATTTAAGTACAGAATTTAAGTGAATTAGATACAGTTCATGGTATAAAACTACAGTAATCTCATCGGTGAACCGGGATTTTAAGCGCGACGCATCGCTGATCCTGTCGCTTTCACCCTTCCTAGGTCAGTAGCAATGGGCATTGTAGTCGAAAACGTATCTAAGCAGTTCGGTAGCTTTCAAGCGGTAGATCAGGTGAGCTTGGAAGTAAAAACTGGCTCATTGGTGGCTTTGCTGGGGCCATCAGGGTCAGGCAAGTCCACGCTACTGCGCTTGATAGCAGGGTTAGAAACGCCAGACAGCGGAAAAATTCTGCTAACGGGTAGAGACGCGACCTATCAAAGTGTCCAAGACCGCAATATTGGCTTCGTGTTTCAGCACTATGCCTTGTTCAAGCATCTGACCGTCCGGAAAAATATTGCTTTCTCTTTAGAGATTCGCAAAACTCCCAAGTCAAAGATTACAAATCGGGTTGAGGAGCTGCTAGAGCTAGTTCAACTCAGAGGGCTAGGCGATCGCTATCCGTCACAACTCTCTGGGGGCCAACGGCAGCGGGTTGCTTTGGCAAGGGCGTTAGCGGTGGAGCCGCAAGTGCTACTGCTAGATGAACCTTTTGGGGCGCTAGACGCCAAGGTGCGGAAAGATTTACGAGCCTGGCTGCGGCGACTGCACGATGAAGTGCATGTGACGACAGTATTTGTCACCCATGACCAAGAAGAGGCAATGGAGGTCTCAGATGAGATCGTAGTGATGAATAAGGGCCGTGTTGAGCAAATGGGCTCACCCGCCGAGATTTACGATCATCCTGCTAGCGCCTTTGTCATGAGTTTTATTGGTCCGGTCAATGTGCTGCCCAGTAGTTCTCGGATTTTCCAAGACAATGGTTTCGACTCAGCTCACCCAGAAGTATTCCTGCGGCCTCAGGATGTGCTGATTGAAACGTCCCCGAATGGCGTGACGGCAGCTGCCAGAGTCAGTCGCTTAATTCACTTGGGTTGGGAAGTTCAAGCCGAGCTGACCTTGGATGATGGCCAAGTGGTGACGGCGCACCTAACACGAGAGCGCTTCAATGAATTGAACCTGGAACCTGAGCAACGGGTCTACGTGAAGCCTAAGGAAGCAAAATCGTTCCCCATTTACTACTCCATCTAAATTTTGCGGTTGTAAGGCTTTGAGTTTGCACAAGTAATTGCTCAAGTGATTGCCTAAGTAATTGCCTAAGTAATTGCTCTGAACTGAGCTTAAGTTCAATCAGTCAACCTATCCGAAACTTTCCTGATTCACTGTGGCGATCGCGAAGGGATGCAGTGGTGGTCCTCAGTACCTCACCTGATGGTCCTACTTTCGGCTTTAATCTAAGAGGGCTAATAGTGATTGCTACTAGAGAGTGGCAGTGCTAGGGTGCCTATCCTACGCCTCA
Organism: Trichocoleus sp. FACHB-591; assembly: GCF_014695845.1. Lineage (NCBI taxonomy): Bacteria > Bacillati > Cyanobacteriota > Cyanophyceae > Leptolyngbyales > Trichocoleusaceae > Trichocoleus > Trichocoleus sp. FACHB-591. Next base: position 10,292 of record NZ_JACJPA010000121.1, read on the forward strand.
TAACTTGGAATCGTACGCTATGAACTGGTTGAGTTTGTCCGTCCGGCAGTGGCGATCGCTGGGCAAGTTTTTGGGTTTGTTCAGTTTGTGTTGCTTTCTCGCCATCAGTTGTGCTTCCCGACAAGCCACTCAGCCAACTGGTTCTCCTGCGGCCAATAGCACTGGCGATCGCATCGTTTTAGGGACGACTGCTAAAGTGCGGACCCTCGACCCAGCCGATGCTTACGATATTTGGGCGGGCAATTTACTCTACAACTTAGGCGATCGCCTCTATACCTATGAAGCGGGGACGACCAACCTGAAGCCGCAACTGGCAACTGCCCTGCCTCAAGTGAGTGAAGATGGCCTGACCTACAAGATTCCTTTGCGGCAAGGCGTGGTTTTCCACGATGGCACCCCTTTTAACGCCGAAGCGATGGCTTTCTCGCTGCGTCGCTTTATTGAGAATGGGGGACAGCCTTCCTTTTTACTCAGTGACACGGTGGAGTCAGTCACAGCCACAGGAGAAAGTGAGCTAACCATTCAACTGAAGAAGCCTTTTGCTGCTTTTCCTAATTTACTTGCCTTCTCAGGGACGGTGGCTGTATCCCCAAAAGCTTACGAGGTCGGCCAAGGCAAATTTAAGCCAGCCACTTTTGTCGGGACTGGACCTTATAAATTGGCTCAGTACGGCACCGATTCCTTAAAGCTGGATGTATTTGACCAATATTGGGGTGAAAAGCCTGCGAATCAAGGCGTAGATATTCAGAATCTTTCGAGCCCAGCCAATTTATATAACGCCTTTCAGACAGGATCGGTGGATGTTGCTTACCAAAACCTGGACTTAGATCAGGTCCGGAGTTTGCAACAGGGGGCACAGCGATCGGGTTGGCAGGTGATTGAAGGCCGAGGTGATGGCATTTACTACCTAACTTTGAACTTGCAAGATAAACCGCTGGATCAAGCCTTGGTCAGACAAGCGATCGCTGCCCTAATTGATCGCCCGCTTTTGCAACAACGGGTGTTTCAAGGCCAGGTGGAGCCACTTTACAGTTTGATTCCTACCACCTTAGATTCCTACAGCCCTGTGTTTCAACAGGCTTATGGGGATGGCAATATTGCAAAAGTTCAGGAGTTGTTGACAAAAGCAGGCTACTCCAAAGACAAGCCGCTGCAACTAGAACTTTGGTATCGTTCTAACCTGACCAGCAACGAGTTGGTTGCTACCACCCTCAAGGCTTTAGCCGCCCAAAAACTGGGTGGAGTCATGACGATTGAGCTAAAAAGTGTCGAGTCGGCAACTGCTTACCAAAACCTGGATAAAGGCGCTTATCCGATGTTTATTTTGGACTGGGCTCCTGACTTTTTGGATGCAGATAACTATATTCAGCCCTTCTTAGCTTGTGCTAAAGGCTCAGAAACCACAGGTTGCCAAGAGGGTGCTAGCAAGGGCCAAGGCTCTTTCTACTACAGCGATCGCATCAATCAACTAATTGACCAAGAGCGCCAAGAACGAAATCCCCAGGCCCGCCAAAAAATCTTTGGAGAAATTCAAGAGCTTTTGGTGAAGGACGTACCCTTTATTCCCCTTTGGCAAAATAAAGAGTACCTATTTGTTCAAAAAGGCATCTCAGGAGCCCGTCTAGAAGCAACCCAAAAAGTTCCGTTTAGCTCCCTTAAAAAAGGGTAATTCCGTTAGTTAATTGTTTTACCCTAGTTCAAGCTACTAGCAAGACTAATGGATTGGATACAAACCAAATTCGTCGCGAATTGAGTTTGTTAACAATTGAGATGCTAGTAGCTTGCCTGCTCGCTTGGTACTACGTAGGAAGAAGCTATCGGAATTATGAGCTTTTCTAGGATTGTTGGGATCGCTTAGATTTTTCTGATAATAAATGTTTTCTCCATTGAAAACATTGTAGATTGCTCCAGAAAACGGTAAAGGATCAATAGGCATATCTCTTTTTTTCATAGATTTCTCTACATTTCTATGCCCAATCCAATAGGCCTGCTCTTTAGCGTCTCCAGAGAGTTTTGATGGCTTATAGGCGCTGTATTTAATGATATTTGAAGTGCCACATTTAAGATGAAAGCTGCTGCGATTTCGATAGATTAATCGGCTCCCATTTTCATACTCGTAACCTTGATTGATAAACCAGCCGTTAGCTTGAGGATTCTGGCTCACAAAAGCTGATAAGTGCTTGCTCACACAATCATCAGCATCTACAAGCATGGTGTGTGAGGGGTCAAATTTCTCAGCGTAGGTCAACCCAAATGAAACCTTTTGTAGCTTATCTCGAAGTTTGTCATCCAAAACATCCAATCTGGGTGGATCAAAGCTTACTGGCACATATTCAATGCTACTATGGCTAAACTTAATGTCAGGAATCTCATGGCAAGCAATCACCACTTTGAAGTTGGGTGATGTTTGGTTGCAGATTGATTTTATACATCTTTCAAAAAGATGGGAAACTCTTTCCCACGAATTAGAAACGCTTGAACTTTTGAGAGGAACAACAAAAACAAGCATAAGAACTTAGTTTTCTAAGTGGCATCTCTTAAAACCAGCACCCGGTGTCAGCTTTCTGCTTGTTAACTGTAGTTTTTAGGCAGCGATACTGATTATTAAAGAGCAAACCATTTAAAAAGTTTAGTTGCCCTTGTTACATTCTCGATTTATGTTCAGTATCAACCCACAAAACTCTGGTACCTAGTACTAAATCTCTATGTCTCGCTCGAAAGCGCTGCAATATTACGTTGCTGCTCGTTTGTTTTTAGCTCCTTTGATGCTCTGGACCATCACTACAGTTGTGTTTCTGTTGCTACGGGCTACTCCTGGTGATGCCGTAGATGTGATTTTGGGGCCGAGAGCACCAGAGGCCGCAAAAGTAGCCTTACGGCAACAGTTAGGGTTGGATTTGCCTCTTTGGCAGCAGTATCTCAACTACTTAGGCGATTTGCTACGTCTAGATCTGGGCACTTCGTTAACCGTCCGAGGCCAATCGGTATGGGAAATTATTCAAGCTTATTTCCCCGCCACTGTAGAGCTGGCGGTCTTTAGCATGGCGATCGCGTTGCTAGTTGGCGTCAGCGTTGGCATTCTCTCAGCTTCCAAGCCGGATACTGTGTTTGATGCGGGTGGGCGGCTCTTCGGCATCATTACCTATTCGGTGCCCCTGTTCTGGGCAGGCATGTTGTTGCAACTTATTTTTGCAGTGCAACTCCGTTGGTTTCCGATTGGAAGCCGTTTTCCAATCACGGTTCAAGTACCACAAGGGCCAACTGGGCTCTACACGGTGGACAGTCTTCTCAGCGGCAACCTCGCGCAGTTTGGAGTTGCGCTTTACTATCTCACTTTGCCTTGCCTCACCTTAGGAATTTTACTCAGTGGCATTTTTGAGCGGATGGTGCGAGTAAATCTCAAGCAAACTCTGAAGGCGGATTATGTGGAAGCTGCCAGAGCTAGAGGGATTTCTGAAGGCAAAGTTTTGTGGTCACATGCCCTCAAAAATGCCTTGATTCCTGTGATTACGGTCTTAGGATTGACTCTTGCTGCGATGCTGGGAGGTGCCATTTTGACAGAAGTGACGTTCTCTTGGCCAGGGTTAGCCAACCGCTTGTACGAGGCGATCAATCAGCGAGATTATCCTACGGTGCAGGGCATTGTGGTATTTTTTGCGGCGATCGTCGTCTTGGCTAGTATCGCGATCGATCTCTTGAATGCCTATGTTGATCCTCGGATTCGCTACTAGGGTTTGTCTGAGTTAAGAATCTCCGTCAAAGGGCTGAACTGAGTCGAATTAGATTTACAACTAAGGTAGGTAGGAAGATCATTCTGCCAGGTCGAGACCGCAGTAATTTCACCCTTGCAGCTCGTCCTGTTGCAGGAGGCAAGAGTTTAGCAGTTAAGCGAGATTAGATATAGAGCCAAGCGTTCCTTGGAGGCAAGGAATATGAAACGAGAACTGTTAGCAGCCACTGCATTATTGACAACTTTGTGGATGGCTATGCCAGCGCAAGCTGAAGACCCTGACCATGTTAAGCAACTCCTAAGCACCAAAGTTTGCAGTGGGTGTAATCTCACAGGTGCTGACTTGAGAGGCGCTAATTTGACAGGCGCTCATCTACTAGGCGCTGATCTAAGAGGTGCAAACTTACAAGGGGCATTGCTGAACCGTGCCAATTTGGAAGGGTCTGACCTCACAGGCGCTAATTTGCAAGGAGCTAACTTGGCAGGAGCCTTTGCTAGTGATGCTGTCTTTGACCAAGCGAATCTGAATCTCGCGAACCTTGCCAGTGCTCAGCTCCATCACGCCAACATGCAAGGTGCCACGATTAATGGAGCCAACTTAGCGGGTACGCAGCTCTTTGGCACCAACCTCAACATTGGTGGTGAATAAGGCAAACCTCAATCAGGTTAGTCGTTTGCCAACCCTAGTTCCTCATGCCTTAGCCTTACGGATTCGTTTGTGATTCAGGTTGAGGCTGATTAGCTAGCTCGATTTGTTTAGTGAAATAATCTTGCTGGTGGTTAAGTTGCTGAGCTAGGGTGAGACCTTGCTGGAAGGCCGCAACTGCTTGGGCGTATTCTTTACGAGCTGTGTGAATTTGGCCCAGCTTGTCGTAAGCATTCATTCTGCCGTAGACATTGTAGGATTGGGCTTCTACATCTACTAAAAACCCGTAGATACGTAGGGCTTTGTCTAGCTGATTTTGCGCTTGGTAAAGTTCACCCAAACGTTTCAGAGCTTCGCTGGCATGAGCGAATTGTTGTAGGGATTGGGCTAGAAGATAAGTGGCTTGATAGTTTTCTATGGCTTGATTAAGTTGCCCTAGAGCTTGATAATTGGCAGCGATCGCCAGCTTTAACCTGGGTACTTGAGTGGCATCTTGAGCTTGGTAGAGATTAATCAGTTCTTGCTGAACAGCGATCGCAGGCTCTGGTTGTTTGCCTTGTTCGTAGATGTAGGCAAGCTGCTGGAGCAGGCTAGTTTCAGTTAAGTTTTTGTTGGGAGTGGCTCCTGGGAGGGTTCCTCGATTGCGAACCAAAGTCAGGAGTTGTTGATAGGTAGTAGCTGCATTGTTGTAGGAAAACCAGTTGACGTGAAGCTGACCAATAGTATCGAGGGTACTAGCTTCTGCCGCTAAGTCTTGCTGCTGGCGCACGATCGCCAAAGTTTGTTCGTACACAATCACAGCTAAATCTTTTGCTCGCAGCTGCTGATAAGCTTGCCCCAGCGATCGCAAAAGCTCCAAATTGTTAGAAGATTGAGCTTGCTGTTGAATGGCTTGCAGTCGCTCAGAAATTTGTCTGACATCGGTGGTGCGGTTCTCCTCCCAAGCAATGCTACCCACTCGGCTCAATGCTGCCACTTCTTCCGATAGGCCCAATGCTCGTCGCAGCCGTAACTCTCGGTACCAGATTTCAAAAGCGCTTTCTAGTTGTCCTGAGCGGAACTGCGCGGCAGCTTGAGCGTTAAGTTCATCCAGGGCCGTCCTTAGGGTTTGCTGTTCCTGAGCCGTCAGGGGGCGATCGCTCGTGGCTGCTGGTAACAAAGGATCAGCAAGTTTCAGTTCCAAAGGATTCGGCGGAAATTCATCAGGCTGGGTCGCTTTCTTGGCGGCGCCACTGGGGGCATAGCTACTCAGACCAAGCACAACTAGAGCTGCAATGATGCTGCCACGCTGCAATAGTTTGGGCGATCGCAGCCATACAGTAAGGCTGGCTAACCGCTTGAGGGAACCGAAGGGTAAAGTCATGGCTGAATTGTGTTGCCGCATCCTAAGTTAAAGCACGCATCTATATAAAGAGCAGAATCTAATTTTGGCCTGAAAGTTTCAGCTTTGGCACTTGATTCAATCCGGAGACAGCTAAATTTAGCGTGGTTAAGTTCAGCTATCTTTAGGTAAGCTGTAGGAATTTTTAACAAAACGCCTTAAAGTGCTGGAATGGCATGGGATAATGGGCACTTATTCGTGCTACAGGTCATGCTATTTCCTGAAGAGTTGAAATCCTTGACACCCTAATCGCTGAGGACTACGACTCAAAGACCTGGATAGATAATCCACGAATGCAGATATAGTTACCATCCGTAAAGGTAGTTGTCAGCGCTCTAGGACGGGTGCTTGACTTAAACCCTGAAAATTTTGGTTGCACACATACAAGCGTGGCGAGTGAGGATAGCGTGAAGATTTTGATTGTTGGCAATGGGGGGCGTGAGCATGCCTTAGCCTGGAAACTCTTGCAATCTGACCGTGTGAAGCAGATTGTTTGTGTTCCCGGAAATGGTGGTACTGCGACCTTAAATCGTTGTCAAAATCTGCCCTTGCAAGTAGAGGACTTTGCGGGGATGGCTCGCTTTGCGCTAGTTCATAATATTTCTCTGGTGGTAGTGGGTCCTGAACTGCCCTTATCTTTAGGAATTACAGATTATCTACGACAACAAAATATAAAGGTATTTGGGCCGACTCAGGCAGGAGCCCAAATTGAATCGAGTAAAGCTTGGGCCAAAGATTTGATGGCCGAGGCAGGCATTCCAACCGCGCAGGCGGCTGTATTTACGGAAGCAGAACCTGCCCAGGCCTATGTGGCGGCTCAAGGTGCCCCGATTGTGGTCAAGGCAGATGGTTTGGCAGCAGGGAAAGGAGTCACGGTAGCCATGACTGTCGAGGAGGCTCAAGCCGCGATCGCCGCAGCCTTTGATGGTCAGTTTGGCGCGGCGGGTCATCGCGTCGTGATTGAAGAATTTATGACAGGGCAAGAAGTCTCTGTGTTGGCCTTAACCGATGGCTTGACGATTCGGCCCCTGCTCCCGGCGCAAGACCATAAGCGCATTGGGGATGGTGACACTGGAGCGAATACCGGAGGCATGGGAGCCTACGCCCCAGCGCCAATTATGACTCCAGAATTGATGCGCCGAGTTCAGCAAGAAGTTTTGGAGCCTGCGATCGCCACTCTGCGGCAACGAGGCATTGACTACCGAGGTGTGCTCTATGCGGGGTTGATGATTACCCCTGAAGGCGAACCTAAGGTGGTGGAATTTAATTGCCGCTTTGGTGATCCAGAAACTCAAACGATTCTGCCACTGTTAGAAACTCCCCTAGAAGATCTGCTGATGGCTTGTGCTCAGCAACGCCTGCGAGAGATGCCTCCGATCGCTTGGAAGTCTGGTGCTTCGGCCTGTGTCGTGATGGCGGCGGGGGGTTATCCGGGTACCTATCAAAAAGGCCAAGTGATTACTGGAATGGATGACGCCGAAAGCATCGGAGCCGTGGTCTTCCATGCAGGTACCCAACTCAAGCACCAAAAAATCTTGAGTGATGGGGGTCGGGTCTTGGGGGTGACGGCGATTGGGGACACCTTTGATCAAGCGATCGCGAATGCCTACGAAGCGGTAGAGCGGATTCAATTTGAAGGAGCTTACTACCGTCGCGATATCGGGCATCGGGTCCGCACAGCTAGCTCTTCACTGAGCTAATAATTTCCCCAATTTCAGTCTGAGAAATCTGGCTGGGGGCAGAGCTACCTTGAGAAACAGATCTCCTCAAGGAACATGTATAAAATATAGGTACTTGAGCGCTTTTATTAGAACTGTAGCTGTGAAGACAGGAGGTTCTGGGAAGCCTTAAAGAGTGCTACTGTCCTCGTTGCGTAGATTAACCTTGCTAGCGCTTTGTAAAACGATTAGAGAAGTCTTGGCTCGCTGGTGGTCTGAGTTCACGCTCCAGACCAAACTGATGGCGGCGGCTACCTTGGTGGTGTCACTGATTATGAGTGGCCTCACCTTCTGGGCAGTAAATACCATTCAGCAAGATGCCCGGTTGAATGATACTCGCTTTGGTCGGGATTTAGGGCTATTACTGGCAGCCAACGTTGCGCCTCTAATTGCAGACGATAACCGGACAGAGCTGGCTCGCTTCACTCATCGCTTCTACAGCAGCACTTCTAGCATTCGCTACATGCTCTACGCCGACGAGGATGGCAATATCTTCTTTGGCATTCCCTTTTCTGAATCGGAAGTGCAAAATTCGCTGACCATTCGGCGACGCATTCAGTTACCCGATAACTATGCTGAACACTCGGAACTTCCAATGGTGCGTCAACACCTCACCCCTGACGGGGAAGTGACCGATGTCTTTGTGCCGCTGTTGCATGAAGGCAAATATCTGGGAGTTTTAGCGATCGGCATTAACCCTAACCCAACCGTAGTGGTTTCTTCCAATCTGACTCGCGACGTGACGATCGCGGTCTTTGTCTCGATTTGGGTCATGGTGATTTTGGGAGCGGTTTTTAATGCCCTCACCATTACAAAACCCATTAAAGAATTGCTAGTGGGTGTCAAAAATATTGCAGCTGGCAACTTTAGGCAGCGAATTGATTTGCCTCTAGGCGGGGAGCTGGGTGAATTAATTCTCAGCTTCAACGACATGGCAGAGCGCTTAGAGTGCTATGAAGAACAGAATATTGAGGAGCTGACAGCCGAAAAAGCGAAACTGGAAACCCTAGTTTCAACCATTGCCGATGGCGCGGTTCTGCTCGATTCCAGTATGCATGTCGTCCTAGTGAACCCTACAGCTCGGCGCATTTTTGGTTGGGACAGCAAAAATTTGATTGGGGCCAATGTGCTGCACCATTTACCAGCGTCGGTGCAAGTTGAGTTAAATCGGCCTTTGTATCAGTTGACGGCAGGCGATCGCGAAGGAGCAGAATTCCGCATTACCCTACTAGAGCCAACTAGCCGTACCGTTCGGATTTTGCTTACGACTGTCTTTGATCAATATCGTGAGACTGTCAAAGGGGTAGCGATCACGGTTCAAGACATTACCCGTGAAGTGGAGCTGAATGAAGCTAAGAGCCAGTTCATCAGCAACGTTTCTCACGAATTGAGAACCCCCCTATTCAACATCAAATCGTTTATTGAAACCTTGCATGAGTACGGGGAAGAACTCACCGAGGAAGAGCGGTGCGAGTTCTTAGAAACTGCTAATCGAGAAACCGATCGCCTGACTCGTTTGGTCAACGATGTGTTGGATTTATCGCGTCTAGAATCTTGTAAACGCTATCACTTCGAGGCTGTAGATGTCAGTCAACCCATTGAGCAGACCCTACGAACTTATCAGCTCAATGCCAGAGACAAAGGCATCGAACTCAGCCACGAAATTGAACCAGACCTGCCAGCAGTTGTGGGTAACTACGATTTACTGCTGCAAGTGTTTGCCAATCTAGTTGGTAATGCACTGAAGTTTACTGAATCTGGTGGCAAAGTCGCGATTCGGGCTTATGTGCTTCAGCCGCAGTTCCGGTTGAAATCAGTCGCCTTACAAAACCAACCTCGGACTGTTCGGATTGAAATATCTGATACGGGAATTGGCATTGATCAAGAAGATCAAGAGGCAATTTTCGACCGTTTCTTCCGGGTTGAAAACCGAGTTCACACTCTAGAAGGGACAGGTTTAGGGCTGTCGATTGTGCGAAATATTATTGAAAAACACTACAGCGCCGTACATTTGGTGAGTGAAGTCGGGGTGGGGACGACCTTCTGGTTTGACTTAGCTGTTTTTCAAGAAGCAGCCTCGTTACTTGAAAGCTTACCGGCGATGGACCACGCGACTGATGCAAATGTGGCATCTGTACCGGCGACTCTACCTTAAACTCCGTCCTGGGGCTACGATAAGCGTGCTGTCCGTAGAAACATGAATTCAATCTTGAATCACCTACAAAGCCAGGAGCAAGCTAACCACCACTAAACCAACGAGTGCTAACCAGCCAGCATTGCGCTTGATCCAAGTTTTGAGCTGGCTGAAACCAGAGGTTTGATTGGTATAGCCTTTACCTGCGCTCAGATTGGCATAGCTCTGGGCGCGATCTTGATAGAGTGTGCACTCTTTCGCATAGGGTCGTTGAGGAAAATTGCAAGTGTCATCGTCGTGATAAGTGCAAGTGCCACATAAATAAGTAGCTTCATCAGCTCGATATAACGGAATCCCAGGATGTCCGTGAGCTTTCAACGCCAGGTGGCATTGAGGACAGGTGATAGCTTGTGAACTAACAGTTTGATGACAGCGAGGGCATTCAGGCATTAGAGCAGAGAAGGTTCGGGTCTTCTTCGTATGCTAGCCTAAGCGCTACAGCGCCTTGAGGGAATTCGAAGGAGATCGTCTCTTATGACTGCGGAAATTTCCGCACCTGATACTCCCCCGCTTCAATGATGGGGTAGCTGCCAGCTAGTTGTTGGGCGAATTGCTGCTCTATGGCTGCTAAGCGATCGCTAGGCACAGATTTCCAAGCCTCTCTATTAGCCCAGCGGATCACCAAAATAACTTCGGTAGAGTTATCTGGATTAATCCAAACTTCCTTGCCTAAAAACCCAGGATACTCAGAGAGGAATGCAGTCCAAATTTCGGCATCTTTTTGGATGTACTGCTCTCGCATTTCAGGAGCAACCTTGATTTTGAGCCACTCGATCACCATAAACACGCCAGTCTAATGTTTCCTGTAGAGTAATTCAACCAATTTAAGTTGTCGTTGATGGCCACAAAGTAACGAGTGAGTCTAGCAAACCCAAGTACCATAACCCATGCCTACAGACGGCAAGTAGTTTTTTGTTGGCCAAAGCAGGTTAGGAACGCTTTAGATTTGACAGAATAAAGCTGTAGGCTGGGTTCAGTCAGGTTTGAAGAATAACACTAAAACTTCATTAATTACACTAAAGCCTACATTTACGACTGTTGCAATCGCACAACTCTGAGAAATCGCATGGACAACAATAATTTCATTAAGCAACTACTGATGATTGGAGTAGGTACAACCTCTCTAGTAGCAGAAAAACTAAGGGAGGTCAGCGATGAATGGGTGAGAACAGGACAACTCAATCCTGAACAAGCCAAGAGGTTTGCAGATGACTTGATGACTCATCTCAAGTCGGAGCAGGGCAATTTAGACGCTCAGATGCAGCGACAGCTTCGTAACGTTTTACAGGATCTGGGTGTGCCCAAGCAATCCGAAATGGATGAGCTACGGGGGCGGCTTGATCGCTTGGAGCGGCAAGTGCGGGATTTAGAAAATAAGTCGTGGCGCTAAAACGGGCGATCGCAGTATTCAACTCAGAGCTTAAACTGAAAAGCATACGCTAACCTGAAACAGCACTGGATGCTGGCTGTAAAGTTAGTTGTATTTTCGATGCTAGGAGGAATTGAATTTTGCGAGAGATTTTAATTAGCTTGGGACTGATGCTAGCTTGCTGTGTACTGCTAGTCGTCACGCAGATTAGTGGTCGCAGTTCCGCGATCGCTGGGGAGTTGCAAAACACTCAACCCCAACCAGCAGTATCACAAACAGTGAGCAGCAGCTTAATTGCGCAGAACCCCCTATCTAACAACGCAGAGAAGTCCGAAAATACTGAGGTGGTAATGGATAGTAATGATGTCGTCACAACTCCTTCAGGGTTGCAGTACACCGAAATAGAAGCAGGAACTGGAGCAACTCCTCAGACTGGACAAACTGTCGTAGTGCACTACACAGGCACTTTAGAAGACGGCACAAAATTTGATAGCTCTCGCGATCGCGGTCAACCCTTCCGCTTCAAAATTGGAGTTGGTCAAGTAATCAAGGGTTGGGATGAAGGCGTAGGCACCATGAAGGTCGGTGGCCGTCGCAAACTCGTGATTCCCGCTGAACTAGGTTATGGTGCTCGTGGTGCTGGCGGCGTGATTCCTCCTAATGCCACCTTGATTTTTGATGTTGAGCTGCTGAAAATCAGCTAATTCTTGGCAAGTTTTTTCATTTGAGCTGACCTCTTCCCAAATCTCCCTCAAGCTGAAAAGCGTGTCGAGCCTAGGGGAGGGGTCGGGGGTTAGGTTTTAGGTTTCGAGGAACTGTCGGCCTCCATCACTTCAGCTGTCCAAGCAATTTCTCTAGAGTAGATGCCATTGCATCGGTGCTGTAGTGTTCTACGCATTTTTGCCGCGCCTTCAAACCTAATTGGCAAGCTGACTCCCAGTCCTGAAAGATGGCTCGAAGTTGCTCAGCAATTTGTTCTGGAGAATTAGGCTCAACTAGGTATCCGACTCCAGCCAAAATAGTCGGAATATCACCAACCTTGGTAGACAAAATTGGCTTTGCCATTGCCATACCGTCGGTTAGCTTGAGTGGGAATTGCGCCTTTGCCGTTGGTGTATCCCGCTGTGGCACCACTACTACATGAGCTGCCGCAACAATTTCAGGCATTTGCTCAACTGGGTATCTCGGCAATTGAATAATCCATTGTCCCCAGCGCTCAACCAGTTGGCGATCGTAGTCGTCTGGTCTACGGCCACCCACCATCACGAGTCTTAGATCTGGCTCGTTCAACTTCTCTAAAGCCAGCAGAACATCCTCCAAACCTTTGTGAGGACGGGGTGTTCCAGGAAACATCAACACTCGGTAACCTGACAGACCGTAGCGCTCCCGGCTCGTCTCAGGGTCAAATTTTTCGGGATTAAATAAAGCCGTCTCTTTCCCATTGGGTAGGTAGGTGCCGCCAAACCGATTTTGGAGAAATTGAGTGTCTACAGTAATGGCATTCGCCCGACTGACCAGATTCTCGCTCCACTTCAAATACAAGGGGTGTTCTGGCTGTCTTAATGCCCCTTCCGGTTTCAACACATCCCTCGCTAACTGTTTCACCGTAGGACGGTAGGCCCATTTGTCACCGCCATACCAGCTTAGCTCCCAGTCATCAATATCTAAGACGACTGGACGCTTAGAAAATAATTGCTTCAATAAAGCCATACCAAAGCTGGTGGGCCTGGGCTTGACGGCGTAAATAATATCCCCATTCACCTGATCAAGCAGTTGCTTGGCTGGACTCAGTAGCCTTGGATAATTACAGCCAGGAAATGCATGAACTGGGAGGCCAATGGGTGGATTGGGGTAGATGGATGGACCAAAGAGAAACCCAACAACTTCTACGTCATAATCAAGTTTTTGTAGAACTTGGCTCAACAAATAAGCCCTTGTCACTCCACCCCCTGATAGGTCGGGTGTAATGACAGAAATTTTCTGGCGATTTTTAGCGGGTTGGGGGCTCAAGAGTGTAGAAGGATGGAATACAGTGATGCTACCAGAAGATTTAGTCGGCTAGTTTGAGGCGACCCGTTTGCAGATAATCAAAAATTAAGTTAATCTGCCGTCGGTCTTCAGAAGAAAGCTTAGAGTCGGAAAGAATTACAGAAGTTAATTGCAAATGCTCTCGGCGGCTCAGCTGTCCAGCTTGAATAATTTGCTCTGTAATTGTTTTTATGCTTAGGCTTGATTTACTTTGCGCTGTCCACACCATGAGTATGACTTGTCCTGATACGTCTAATAACGTTTGGCTGAGGCAGTCCTCATAAAGCTATTGTCATAGCTTTATCTCAGCGGTTTGGCAAAGCTGCAATGAGCACACAATGAAGACTTAGTGAATTTGTGTAAATCTCTCTCATCAAGGTGTGAGTTGATTGCCGCCCATCGCTAAGTAGTCAAATTCCTTGAGTCGCTTGAGGGAGACTTAAGCCTAAAGTGTCGTTCAATTCTGGGAAACCAATGAGAAAATGGACTGATGCAAGTTTATCGACTCCCAGCCCTCTCCGATAATTATATTTTTGTCCTGCATGCTCCTGCCCAGGGGATAGCAGCAGTGGTAGATCCAGCAGAGTCGCAGCCAGTTTTAAAGTGCTTGGCTCAGCTTGGTGCAGAATTAGTAGCGATTTTTAATACTCACCATCACGGGGATCATGTGGGTGGAAATGCAGAACTGCTACGCAAATTTCCCACCTTAACCGTGTATGGGGGGGAGGGCGATCGCGGACGCATTCCAGGACAACACAAGTTTCTGCAAGAAGGCGATCGCGTTCCATTTGGAGACCAAGAAGCAGAAGTGTTGTTTGTGCCAGGGCATACCCGCGCCCACATCGCCTATTACTTTCCACCTACCAACCCCGAGGACGCAGGAGAGCTATTTTGTGGGGATACACTTTTTGCAGGCGGTTGTGGTCGCTTGTTTGAGGGGACTCCGGCGCAAATGGTGCAATCTTTAAGCAAGTTGCGAGCTTTGCCAGACAACACCAGGGTTTGGTGCGCCCATGAATATACCCTAAAGAATTTACAGTTTGCCTTAAGCGTGGAGAGCGCTAACTTAGATTTGCAAACCCGCTTAGCTGAGGTCGAAGCAATGCGTCAGCGTTCAGAAGCGACTGTACCCTCAAATTTGGGTTTGGAAAAACGCACAAATCCTTTCCTGCGCTGGGATGTGCCCCGTATTCAACAAGCCGTCAAGATGGCTGAGCAAGTGGAAACTTTTGCGCGTTTACGGCAACTTAAGGAGCAGTTTTAGAGAATAGTGGCACCTGTACTAAAGGTGACTGGGCAAAACGAAATGTGAGGGGATGCTAGGAGTTGACAGAAATTAGATGGTCGCTAAACTTGCGATCGCTCCTCACATTTCGATACGATAAAGTGTTCTGACGACAGCGACAACACCTCCCAAGGTACGCACAGTTAATCACAGGAAAGATCATGGCGAAACGTGTTCAGTTAGTTTTAAATCGGGATGTTAGCAAGCTAGGGAGAACAGGTGATCTGGTAGAAGTCGCTCCCGGCTACGCCCGCAATTACTTGATTCCTCAAGGCTTTGCTGTTAAGACCAACCCTGGCATTCTTAAGCAAGTAGAGCGTCGTAAAGAGAAAGAGCGTGTGCTATTGCTGGAACAAAAGCAGCAAGCTGAAACGCAAAAAGCAGTTCTAGAGAAGGCAACTCGCCTCACCATTCAGAAGCAGGTGGGTGAAGGCGATGCCATCTTCGGTACGGTTACAGCTCGTGAAGTCGTAGAAGCAATTCAGGCAGCGACAGGTGAAGATGTCGATCGCCGCGAAATTTCTCTACCCGACATTAATAAAGTTGGAACTTACAGAGCAGAAATCAAACTGCATCCTGATGTGAGCGCTGTAGTAGAGATTGAAGTCGTTGCTAGCTAATTCTGGTTAGTTAATTCTTGCCGCTTGGCGTCGGTAGAATTCTGATATACATAACAGGCTAGTGTGTGAGGCCCCATAGAGGCTGCAACTGACCAGTTTTGTTCTTCAGTGTAGGACGGGTGAGTCAGCTACTCATCCGTCTCATTTGATCCAAACCTTTTTACAGTTGTCCCTGTTATGGTTCACGACTTAAGTTTCCAACCGCTGAGCGATCGCCTGCCCCCGCAAAACATTGATGCGGAAGAAGCCATCTTAGGTGGTATCTTGCTCGACCCAGAAGCTATCAATCGAGTGATTGATATTCTGCGGCCTGAGGCGTTCTACATTAGTGCGCATCAAGAAATCTATCGAACAGCGGTCACGCTCCATAGCCAAGGTAAGCCGACTGACCTCATGAGCCTCACAAGTTGGCTGCAAGATCACAGCCTGCTAGAAAAAGTGGGTGGGCAAAGCCGACTCGCTCAACTAGTAGATCGCACGATCAGCGCCGTCAACATTGACCAGTATGCCTCGCTGGTCATGGATAAGTATTTGCGCCGTAAGCTGATTCAGGTTGGCACTGAGATCGCCCAGCTTGGTTATGAAACCAACAGTGAACTAGTGAAGATCCTCGATCAATCTGAGCAAAAAGTTTTCAGCATTACTCAAGACCGTCCGCAAGAAGGTCTAGTCCCCACTTCGGATATTCTCACAGACACCTTTTCCGACATTGAAAGCCGCTCTTTAGGCATGGTGATGCCAGGGATCGCCTGCGGCTTCTATGATCTGGATGCCATGACCCAAGGTTTCCAGCGATCGGATTTGGTGATTGTGGCGGGTCGTCCGTCAATGGGAAAAACCAGCTTTGTTTTGAACATTGCTCGGAACATCTCGGCATTTCACAAGTTACCCGTAGCAGTTTTTAGCTTGGAGATGTCTAAGGAGCAGTTGGTTTACCGCTTACTTTCTAGCGAGTCTCGCATTGAGAGTGGTCGCCTACGCTCTGGACGGATCAGCCAGACCGAATGGGAACCTCTGGGACACGCTATCAGCACGTTGTCACAGCTAAATGTTTATATCGACGATACGCCGGACATCAGTGTGACCGAGATGCGCTCCAAGGCCCGTCGCTTGCAAGCAGAGAACGGAAAACCTTTGGGACTCATCTTGATCGATTACTTACAGTTAATGGAGGGCAGCGGCTCAGACAACCGAGTTCAAGAGTTGTCGAAAGTAACTCGTGGCCTGAAAGGTTTAGCACGGGAACTCGGTGTTCCAGTGATTGCGCTGTCGCAGTTAAGTCGGGGCGTAGAGTCTCGGACTAACAAGCGACCCATGATGTCCGACCTGAGGGAGTCGGGGTCGATTGAGCAGGACGCGGATTTGATTATGATGATTTACCGGGATGAGTACTATAACCCAGATACGCCCGATCGCGGAATTGCTGAGGTGATTATTACCAAGCATCGTAATGGTCCGGTGGGAACTGTAAAGCTGTTGTTTGAGCCGCAGTTTACCTGTTTTCGTAACTTGGCTTCACCAAACCGCCCGTAAGGACAACTATTCTAGTTAAGTTAGCTATTAACTTTGCCGTCAGGCATTTTAGCTCCCTTGAGGTTGGCATTCATTAAATTGGTGCTACTGAGCTCGGCTCGGACCAAGTTGGCATCAGTCAGATTGGCGTAACTCAAATCGGCTCTCGCTAAATAGGCATCAATCAAGTTAGCGTCAGTCAAGTTAGCATGGCGAAGGTTGGTACGGCTTAAGTCGGCTCGACTCAACTTCGCAGCAGTGAGATTAGCTTGCTCTAATTTAGCCTTGCTCAACTTGGTATCAGGCAAGATGGCGTTGTGTAAATTCGCGCCTGTTAGATCAACGTCGCATAATGTAGCTCGCTCCAGTTTGGCGTTGACCAAGTTTGCTCCGACTAGAATGGCACCGCTGAGTTGAGCTTCTGTGAGAAAAGCGCCACTAAGAATAGCACCTGTGAGATCTGCTTCACTCAGATCAACGTCTCTTAACATAGCCTCGCTCAAGTTTGCGCCGCGCAGGTTCACTCTTGCTAGGTCAGCACCTGTTAAATTAACACCTCTCAGATCGGTTTTAGCTAAGTTTGCGCCTCTCAGATTAGCAACATATTGACGGTTCTCTTGGCGAAAATTAGCTCCTCGTAAACAGGCACCTGTGAGATTCGCACCGCTTAAGTTGGCATTGCGTAGATCCGCGTCGATTAGATTGGCATCGAGTAAATTAGCCAAAGTAATGTCAGCACTGCGTAGATCCGCAGCTTGCAAGCTAGCACCATGCAGATCAGTATCATGAAGGTTGGCGCGGTGTAGATCTGCTTGATTGAGGTTAGTCCCACTCAGCTTTGTACCTATTAAGTTGGCTTGACTTAAATTAGCTCGACTGAGGTAGGCAAAAATGAACGATGCACCCTGTAAATCACTTTTAGAGAGGTTGATTCCAATTAAATCAGCTCCGTTTAAGTTAATGCCGCTCAGACTCAAGGTGTCAAAGTCAATCTCACCAGCAGCATATCGCCCAATTAATTCATCTGCATTCATAGAAGTTACTTGTAATTATTTATGCTAAAGCCTCATCTTAATCAGCAATTTTATTTCAGCTTTGAGCTGATATTTTGGGAGTTAATATAGACGATAGTTCGCAGGTTTGGTCTAAGTCATCCAGCGATCGCGCTTCATCCTTAAAAACGGGTTTCGCAGTAGAACCAAACTGGCAAGTCTGCTCGGTCTCCACCTCGATATCGATACCAGCATGGCCAGAAGTTAAGAGGGTTTCTTCAAAATTGAACTTAATCCTGGTTTGCTCAGGGGAGAAATGCTCTGAGTAAATTGGTGATGATATAGACGCAGCTAAACTAAGTTTCGGCTGGCGTTGTATGAGTGGATAAAAGGGTTTAACGCACTGAATGATGACTCCCGCTGCCTGATTGTACTCATAGGGATCTTCTAAACAGCTGGCAATGATTTCTAGCCGAGATTCAAGGGTGGACAGGGTTTCACACTGTTCAAATAGTTGTTGTAGTAAATAATCAAATTCACAAGCTTTGAGAGCTGACCAATCAGAAGCGCTAAAAGAGAACTTATGCTGAAGTACTGAAAAGAGCAAAATTTTGGCTCGAAGAGGATTGGTATATTTCATGATTTCGAGCCGTAGTTCAAAAGGAGCATACGCACTTTGCGCTAGCTCTGTCTCTATTCCTGACGATCGCGCTACCTGAGAAGCTGAATGTTGATCTATCGGTTGGGTGAAACTAGCTTCAGCTTGGTTACTTGAGGGCAGAGCTACTGGGAATGAATTAATGGATTGGCAGTAGAGAGCTTCAAGAGACTGAGTGATTGTATCGGCAATTAAAAAGTATTCTGCTTTCCGGTTTAAGGTATTAACAACATTGCTTAAAAGTAGTTTTAGATCAGTGATAGTTGTAGCGATCGCATATAGCTCGGCAATTAAAATTTCTAGGGGTATTGCTTGTAGCTTGCTTGGATCATTCTCCCAATAATTCCTACAGACGCAAAGAATTAGCTTTTTGATCCGAATCTTCTCCGGTTGAGCTTCTAGATGGGAGGAAACTTGTGTGTAACAAGTTAACTCTGTGGAATAAGCTTTTTGAGTTGGTTGAGGCTCAACCACTAAATTTGTCTGCTCAGTGTGAATAACTATTTGTGTATCGCCGTTGTCACTCATTAACTGAGTTGAAGCTGACTTCTCAGGATATAAAGTACTGAAACAATTAATAATACTACTCGCAACCAGAGAATATTCGGTTTGGCGATTAAGGGTTCTTACAATACTGTTAAGTACTAGCTCTAGATTCTCTAGAGTTGGTGCTAGCTCCAAAGACTCTTCGATTAACTCTTGCCAGTGGTATTGCTGGAGCTGATCTAAGTTATTCTCCCAGATATTTTTGCAAATATAAGTGAGGATTTTTTTGATTCTAATTGAGTTTTTGTCTTGAGCAAGCCTTTCAGCGACTCTAAGTGCCTCTTGCTGCTTTGAGGTAATATTTGACTCTAATGAAATCTCAGAATAAAGACTTTTGATTTTTTGAAAAATAAGATTGGCAATTAAACTGTACTCTGCTGGTTTGCTCAAACCTTGAGCGACCCTGTTTAGATGAGAATTGAGAACGCTGGAAGTCGGATGAAGGCTAACTAATTCTTGAATGAGATTTTTTAGAGAATGAGAGTTGATAATATCTAAATTGTTTTCCCAAACATTTTTGCAAATATAAAAAATTAGCTTTTTAATCCGAATTGAGTTTGGATGCTGTTCTAGGTCATGGGCGATCGAATGTAGCAGCTCTGTATTTGCCATGATTTCTGTTTGGAAAAATGCACCTAAGCGAGCCGAGACAGCTCAAGGGAAAACTTTAACGGAATTCTTTACCTTAAGCATGCCCAGTTACTTAGATGAACTTGGTACGTCACCAATAGGAGTTTATCTGGAATTAACTCCAGCTTTAGCAGTTGCAGTTTGACTACACCATCTCTTTAAAGTTTCCAGGGTTGTGCAAACCGCAACTACTGAATTTGTGGCTTCCTGTCCTGAGTTTAGACTGTTAGTGAATTCTTCAAGTTTCGCTGAAGGTCAATGCTTGACCCCGGACTTCTGTGTTCAGCTTCCCGTGGTCATAAACCACTTGGCCTCCCACAATAGTCGTTACAGGCCAGCCTGTTAACTCCCAACCTTCAAAGGGACTCCAGCGACACTTGGTTTGAAGGGTTTCACGCCGTACTGGAGCGTAGTTTTCGAGGTCAACAAGTACGAGGTCAGCATCGTACCCTGGAGCGATCGCGCCTTTTTCGGAATGCCATAAGCCTTGGCAACGGCTGTGGACATCCAATGAGCCACTTGAGCCACGGTGCAACGTCCCGCTTTAGCTTGAGTCAACATCAGAGGCAGCGAGGTTTCAACTCCTGGCATGCCTGAAGGTGTGTTGGGGTAGGTTTGAGCTTTTTCTTCTAAGGTGTGCGGGGCGTGGTCAGTAGTAAATCTGTGAGGTTGTCACCCGTTGCCCCGATAAAAAAGCCGTAATTCACCAAACACTTTTCCGCCGCTCGGCGCAGTTTATCGTCTAGCGCGGCTTGGTTGGTGGTTAGTGGGCGGGTGTTGGGCATTTCCAAGAAAGAAGTAACGCCTCCCTGGGCACAGGCACAACTGGCGGTAAATAAATCTTCCTTGTGCTCCAAACCTGGTTCGAGGAAGTGAACCTGCGGGTCAATCACTCCTGGCAACAAAGTGAGTCCTTGAGCGTCTATTATTTCCTGGCTGACTGAGCTATTGGTCGTATCGGAGAGGTCGGGTGCAACCTGAACAATAGTCCCTCCCTCGATTTGTACATCTCCTACCATGAGTTCACCACTGGGTAGGAGCTACTTGGGCCTGACGAATGAGTAGATGAGAGGCAGAATGCATGGCGCTAACCGTTTGTGAGATAAGCAACTGGCTAAGATAACGTAAATTGATGCGTGTCTAAATATCGATTTTTATGTCAGAGTTTTACAAGCTCCCCATCGTTACATGGCAGTATCAAACCCATTTGTTGGATTGAATTGATAGGCTGGTAGTCTGAGTAACGCTTATAACTCTGAATTGATACCGCTCTTTTCCTTGGTAAGTAAACACCTATGACTCGTGTGCAGAATCAAGCGTCTGACGAAAATACCCAACCACAAGTTGAAAATCCTTGGTTAGAGGGACTCAAAACCATTGGGCTGAGTGTCATTTTAGCTTTGGGAATTCGCACTTTCGTCGCTGAAGCGCGCTATATCCCATCCGGGTCAATGCTACCAACGCTACAAATCAACGATCGCTTGATTGTAGATAAATTAAGCTACCACTTCCATAGCTTAGAGCGAGGCGATATTGTCGTGTTCTCTCCAACTCAAACCTTAAAAGACCAAGGCTTTAAGGATGCATTCATCAAACGGGTGATTGGTCTACCGGGTGAGAAGGTAGAAGTTAAGGGAGGGCGAGTCTATATCAATGACCAACCGTTGCGAGAAGAGTACATTGACGAGAAACCCAGCTATCAGTGGGGACCAGTGCAGGTAGCGTCTGACTCTTATTTAGTGCTGGGCGATAACCGCAATAACAGCTATGACAGCCACTACTGGGGGTTTGTCCCTCGCGATCGCATCATTGGTCGAGCTGTAGTGCGTTTCTGGCCTCCTAACCGAGTTGGAGAGTTAGGCCAAGAGCCAGCTTACGAACTTAAGTCTGTTCAGTAATTCTTTAAAGACTAGGACACCAGGTTTTCACAATCTGACCAAGCAGCTCTTGACCCAACCAAGGTGTGTTAATAGATAAAGACTTAAGAGACTGCCCGTTCACCACCCAAGGCTGGCTGGGGTCAAACAAAGCCAGTTCAGCAGGTTGGCCAGGTGCGACTGTGGCGACAGGCTGTTGCAGACATTTGGCTGGATTGCTGCTGAGTACGCGCCAAAGCTCTAACGCTGTCCATTCACCACTAGCGACAAAGCGCTGCCATAACAGAGGAAGTGCTAACTCTAATCCGATCGCCCCTGGAGGAGCCTCGGCAAAAGCCACTGTTTTTTCTTCGTAGGCGTAAGGAGTGTGATCGATCGCGATCGCATCTAACACGCCTTGCTTCACCCCATCGATTAGAGCGGCCTGATCCGTTGGGTTGCCTAGCGGAGGTTCGAGCCGTAAGTTGGGGTCGTAGCTTTGAATCGCCTGACTATTGAGCAACAAATGCATCCAGGTGGTGCTAGCCGTAATGAGCAGACCCCGTTCCTTAGCTGCTTGAATTAGTTCGATGCTACGGGCCGTCGAGACTCGCATGATATGCACAGGCGTACCGATCGCTGCAACGAGTTCGAGGAGAGCCGCGATCGCAGTGGTTTCAGCGATCGCAGGACTTCCAGGCAAGCCAAAGCGAATTGATTCCGGTCCCTCTCGCATCACCCCATTCCCTGTTAGCTTGGGATCGCAAGGCCATAGGGCCACAGGTTTTTGCAATGGCTGGAGATATTCCAAAAGTCGCCGCAGGAGTCCATAACTGGATAAAGCTCGACCATCAGCAAAACCCACGACACCCGCAGCTGCTAGTTCAGCTAGCTCGGTCATTTGTTGTCCTTGCACCCCCAGGGTTAAAGCGCCCCATGCCTGCACTTGGACTGGAAGCTGAAATTGCCGTTTGTCTTGCAACCAGGCGAGTCCAGCAGGATTATCTAAGGCGGGAGTCGTGTCAGGCAGGATATTTAGGCGCGTGAAGCCACCCGCGATCGCGGCCTGCTGTAAAGAACGTAGGGTTTCCCTGTCCTCAAACCCGGGTTCGCCAGAGTGGCTATACAAATCGACTAACCCTGGCCCTAAGATCATGCCTCGGCTATCTCGGACCTGAGTATTGGCGGGCCACTCAGAGATAGAGTCTGCGATCGCCTCAATCTTGCCATCGACAATCAAGACATCGGCCACGCGATCGGTCATCGCCGCAGGATCTAAGACCCGGACTTGTTGGAGCAGTTCATTAGTCATGATGCCTTCGTACTTACAAAGCTCCTGCTGCCGTTTTGTCTAAAACTCCACCTGCTAGGTGAGACGTAATATTCATCGCTTGCAAGACAGGTTGCCCTGCTGGGCCTTTGGGGTAGTCAATCACGCTCACCGCACCATTTCCTTGCTTGAAGTTCCAGAAGTTTTCTGGCCCTAAACCCGTCACATGACACAAAATGGCTTTGTTGATGGCATCATGAGCCACCACCAATACGGTCTGGGGGGTGGGGGATGCAGCCGCTGTTTCGACAATGGCGTTCCAAGCTGCGATCGCCCGATACCAAACCTGTTGCAGGTTCTCACCCTCAGGCATCTGTACGGCTTCTGGAGTAGCTTGCCAGCGTTGCAACTCACCCGGAAACTCTGCCTCAATCTCTGACTCTAGCTTGCCTTCCCACAAACCATGACTGATTTCTTGCAAGGTATCGTCGAGCTTTAATTCAATAGCGGGGTGGTGTTGCAGAATAATTTCTGCTGTTTCTTTGGGCCGCTGCATTGAGCTACTCACTGCCGCATCAATGCTAATGGAGCGCAAAAACTCTGCTGCTTGTCGAGCTTGCTCGCGCCCATTGTCGTTGAGTGGGACATCAATTTGACCTTGGAAGCGCTTCTGCCGATTCCATTCTGTCTCTCCGTGTCGCACTAGCAAGAGGCGGGGTCCCTTTTGTCCAGAGCGACGCTTTGGCAACGGTTCGCCAAAGTGAGCTGTCAAGTTCAAAGACTCTACCTGCACAGGCGCGTCTAAGCCACCTGCAAAATTCAAGACTGTAATGCCGCAGTTAGATTGCTGCAAAGATTGGTAGCGATCGCAATCTAGACCAATGGCAGTGCTGATCAAAGCTCGATTAATACCGCTGTGAGCGACGACCAGAATGGTTTGGTCCCCATGCCGAGGTAAAACTTCTTGCCAAAACTGTCGAGCTTGTTCGTAAAGCGCTGGGACTGGAAAGAAATCAACTGTGCCGTTCGGTCCAGGGATTTCCATCCGTAGTTTATGCGGTTGGTCTCGCCACAACTGGATATCCTCGGGGAATTTGGCTTCGACCTCATCAAACAATATGCCTTCCCAGAGCACCAGATTAATTTCCTTGAGGTTGTCGGTTAGCTGGATTTCGGGAGGATAATGAGTAGCCGTCGGAAAGCAGGAAAGCGCTAGCTGAGCTGTTTCTTTCGCTCGTTTCAGCGGACTGCTATACACTGCATCGAAGGTGAGGCCACTCAAAGCTGCCCCAACTTTTTGAGCCGCAGCACGACCTGCTTCAGTTAAGGTTGATTGGTCACAGTGACCCTGAACACGGCGCTCAACGTTATAGCTACTCTCACCGTGGCGCACAAGAATGACACGAGTACTCAGGGCTTTATCCTCCAATCAAATCAGGGCAGGGGTGTCAGAAATAGAGCGAACGATCGCCAATAATGCAGAGTCTTTATAAAGACCCATACAAAAGAGACCAGAAGAATTTTACCCCGTCGAGGAGACGCGCTGGATCACGAAAGATACGGTCTATGCTGCTGTTTGTACTAGCCGCGATCGCCTATCTCTCCTGAGAAGCTGATGGCTCTAACTGCTGATAGGCCACCGAGCAGGACTAGCAATGAGATAATGCCTTTGAGGCTGATTAACATTGCACTCACATTGATCGAGCTGAACGGGTTCATCACTCCAAATTTGGGGTGAAATCACTGTACTTGCTGCTGGGGAAGGGAATGAAACTGAAGCAATTGATTTTAGGGGTCCTGACGATTATTGCGATCGCTTTTATTGGCTTATCTTTAGTCCAAAGCTGGAGCCAGCCTCAAGTTCAGAGCCGTCTAGAACTCTATCAAACCAATCTGTTGCTGCACGCTTCCGAGTGGCAAGGCGATGCCAATAGCGATGTGGATCTCAAACGCGCACGGGATAAATTGATTGGGGATGAACCCGTCAAAGCCGCTTTGAAACAGTACCAAGAAGCTCGGCAATCGGTGGCAGGCACTTTAGATAAGTTGGTAACGCGATCGCAGCCTACATTAGAAGACCGCCCATTAGCCCGCACCTTGAAGCCAGAAACGCAGCCTAAAGTTGCTCCAGCCACAGAAACACCCGCTCCCAAAACCCAGGCCCAACAAAGCCAAGAACCCATCACTCAGATGACTCGCCTCATTCATGAGCTGGACTTGCGGTTAGGGGTTTTGCAAGCTCAGCAGGGACAGACTGATGCAGCTCTAGCAACTTGGAACCAGTTGATTGACACGACTCAACCTAGTAGCCAATTCAGCAGTCTAGGTAAGACAGCAACGGCTTTAGTAGGTTTGTGGAGTACTCCTTCCAGCCTTCTACCCGATGCTGAACTGCAAATCAAACAAGAATTAGATGGCTGGTTTCGCTACCAAGCCCTGACGCGATTGTACAAACTGCAACAACGCCAAACGAGTCTCAGCGAATTGCAAACTACCGAACAAGACCTGGCTCAGCAAGCTGCTTTGAAGTTGTTACTCATTGCTGGGATTCCAGTGTTTGGCTTTTTGATTGGCATTGGCATTTTGGTCTATTTAGTTGTGCAATGGCTCGTGAAAGGTAAGCAAGCCTTGTTAGTGCAAAATGGAACCTTGAGTTGGCCGACTTCTTGGGGTGGCGAAACTATTTGGCAAGTTTTAGTCCTCTTTTTCGTAGGGCAATTTTTTGTCGGTCAAATTGCCTTGCCCTTGGGGTTGCAACTTTTAGGCATCAACCCTGCTAGCTTTGACAGTCGGACGCAAGCCATTTATATTCTGGCTGTGTATGCCTTGCTGGTAACTGTCGGACTTCTGGTTCTCTACAGCTCTTTGAAGCCATTCTTACCCTTGCCTGATGAAGACTACGAAGACTGGTTTCGCATCAATGGCGGAGGCAACTGGTTTTGGTGGGGGTTGGGCGGTTATTTCATGGCTCTACCTCTAGTAATTTTGGTGTCGTTGATCAACCAACAGTTTTGGCAAGGACAGGGAGGTAGCAATCCCATTTTGCCGATTGTGTTAGAGGGCCGAGATAATGTGGCCTTGGTAATCTTTTTCCTGACCGCCTCGGTCGCGGCTCCTTTGTTTGAAGAAGTGATGTTCCGGGGCTTCCTGCTGCCATCCTTGACCCGCTACGTGCCTGTCTGGGGAGCGATTACTATCAGTGCTTTTCTATTTGCCTTGGCTCACCTAAGCCTGTCAGAAATATTACCGCTAATGGTTTTGGGGATGGTGTTGGGGTTTGTCTACACGCGATCGCGCAATCTCCTTGCTCCCATGCTGATGCACAGCCTTTGGAATAGCGGCACTTTGCTGAGTCTCTTTATTCTGGGCAGTGGCTCAACTTAGGCTGAAGCATGCGGCTGAGCAATTAAAATTCCCAATTTGGGCTTGAGAGCAAAAAACTTAGCGGCTTTACGGCAATTTTTGGAGTCTTCGCCTACCCTCAAAGAAGAGATGCCCATTTAGGTATCCCGTGATGGCGGTAGATCGAAAAGCTTATGCAACTGACTCCAGACCAAATTGTTGCAACTCCAAACTCCTCAGAAATTGTAACTTTAGAAGTTGAGGGGATGAAGTGTGCAGGCTGCGTCCGAACGGTAGAACAGCAACTTAGCCAACACCCTGGAGTGATTTCTGCCTCAGTCAACTTAGTAACTGAAGTCGCAACAGTTGAGTGTGCAGCAGGCATTGCTGATCCTGCTATTTTGGCTCAAGCAGTGACCGAGGCAGGCTTCCCGACACAACCGAGATTTGTAGCCGCAGAGAATGATGCTACTCCCGGGGTTGGTTCTACCTCGACAAGCTTTAGAGAACGACATCAACTCGAAATTCAACAACAAACCCGCCGAACTGCGATCGCAGGTTTACTCCTACTGCTGTCTGGGTTAGGCCACGTTGGACAGTGGGGCTGGTTAACCCTTCCCATCCTCAGCAATATTTGGTTCCATTGGGGACTGGCAACAATAGCACTGGTAGGGCCAGGGCGGTTCATTTTGGTCGAAGGCTGGCGAGGGCTACGACGCAACGCCCCCAACATGAATACGCTCGTTGGTTTGGGCACCTTCACTGCTTACACCGCTAGTTGTATTGCTCTGTTCTTTCCCAGCTTGGGCTGGGAGTGTTTCTTTGATGAACCCGTGATGTTAGTGGGGTTTATCTTGTTAGGCCGTACGCTGGAACAGCGAGCTAGAGGCCGAGCCGTTGCCGCTTTTGAGGCTTTGATCGCGCTTCAACCGCGCGTTGCTCGCCTGATCCCCCAACCCACCATTGATCCGGGCAATCAAACTGCGATCGCCTCACAGACCTGTGTAGAGATTCCGGCGGAGCGAGTGCGCGTAGGGGAGTGGCTGCAAGTGCTACCGGGAGAAAAGATGCCTGTAGACGGCAAATTGGTGGCTGGGCAAACCACAGTCGATGAATCGATGCTGACCGGAGAAGCTTTACCCGTGCTCAAACAGCCTGGGGAGCTGGTCGCAGCAGGCACCCTGAATCAATCAGGGGCGATCGCCATCCAAGCCACGCGCACAGGCAAGGACACGACGCTGGCGCAAATCATTGCTCTGGTAGAAACGGCTCAAACTCGCAAAGCCCCGATCCAGCATTTAGCTGACACTGTGGCTGGGTATTTTACCTATACAGTCATGGCGATCGCGGCTGTCACCTTTGTCTTTTGGTACGGGATTGGCACTCACGTTTGGCCTGAAGTGCTAAGCCACCACATCGCGATCGCGTCCCTCACGACTCATGCTCATCTGATGCAGCAGAGCCACTTAGCAGACTTGCCGGCTCAAACCTCACCGTTACTATTAAGCCTCAAATTAGCGATCGCCGTGTTGGTCGTTGCCTGTCCTTGTGCTTTAGGTTTGGCAACTCCAACCGCGATCTTGGTAGGTTCTAGCTTGGGCGCTGAGCAAGGGCTGTTGATTCGTGGCGGAGATGTTTTGGAGCAAGTCCATCACCTCGACACCATCGTGTTTGATAAAACTGGGACTCTGACT
This sequence comes from Trichocoleus sp. FACHB-591, assembly GCF_014695845.1. Taxonomy (NCBI): domain Bacteria; kingdom Bacillati; phylum Cyanobacteriota; class Cyanophyceae; order Leptolyngbyales; family Trichocoleusaceae; genus Trichocoleus; species Trichocoleus sp. FACHB-591. The sequence continues at coordinate 37,763 of NZ_JACJPA010000121.1, forward strand.
GCGGGTCAGCCGACTGTTACTGATTGCTTACCTCTAGTTACTGCTAACGCCAATCTTGAACCGCTCTCTCCTCAAGATTTATTACAGTTCGCTGCCACTGTGGAAAGTGGAGCCCGTCATCCCTTAGCTGCCGCAATCTTGCAACAAGCCCAAACTCAGAAGTTAGATCTTTTACCCGCTAAAGATTTCTACACGGAGCCAGGACGGGGAGTTTCGGCTTTAGTCAGCGATCGCTTAGTGGTGTTGGGTAATGCCGATTGGCTGAGACACCAAGGGATTGTGGTGAGTGACGTTGCTCAGGCTCAAGCAGAAGTATTAGCGCAAGCTGGCAAAACTGTGGTCTATGTTGCGATCGCAGGCACACTAGTTGGCTTAATTGCTGCTGTTGATCCTCTGCGGCCTGATGCCCATGCCACTGTCAAACAGCTACAACAAATGGGCTTGCGGGTTCACCTCTTAAGTGGCGATCGCCCCGAGGTTGCGGCTCTGATTGCTAAATCTGTGGGCATTGCTGCGGAAAACGTACAGTCTGGAATTCAGCCTGCGGAAAAAGCTGCCGCGATCGCTCAATTACAAAAACTCGGCCATCAAGTTGCAATGGTAGGCGATGGCATCAACGATGCTCCGGCACTGGCCCAAGCTGATATCGGTATTTCTTTGTATTCCGGTACAGATGTGGCTGTCGAGACCGCCGAAATTGTGCTGATGCGCGATCGCCTGATGGACGTTGTAAAATCAATTCGACTGAGTCGCGCCACCTTTAAAAAAATTCGTCAGAACTTGTTCTGGGCTTTTGCCTACAACATCCTAGGGATTCCCCTCGCTGCGGGTACTTTCCTAGTGGTAACAGGATTTGTTCTGAGCCCAGCGGCGGCGGGAGCAATGATGGCTTTTAGTTCTGTCAGTGTGGTGACAAATTCACTTCTACTTCGTTACACCCAGTCTCCCCTTAAGAATGAAACGGGTGGCAAAGCTTAATTGAATTCTGATATTACAAGCGATTGTTAAAAACCTGAAATGTTTGTTTAAGAGCCATCAACCTCTATCTATTGATTCAAATGGGTAAACTAATTAAGACATGGCTACTATGAGTAATTTTTAGGCACAAACCTCTCAAACTTTCGTCAGGCTCTGCATTATAAGTTTTTTCTAGTTATTTGAAATTCAGCGTTATGGCTTCAGAACCTAAGCAAAATCATCTTTTGATTATTGAAGACGACAAGGGACAAAGACACTTCACCCTTGATGGCTCGGTATACACGATTGGCAGAGATGTTAAATGTGACATCTGTCTTGCTTCACTATTTGTATCTCGACGGCACGCCACCTTAGTAAAGCTGCCAAAGGAAAATGGTAGCTACTTCTATCGGATTCAGGATGGCAGTCTTAAAGGCAAGCCTAGCGTAAATGGGTTGTTGGTCAATGGCCATAAGTTACAGGGACACGACCTGCAAAACAAAGACGTAGTGGTGTTTGGTCCTTCGGTTCGGATCATTTACTTTGTTTTGGAAGAAGATGCACTAGCCAACTTAGACCCTGACGATCTAGAGATCCCGGAATTTGACGTGACGCTGATTGATCCTAGGATGGTAGGCGTTGCTTCTGAAGATTGACGGCTAACTCCAAACCCTGCCACTTTGAATGGACCTGGCGTCATTTGCCAGTTATAACTGAAATAAGTTCGCCCACTGCACCCACAACTTGGCGATGGCACCAGAACCGATCCAAAATCACTTATTAATCATTGAAGACGGCAAAGGTCGGCGCAAGTTTGTTCTTGGTAAATCTCTTTATTCAATTGGTCGAGATGTCGGGTGTGATATCCGTCTCTCTTCCTTATTTGTAGGCCGTCATCATGCGAACTTGATTCAAAAATCCCATGAGGATGGAAGCTATTACTATCGAATCGTAGATGGTGATTTTGACGGTAAGCCTAGTGTGAATGGATTGCTGATCAACGGCCACAAGCTTCAAGGCCATGACCTAAAAAACGAAGATGTGGTTGTTTTTGGCCCTTGCGTCCGTGTAATCTACTTCATCCTAGAAGACAGCACGATCAACACTTTTGATCCCGATACTTGGGACATCCCTGAATTTGATATCACTTTAATTGATCCCAAAATGGTGGGTGTTGCTCCTGAAGATTGAGAGGCGATCGCTGCTGTAGCTCGCATAAATTGGCTGCGGTGACTCGTTATAGTTGCAGCATGCTTAAAGACCTATTACGACTCAATTAGGTCGATAATTAGGGAAAATAGGCTAGGATACAGGCACAATCCTGACTTATTCACTTGTTCACGGCACCACTTACTTGGCAATGGCACCAGAACCGCCCCAAAATCATTTATTAATTATTGATGACGACAAAGGCCGCCGAGAGTTTGTTCTTAATAATCCCATTTATTCAATTGGTCGAGATGCTAAGTGTGACATTCGCTTGATTTCGCAGTTTGTCTCTCGTCGTCACGCCACTTTGGTGCAGCTACCCCATGAAGATGGCACTTATTATTATCGAGTGGTTGATGGCAACCTTAAAGGCAAACCAAGCGCCAATGGTCTCTTAATTAATGGTCGTAAGCTACAAGCTCATGATTTGCGAAATGAAGATGAGATCGTATTTGGGCCACAAGTCAAAGCCGTTTATTACCTACTGAAGCAAGATGGGATGTCAACTGTGCCCCCCGATGAGTTTGACATTACACTGATTAGTCCTGGCATGATCGGTGAACCAGAAGAGCTGACTTAGAGCCGAGTCTAAGTTGTAATGGACTAATCAGGGCGTTTAATTTGGGGTTGGCCGCTCTAAGAAAAGCTACCCAGCAACGGCTTCAATTAACTGCCAATGCCGATTTTCCGCTACAGCTCGGCTGACAAGCTCATACATTTGGTGGCAGTGATTGTCGAGGTGCAAGGGTAGTTCTTCGTTCTTGATCACAAAATTCAGGCGAATTTCTCGCTCGGCAGCGACCGACTTATCAATTAGAACTTCTACCGTTACTAATTTAGAGAAGGAAACATGACCAGGGACTTCACGAGCCATCATGTAATCCCCAGTGTCATAAATGATGTCAAGATTGCAGGATTCCAGAATCTCAATCAGCAGATGCTGGAGATTGTTAACAGGAACTTCAACGGTAAACAGACAAGTATAGCGAGCCATAGGCAACCCCAGGCGTGGCAGTTTTAAGACCTTCTTATCATAACGTTCGCTAAGCATGGCTAAGTCATACTTAGGTTAGTAGCTATAACAAGACTCAAGCATAAAGGCCAATCGGGCTATTCAGATTTCAGGCTGCGTAAAAGCGAGAAGCTTTGTAGTGAGCCCAAATGTGAATTGGTTTGGCCTTTACCAGCTTCTAGCATACCAGCCTCCGATCCGGACAGAATGGTTCTAATTCAGAAAGTCGAGGTTAGGCGAAGCAACATCAAATCAATTTTTTCTGATGGAATGATCTTGCGTGCGCTGTCGGTCCCCAATTTCTGTTAGAGTGCGTCGGGGCAAGAATCAATGAATCAATTCGTGGAGTGGTCCTGCCAGTAACACTTCGAGCGGAATCTGGGTGCGGAGTCAGGAGTCGTTCAATAGCAGCTTATGCAAGGTCGATTAATTGTTTTTGAAGGAGTTGAAGGCAGTGGAAAAACCACTCAAATGCTGCGATCGCAAGCATGGCTGCTGGAGAATCAATGTTTCCAGTCACTCAAAGAAGATTTAGCTCCACCCATACTGGTAACGCGGGAGCCAGGAGGGACAGAGCTGGGATTAGAGTTGCGGCAGTTATTGCTGGGCTATCAAGGTCAAGAAGCAATCCAAAATCGAGCCGAGTTGCTGCTGTATGCCGCCGATCGCGCTCAGCATGTAGATGGCTATTTAAGGCCGCAGTTGGCTCAAGGAGCCGTGATCTTATGCGATCGCTATACCGACTCCACGAGCGCGTATCAAGGGTACGGGCGAGGGTTGGATTTAGCTTTAATTGACCAACTCAACCAAGCTGCAACGGGTGGACTGGAGAGTGATTTGACTTTATGGTTGGATGTGGATGCCGAACTAGGCTTGGCTCGGATGCGACAGCGAGGTAAAGCCGACCGGATGGAGCAAGCTGATTTAGCCTTTCATCAGCGGGTGCAGCAGGGCTTTCAGGCTTTACATCAGCAGTACCCAGAGCGGATTGTTCGCATTGATGCTAGTCAGAGTGAACAGGCAGTCGCCCACCAGATTCAACAGGTTCTCAGTCAGCGCTTAACGCAATGGTATCAACCGCTTTTGCACCCCTAATTGGACAATCGCAGGCTATAGAATTGCTGCATCAAGCGGTGCTCCAGCAGCGAGTCGCTCCTGCTTACTTGTTTTCAGGCCCTTCGGGCGTGGGGCGCAGCTTAGCGGCTCGGTGTTTTCTGGAGTCGTTGTTAGCGCTAGATGTACTCCCCGCTAAAAAACAAGGCTTGCAAAATCGGCTAGAACAAGGGAATCATCCTGATTTACTCTGGGTGCAGCCAACTTATCTGCATCAGGGAAAATTGTTGTCAGCAGCGGAAGCCGCCGCAGCAGGGCTGAAACGCAAAGCCCCTCCTCAAATTCGCCTCGATCAAGTGCGTCAGCTGGCTCAATTTTTGGGGCGTCCGCCGATGGAATCAGCTCGCTCGGTTGTGGTGATTGAGCAGGCAGAAACGATGGCAGAAGCAGCGGCAAATGGCTTGCTGAAAACGCTAGAAGAACCAGGGCCAGCGACGCTGATTTTGATTGCGCCGGGAGCCGAAGCGCTATTGCCGACGTTGGTTTCTCGTTGCCAGCGGATTCCCTTTTACCGGCTGAGCCCGAAAGCACTAGCGCAAGTATTAGAACAGGCGGGCTATGCCGAGATTTTGCAGCATCCAGAATTATTGGAGATTGCCCAAGGAAGCCCTGGAGAAGCGATCGCCAGTTGGCAGCAGTTGCAAGCGATTCCTCCAGACCTGCTAGCCACCCTGACTCAACCCCTGCGCGCAGCACGTGAAGCTTTAGAGTTGGCTCGGCGTTTGGATAAAGCCTTAGATACAGAGGCGCAACTCTGGTTGATAGACTATTTGCAACATGCGCTTTGGCGATCGCGGCGGCAACCCCAACTGTTGCAACATTTAGAGAAAGCTCGTCAAGCTCTCCTCAGTTATGCTCAGCCTCGCTTGGTTTGGGAAGTAACCCTAATGGCGATCGCGCAAGCGTAAGATTGAGTCGATGTAAAAGTTTGCCTGAAAAAATACAGGGAGCTAACTAAGTTTTTTAGCTTGCAGGTTGAAGTAATGATGACGTTGCTTCAGTAGAAATAAAACCAAGCCTTGCAACGCAATACTCTCTCCTAATAGTTCTGAAGACTCTTCCACTGTATTTTTTAGAGTTGAGAAAGTGGCGCGATCGCCCCGCCCCATGTGCCAAAGTAGCGGCTGTAAGATTTGATGGTTAAAAATTTCAGTACCGAGACCTCCAACTATAAACAAAGCAATGCCTAGGCAAATCATTAATGCCCCTTGAGGGTAAAAACGCCAAAGCTTGGTAAGGTCGCGAAAGCCAACAGTAACAATGAGTAACTGGATGAATAAGTAAAAAAGTATCCAGGCTCCCCCTCCTGCGGGGAGGCTTGGCATCCAATCGGGAAGCTGCAACAGATGATGAAATTTGAATAGCTTGTCTGTTGAGAGATACAAAAATCCTGCTCCCATGGTTAGCAGGAGATAGCGAGAGGAGCGCTGAAATAAGCAATATTTCCAAAGAGCTGAGGTGACTAAACAGCAGCCGATCAAAAATAGCTTAATAGCGGCATAGACAACCGGAATCGTAAATTTCTGCTCAAAGCTAAATAAAGGCAGTGCCTGATTCTGAAGCAGGCTACTAACCAGGTAAATTAAGGTGAAACCAACATCTGCCGTTGCTAAGTAAAGTAAGAGCCAGTAGGGGTGACTAGCGATCGCTTTAGGTAGAAACGGCATTTTTCACATCTCTAGGCTTCTTGTCCAACTGCATCTGCTAGAGTAGCTAGTCCGTGTTGCTCTAGCTTTTGCCCCAACCCTGTCAAAATTCGCCGTACCATCCACGGGCCTTCATAAATCCAGCCTGTGTAAACCTGCACCAAACTAGCTCCGGCGGTAATTTTCTCCCAAGCATCCTCTGCGGTAAAAATGCCCCCCACCCCAATGATGGGCAACTGACCTTGAGTTTGCTGATAGATAAAGCGAATCACTTCTGTAGAGCGTTGCCTGACTGGAGCACCACTAATGCCGCCTGCTTCGTCTTGCACTGATTTACCTGTAGCTTCCAGCACTTCTGTCTTGAGGCCCTCCCGGCGGATGGTGGTGTTGGTGGCAATGATCCCAGCTAAGTGATGTTTTTGTGCCAAAGCGATCACATCCGCGATCGCCTCCCATTCCAGGTCAGGCGCAATCTTGATCAACATCGGCTTTTGTTGCTGGTTTTCTTGCTGCAAAGCCGCCAAAATCGGTTCTAGTTGCTCGGTAGCTTGGAGCGATCGCAAGCCTGGAGTATTTGGGGAGCTGACATTAACCACAAAATAGTCACCCCAATCCTTGAGCAACCGGAAACTGCCTAAATAATCTGCGGCTGCTTCCTCCAAGGGCGTAATTTTAGACTTGCCCAGATTGATGCCGATAGGAATTTTGAGCTGAGAAGCGCCTGGCTTTTGTGTTTGTCGCTGACTTCTCGCCTTAAACATTGCCGCCATCGCCGCTGCGCCTTGGTTATTGAAACCCATCCGGTTTAAGGCCGCCTGATCTAGAGGTAAGCGAAACAAACGCGGCTGAGGATTTCCAGGCTGAGCCTGAAACGTCACAGTGCCAACTTCGGCAAACCCAAAACCCAAACTAGGCCAAACGCCGGCGGCCACACCATCTTTATCAAAACCGGCGGCCAACCCAACAGGATTAGGGAAGCTTAACCCCCACAGCGATCGCGCTAGTCGAGAATCCGAGAAGCCACAAGATTGCTGCAATCGAGCTTGAACCCAACTAGCAGGTGGACGGTTGCCCGTATGGTCTAGCCAATCCAGAAGTTGAAGCGCTTGCCGATGCAACTGTTCCGGATCTGCTTTCAGTCCAGAGAAAAGAAGGGGACGTAAACCAACTTGATAGATATCCAATTTTGGGTGCAATTGTCAGGGATCGAACGACAAAAATAAATAGGGACGAGTAAAATTGCCAGCTTAGGAGCGAACGCAAACACTCATTAATATTATGGGCATCCTAGATATTACAGGCTCTCTTGAATAACTGGTTGAGTAGATCTATGAGGAAAAGGGGCATCACCAGATAGAATTTTGAGAGCTTGAGAAAATAATTCTTTTTGTTGTCTACCAACTGGCTCGTTGTCAGCCATCGATCTTATCGACCATGGGTTGACTATCCGTCGCAACGTGATAAATGAGTTAGAAATATGGTGATCCAGGCTGCAAATACCCTTTTAGGTCTAAAGGTGCCTAGGATCTCTCTTCCCATCCTTTGTGCAAAAAGCATAAGCTGCCCGGAACCGGAGTCCAAATAACATGGGTCAGCAGAAAGAGCCGACAACCTACGAAAAACAATTAGTTGCTTTAGGTCGTGTCCTCCAGACCCTGCGGGAAGAGGAAAGCGTCGATGTTTTAATTGAAACCACGCTCAATTATCTACAAGATGAATTCGACTATAGCTTGATTTGGATTGGGCTTTACGATCGCTTAGAGCATCGTCTGTTCGGTAAAGGCGGTGTCATGCCCAATGGCGACAGTTCGTTTCTACGGCAACGCTTCGTGCTGTCTCCTGGCGATCTTTTGGAGCAGGTGGTGATTCAGCAACGTCCCGTAGGCGTGCCAGATTTGCGGGAAGAAACAAGAGCCGGAGAGTGGCGGAAGGCGGCTCAGAAATTCAATATTCAAGGCACGATGCTCTTTCCGATTCGCTATAAAGATCGCTGCTTTGGCGTGTCTTTATTAGGGTCAACGCTTTGGGGGGTTTCTCCTCGCTCCGACGAAAAAGCGCGACTCTCAATGATTTTTGGCGGATTGGCCGCAGCGCTTTATCAAATCGAAGCAGATTGGCAGCGACAGCAAACTAAGCGTCCAGAACAGCCATTGTTGACCCTCCTGTCTAAGTTGCGGCAGTTGCCAACTTTGGGACAACGCCTAGAAGCAATGGTGGAAGAAACCCATCAATTTATTGGCCCTTCCCGCACAAATATTTACTGGTTTGAGCGAGAACGGCGCTATTTTTGGCGGCGAATCAGTAACCGTCAGAAAACAGCAGGGTTTAGTGATGCGAATCAAATCGCTTCTGGCATCACGGTTCAAGAGATTAGTGGTTTTTATCAAGCCCTGGCAGCCGATCAACTGGTGTCGATTGGGGAAGCTCACAGCTCACTTAAAGCCGATACGACGAGTCGATTGATGCAGCAAATCAAGGCGCGCTCGCTCTTGGCAGCACCAATCCTATTCCAAAATGAACTGATGGGTTTCCTCGCGGTAGAAGGCAATGAAGCGCGAATTTGGGAGGAGGAAGAAAAAAGTTATGTGCGAGGCGCAGCCCAACTAATTGCTTTGACAGCTCCTCTAGAAGAGATGGAGGAGATTATTCAGCAGACGCGATTGGATCAAGCACTCACCGCTGAAATCACCCATGCCATCTACAGCGATGAAGATTGGAAGAGTACGTTAAAAAATTGTGCAGATAAGCTCTGCCAACGGTTGCGAGCGGAGCGTTTCCTAGTTTTGCTCTACGACAAAGACCAAGAGAAGTTTGAAATTTGCTACCAAAGTCAACCAGCGAATCGTCGGCCTGCAACCACACCGCTAAATATGCTGAACGATGTTGATTGGCAAATGCTGGAGCGCAGCACTGAGGCGGTGGGCATCGAGAACTTAGAAGAAGACTTAAAGCTGATGGCTTGGCAGGATGTCTTCCTGGAAATTGGCGTGCGATCGCTGCTCATGTGCAGTACTTCGATTGGCCATCCTTTAGAAGGTTTAGTGGTGATTTGCCATGAAGCCACTCGTACCTGGAGCCGTCCAGAGCGAGAGATTCTCCGCGTGGTGAGCCAACAAATTGGTTTGATTTTGCACCAATGGCAACTCCAGCGACAAACCGAACAGCAACAGAAAATCTCTCAAACGATTCAGTGGGGCCTCACCACCATCCAGCAAACCTACCAACCAGACCGACTGGAGCGCTCAGCTTTACAACATATTGCCCAAATTCTTCAAGTACCTTTTGCCATGATGGTAACTTGGCTACCAGGGCGACGAGGCGGGCGGATTGTGGCTCCAGTGATGGCGAACAGTCAGTTCATGCTCAACACAGAAATAGTTGTGCCTGTGCAGACAGATACGCTGGTGCAATGGGCGCTTCAAGCCGACGGGCTGTTGCCTTTGATGGTGGATGACCTGACCGCAGAAACTCGGCAGTGGCTCTCTGGATCTGGAATCGGTCAAATTTTAGTCATAGCATTGCGTACAGCTCCAGAGCATGAACCCACCGGGATTGTGATTGTTGCGGATGAGCGATCGCGGCATTGGCCAGAGCGGCACTTGAATGCTTTGGGTACCCTGGTCAGCCAGTTAGCCTGGTCACGCCGTAACTTGTTACTCACTGATAGCTTGAAAGCCCAGCGCGAAAGCTTAGAGCGACTCAACTGGTACAAACAGCGCCGCATTGAAGAACTGTATCGTTCGCTCAACTTGACCCTTAAGCGCTTGAGTGAACTCTCGACGCAGAAAGATCCCTTGGTGAGCACTCGCTTGCAACAAAACCTCCGCCAGATGGGAGATGCCCTTAATACTGTCGGTCAACTGATTAAAGATGAACCGTGGCGGTTACGGGCCTATTACGAAACAGTGCCTCTGGCTACCCTGCTTAAGCGATCGTTAGAGCGGGTTGATTACTTAATCAAGCAACGCCAGCTTTGGTCGCAGGTACATAACAACGAAGGCAACCTCACGATCGCTGGAGATATCACCAAAATTGAGGCAATTTTGTATGAATTACTGGTGACGGCTTGCTATCGCTGTCAACCTAGTGGGCGCATTGATATCTGGTGCCGCACTTTAGAGGAGCGTTGGCTAGAGCTATCAATTACCGATAATGGTGTAATTGAGCCGAGGTTGGTGGCAGAGTTGCAAACCGGACGCTCTGTAGACCTACTGGCTCCCTCGACGCTCGATCAGCCCCCTGGCTTACATTTGCTAGTTTGCCAATCTTTGATCAAACAAATGGGGGGTGAATTCAACCTCTACAAGCTGGAGGATGGTCGCGTTTTGAGTCGTTTGGTCATTCCCCTTGCGGCTGCGACGCCCACAGATAAAACCTACGCTAGCCGAGGCAATACCACTGGTTTCTTCTAAAACAGAATCCTCCAAGCAGCTCTAAAAGTTAAGGGACAGGTGTTTAAACCTGTCCCTTAACTTTTAGTCCAGTGATGTAATGGTTTAACCCATTGCTTTAAACCATTTCGGTAGGTGCCTCAACCGCAGGTTGAACTTGCGGTTGGAATTGGAATAGAGAGTAAACCACGTTACGGCGAATATCGGTCATCATTTCCAAGAAGAGTTCATAGCCTTCGCTCTTGTACTCGATCAAGGGGTCTTTCTGACCGTAGCCACGCAGTCCCACAGATTCTCGCAATGCGTCCATCTGCTGGAGGTGTTCCCGCCATAGGGTATCAATTTGCTGCAAGATAAAGAAGCGCTCAGCTTGCCGCATCAAACCGGGTTGAATTTGATCGACTTGGGCTTCTTTTAAGTCGTAGGCAATCCGCACCTGTTCGTGAAGAAAAGTTTTGATTTCCCCAATGTTTAGGTCGATCAACTGGTCAGGCTCTAAGTCAGACAGCAGGTTGACGAACTCCTTCACCTTGCTCACCATGCTGCCAAGATCCCACTCTTCAGAAGGAAGATCAGGGTTGACGTAAGCTTCCACAATGTCATCCATCGTGCGCTCGGCGTACTTAATCACCTGTTCTTTCAGGTCTTGCCCTTCGAGAACGCGGCGTCTTTCGGCATAGATCGCTCGACGCTGGTTGTTCATCACCTCGTCGTATTCGAAGACCTGCTTCCGAATGTCGTAGTAGTAGGTTTCAACTTTCTTCTGTGCCCCTTCTAGCGATCGCGTCAGGAGGCCAGATTCAATCGGCATGTCTTCTTCGACGCGGAAGGCGTTCATCAAACCTGCCACGCGATCGCCACCAAAGATCCGCAGCAAGTTGTCTTGCAAGCTGAGGAAGAACTTGGTAGAGCCAGGGTCACCTTGCCGTCCTGCCCGACCACGCAATTGGTTGTCAATCCGGCGAGACTCGTGACGCTCGGTACCAATTACATGCAGACCACCCAAACGAATTACTTCTTCGTGTTCGCGTTCGGTGAATTGTTCATATTCTTTGCGGATTAAGTTGTAAACTTCCCGCAGTCGCTGAATCGCTGGGTTGTCAGTGGGCGCTTTCTCAGACGCCACCGCAACCAGATCTTCTGCTTCTAGTTCTGGCAGCGATCGCTCCCCATACTGCTGCACCGCAAAGTCAACTGCGGCTCGCAGCTTTTGCTCGGCTTCCTTCGACAGTTGGGTGGGGAAAATTTGTGGTGAAGCCTTCCAGGTTTTGACTTTCTTGCCTGGGACAAAGCCTTGGCCGCCGCCTCGACTCTCACTCGCACCTGCAACTCTGGTGACATCAAAAGTATCTTCATCCTCAGGCTGCACAATCCGGGGCATGAAGTACTCACGTACTTTCAGACGGGCCATGTAGTCCGCGTTACCACCCAAGATGATGTCTGTGCCTCGACCTGCCATGTTAGTGGCAATAGTCAGGGCTCCCTTGCGACCCGCTTGCGCAACAATTTCTGATTCTCGCTCGACGTTTTCTGGCTTCGCATTCAGGAGGTTGTGAGGAATGCCCTGCTGATGCAACAGATGAGACAAAACTTCTGATTTTTCTACGCTGGTCGTACCAACCAGGATTGGACGACCTAACTGGTGGATTTCGGCACATTCAGCCGCAACCGCCTTCCACTTTGCTTCTTCAGTTTTGTAGACTACATCAGAGACGTCAGCCCGACCCGTTCTACGGTTGGTGGGAACGATCGTGACTTCGAGTTTGTAAATCTTTTCAAATTCCACTTCTTCCGTCTTGGCGGTGCCAGTCATGCCTGCCAGCTTGGGATAAAGCAAGAAGAAGTTTTGATAGGTAATTGTGGCGAGGGTCTGAGTTTCGGGCTGAATTTCGACGTGCTCTTTAGCTTCGATCGCTTGGTGCAAGCCGTCACTCCAGCGACGACCCATCATAATCCGTCCCGTAAACTCATCCACAATCACGATTTCGTCATCGCGGACGATGTAGTTTACATCTTTAATAAAGAGTTCTTTAGCTTTAATGGCATTGAAGATATAGTGCGCCCAAGGATCTTTGGGGTCAAACAAATCCTGAACCCCTAAGGCTTTTTCTGCTTCAATAAAGCCTTCGTCGCTTAATAGGACGTTGCGGGCTTTTTCATCTACTTCATAGTGGGTCTCTGTTTCCAACCGAGTGGCCACTTCAGCCGCCCGAATATACTTTTCACTGGGTCGTTCTACTTGACCCGAAATGATCAGGGGAGTACGAGCTTCATCGACTAGCACCGAGTCCACTTCATCAATGACGCAATATTGGAATGGCCGCTGCACGACATCAACCATTGAGGTGGCCATGTTATCGCGCAGATAATCAAAGCCCAACTCACTGTTGGTGGCGTAGGTGATGTCGCAGTCATAGTTGCGTTTCCGCTCGTTGGGGGTCATGGTCTGCTGAATCAGACCGACACTCAAGCCCAAGAACCGGTGTACCTGCCCCATCCACTCTGCGTCCCGACGAGCCAGGTAGTCGTTAACGGTGACGACGTGAACACCTCTACCCAGGAGAGCGTTTAGGTAAGCTGGCAATGTAGAAACCAGGGTCTTACCTTCCCCAGTTTTCATCTCGGCAATCTGGCCGTCGTGGAGAATCATGCCGCCCAAGAGCTGGACATCGAAGTGGCGCATCCCTAGCACACGCTTACCAGACTCTCGAACAACGGCGAAGGCTTCTGGTAGAAGGTCGTCAAGGGATTCCCCTTTTTCAACCCGCTGTTTAAACTCTGCTGTCTTACCACGCAACTCTTGGTCAGAGAGCCCTTGGATTTCTTCTTCGAGCAGATTGATCTCGGTAATAATGGGTTGATATTTTTTGAGCTTGCGTGCGTTGGGATCGCCTAGCAGATTCTTAAGCATGGCAGGAGGGAGAGATATTTCCTTGAAAGCGCTTTGTTAACGAGATAAAAGTCCAATGTAACAAAGCTAGGTCTGGGAGTTTCAACCAACCTGTAAGTTAACGGCTGATTGAGTGAATAGAAGCAGCAGAACTATGCAGCTAAGCAACCGATGTGCTTATAGACTCAGATTGCCGACCCAAATCATTATTTATCGTATCATTTTGGCCCTGCCTGAGGCGGGATAGCATGGCGCGATCGCCGTCTGATTTGGTGGTAATCTCAACCCTTTATCAACTAGTCCGCGTTTAGAGATGATTTCCTGAGAAATTAGGGCGAATTTTCCCACTCTGGCGTCAGGCGGCGGAAGTTGAACTGAGCGGCAGCAGGGTGGCAACTGGCACAACTAGCCATCGTCAGCGATCGCGGCAACTGGACTCGCGGATGCAAAGCCTTGAAGTAGCGGGAGTCAGCGATGCGATAAGGTGTTTCCTCTTCTCGATCTTGGACTCTAGAAAAGGTACGTAAGTAGTCCCAAACCAAGAGACGGGGCGGGTCAACGAGGGGTTTAATCTGCTGGCCGTAGTGTTGGCGGTCTTGCAATATTTGCCGCCAAGTTTCTGTGGGCAGAACCGCAGGGGACAAGCCAATATGGCAGGTAGCGCAGTTTTCTAGATAGAGTTCTTGGCCGAGTTGGTATTTGGCGGGTACTGGGTCTACCGTACCCACGGGAGTTGCGGCAGGCGTGAGCCTTTCGACGCTAGGGGTAAATTGAGCGAGTTGAGCCGCTTGGGGCGTTTCTGTTGCTTGGGCTAAACCCCATCCCAATGCCACGCTCCACAATAGAACTAACACCAAGAGAATCACGGGCGATCGCCTGCGGAGTCGTTGCTTGGAGTTTGGCTTCTCCTCCAGAGTGGGATGAGATTCTCTGGCATCGGTTGGTTGAGAAGGGCGGGACATGCTTATGAACTCACTACCAAGAACTTCAGGATGTTAACAGTTGTCGTGACGTTATCTTTAACTCACAGGTGCCTAGACTGCCTCAGCCCGGAACCTCAATTAGAGTAATGTGGCGGGCTAGAGAAGGAAATGATCTCTGCTATCGGCCTGAAAACTAACCTACCAAAAGGCCGGGATGATTTCTACCGAGAGCTATAGATAGCTTAAGCAGAGCGATCGCTAAAATTAAATGCAAAACTTAATAAAGTGGCCGTCAAATTAGGGCCACCAAATTAGGGCCGTCAAATTAGCGCAGCACGATTGGCTTGTCAGCATTTCTCCACGGAATTAGGAATCGCCCCGCATCAGATTGGGGAAATAGGCATTATCTTTTTGATTAAGCATTCGTGCTTAAGTCAGCAAGGTGTCTGCCTTGTTCAGCAGTCGTACCCAAGCAGCGGAGGCCACTACCGTTCTTGCAGGCGCTACAGAACCACTACTTATTTCCCTAAGGGAGAGGAAATTTAGTTGTGATGGATTGTCGTCATATTCAGTTTTGCCATCAGCGGTCTCGCATTGATTTGCATCAACTCCAAGCATTGTTTCAAGCCGCAGCTTTCTGGGCCAAGGACCGACGGGTTGAAGAGCTAGAGATCGCGATCGCCAACAGTGACCCCGTGATTAGTGTTTGGGATCAAGACCAAATGGTCGGCTTTGCTCGTGCCACCTCTGATGGCATTTACCGCGCCACGATTTGGGATGTGGTGATTCATCCTGACTATCAAGGAGCAGGCTTGGGTCGGAAGTTAGTCGAAACTGTCTTAACTCATCCCCGGATGAATCGGGTGGAGCGAGTGTACTTGATGACAACCCATCAACAGCAGTTTTACGAGCGGATTGGATTTCAGCTCAATGCCACTACCACAATGGTTTTGTGCAATCAGCCCATGGAGCAACCGCCTACTCCTGCAGTTGTAGAAATGCCTCAAACCTCGTAAGTGCTTGATCTCTGGATCTATATGCTCTGATGAGCAATTAGGCTAAATCAGTTTCTGGCATCACCAGGGGCATCAGGCATTGAATACGAGTAGATTCAGTCGCGTCTGTCGGATTTGCGTTGCTGTCTGGTTCACTGGGCAAAGCGATGATTTCCAAACGACCTTGCATGCGCTCAATCACGCTTTGGTGCATCAAGAGAGCAAGACCGGGTGACAAAGCTGCTGGGGTATTGGGCGCTGTTGGTAAAGCCTGATTCGATAAAAGCTGGGCAGGTTCACTCCAGAGGCTTACAGCGTAAGGAGCCTCAATGCAAATCGTAACCTGCTCTGTTTCTGGCTGGACTGTCGCTGACAGCGAAATGGTGCCTTCAGGCGTTAAACGAATGGAAGTGTCCAGCAAACTCACTAATGTTTGCTGCAACCACTTGGGATCAGCCTGGACATAAATGTCTTCCTGAATTGGCAAGAGCTTCAAGCGAATATTGCGATCGCGTGCTTGCAAATGAGTCAGGTTGTAAACTTCTTGGAGGATTTGACCTAGTTTTAGCGGCTGAAGCTGTATCTGCCGAGAGCCATGCTCTAATCGAGCCACATCCAAGATTAAGTCCAGTAGCTGCATCAGGTTTAGGGCAGACTGATTTGCTTGGCCAAGGAAGTCTCTTTCTTCCGCTGGGTCATCGCAGAGGTCAGACAGGATCAGTTGATGCATGCCAATTAAGCCGTTGAGGGGCGATCGCAGTTCATGGGAGACTCTAGCCAAAAATCCAGACTTAAACTGGTGCATCTCTACTGCCATTTGATAGGCCAGTCGTGTTTGCTCCAGTTCTTGTTGCAATGCTGCAATTGTTTGGCTACTCTCTTGGTTTGCCATCGACGTGCCCTGCTGACTGACTTAAAGTTCTAGCTTAACCGCTCCAGAGCGAAGAACTTGCCAGGTCGAATCACTCCACTTGATGACGGTGGAAGGGACGCCAGAAGCTGATTCGCTCCAGTGGTTCGCGGCAGCCTCGCCCGTTGGGATCAGGTGGGCCAGTTCCTCCGGTGAGAGCAGCAGCACTTCTGGAAACTGAGCGGCGATCGCGTTCATGGTTTCTAGAGGAGGCTGACCCGATAAATTAGCGCTGGTTGTCGCCAAGGGACCCGTTTGGGCCAAAATCGCTTGGGCGACTGGATGGTTAGGTACTCGCAGGCCAATACTCGTCGAGTCCTGAGGATGGATGGCGCTGGGAACGCGATCGCTGGCAGGCAAAACGAGCGTTAAGGCTCCAGGCCAATATCGGGTGGCTACTTCTTGCCAAATTTGCTGCGCCTCTGCCTCACCCTCAACGAACGGCCATAAATCATTTGGTGTTGCTGCCATCAAAATCAGTGGTTTCTCTTGACTCCGTTGTTTAGCGGCAAAGATTAAATCAGCACGGTCTGGACGAACGGCTAAAGCTGGCACTGTATCGGTCGGAAAGCTAATCACGCGATCGCCCGCTTTGGCACGGTCTACTAAAGCGGTTAAGGAAACTTGAGGCATGTCGTGGAGGGGTGGGCTACGAGGAACCCTGAATTACAATGAGTGACATTAGCGACGATGAGCTAAGACAAAGCGATCGATTCCTGCCAAGTCAGCATGAACTTGAATGCGATCGTAGTCGCCCTGCCTTTCTAATAATTCCACGACTTGCTCTGCCTGTCCTGCCATCATCTCGATTAGCCAAATTCCACCTGGCTTGAGATAAGGGGGGGCTGTTGCTACCAAATGGCGAATGCAGTCTAACCCATCCTCCCCGCCGTCTAAAGCCAAATGCGGTTCATGCCAAGCCACTTCTGGTTGCAGACTAGACACCATCGCACTGGGAATATAGGGAGGGTTTGACACCATACCCCGCAACTGACCTTCTAAGCCAGCCAGAGGTTGGAACCAAGCACCTTGGCGAAACTGCACGCGATCGCTCAATCCGAGATCAGTTGCATTTTGTTGGGCCACAGCGATCGCGTCAGGACTACAATCTACGGCATAGACCGTCGCTTTTGGAAACGCGGTTGCTAGACCAATCGCGATCGCACCGCTACCTGTGCCTAGGTCAGCCCAAATCTCTGCTGCCGAACTGCCAAGCTCAGGACTAAAGGACTGGGCTGCAACAACTGCTAAGTCAATAATTAGTTCTGTCTCTGGGCGTGGAATTAGAACCGCTGGAGACACTGTTAAATTGAACTGTCGCCAAGGTGCAGTTCCAGCCAAATATTGAACTGGAACGCGAGCCTCAATTCGCTTCTGCCACAGTTCTGTGAGTTCTGGTAAAGATAGCCGCAATTGAACTTGTGGCCAATGCTTGAAAGACTCTAGACGCAAGGTTAAACGATCTAACCCAGCCAACTCTTGCAGCAGCCAGTCTACTTCGGCAGACGAAATTGCCGCAGCGTGAGCTGCGGCACAAGCTTCATCCCGCCATTGCCAAAGTTCCTGCCCTGAAACCGCCCAAGTCTTGGGGGAATACATGCTTGTCACGGAACAATCACAATCGAGGGAAGGGTGTTGAGATTGAGAGGTTATTTAGCTTTGGGCCTAGCTTGACCCTGGGCTGGCTGGAGCGATCGCAAAAATTCAATTGACTCTTGCGGTGCCACAATAGCGATTTCTTCCAGCTCCTTGTTATTGCTATCTGTCAGAGTCTGGATCACACCTTCAAGGTTGACCACCTGAATATCCACGCTGGATGCCAAGTCAGGTTGCTGTTGCTTGAGGCGCTGCACCATATTTTGCAATTCCTCTTTTTTGAGGAACAGAGGAATAATCTGTTGATTACCCCGCTTGACAGTCAAATATCCTTTGTTTTTCCCGCCTCTAGCAATAAAGACAGGCACGCCATTAAAGCGCTCTACCTTTTGGCCACTCTGCTTCAAGAGGGCCACGGCTGAGGCAACTTGCTGTTGAGTGGGTACAAAGGCAAAGTTGAGGCCATTAGGCTTATTTTTGTTGGCTAGACCCAATTCATAAACTTCTGCCAACGAAACGGGCATCACCTTCACATTCTTAGCTAGCTCAGGATTCTTGCTTTTCAATCGGTCCAAAAAAGCTTGAGCATCTTGCTGGCTGACAAAAACCCCTGCCACAGGCGCATTCTTTTGACCATTCGCAGCATTGGGGGGAGAAGCAACTAGGGGTGCTCCCTGAGCGTCAGCGATCGTGAACATGGGCACTGCACTAAGTTTTTTCAAAACTTGGTCTTTAGGCAGTGCTAGGGCTTGCATATTTCCTGCAATAGAGGGGCCCAGTAATGCACCTCCAACTAGACTCAGGATTGCACTCCAACGGACAAAAGACTTCATTAGTTGCTCCTGGAAAAAGATTGTAAAGGAGTTAATATTTACGCTTTTAAGTAGCGTTTGCGAGTGAGAAATCGAGATGCGGCTTATAGTTTGCTCACTTACCAATTGTCATGAATTAGTTTGCTAGCTGTTTACTAATTATGCAATTGCAAGTTCACTGAATCTGGGGTGTCTTTTATCACTGGCACCACCCAAATTTCAAGCTAGAGATCGGGCAAAGTTATCGTTTCTCAGTTAGCTTCACAGATTAGTTCTACACTAATTCACTCCATGAGAAGAAATGGTTGAACCGGAAGCATTGATGAATGATCCGCGTGGTCCTAATGTCATTTACAGGTGACTTCGCCTTAGAGAAAATGGTTCCAGGGGAAGTAAGGAAACGGCTCTATCGGTTCAATAAGCCTTTTTCTTGGTACGAGCCAGCGGGCTTGTAGGATACTAACACAAACTGAGTTAGGTCTTTGACTTGGTTAAACGTCTAACTTAACTTATGTAGTGTGATGTTTGATCAGTGCACACTTGTTAAATACATAACTTTCGTTTAGTACTACTGTACAGTTTGAATTCTAATTGGGGTTAGCAATTAAATTTTTACCAACACAAACCTCAGATTAACCCTATGAATTTTACCTGGTTAAGCTTTGAGCGCTCCTATCGCAAGAAGTCTAAAATTAGGCGGGTCGCAGATGAGATACGACATGGGTCTGTAAGCAGAATTATACAAGCCCAATTTGCGATCGCTCTATTGCTGACTTTATCGAGTTGTCAGTCTCCCACTCAATCCAGCAACGGTCTGAAACTGGGCACGTTGCTACCAATTACAGGGGACTTGGCCCAGTATGGTTCACCTATGCAAGACAGTGCTCGGTTGCTGGTGAAGACGGTCAACAACTGTGGTGGAGTCTTAGGCCAGCCAGTAGAGCTGATCTCAGAAGATGACCAAACTGAACCTGCGGCTGGTGCTTCAGCCATGACTAAATTGGCCGAAGTCGATCGAGTGGCTGGTGTCGTGGGAGGCGCATCAAGTGCTGTTTCGAGTGCAGCAGTTGATATTGCTGTTCGGAATCAAGTGACACAAATCTCGCCTGCTAGCACGAGTCCTGTTTTCACGGAACGAGCTAAAAACGGTGACTTTCAGGGGTTTTGGTTTCGTACGGCTCCACCCGATACCTTTCAGGGGCAAGCACTAGCCAAATTGGCGAAAGATCAAGGGTTCCAAACGGTGTCGATTTTAGCCATTAATAATGACTACGGCAATGGCTTGGTGGCATCCTTCATTCCAGCTTTTGAGGCGTTGGGCGGCAAAGTAGTCTCAGGCAAACCCACGCGCTATCCGCCTGATGCCGCCACCTTCGAGTCGGAAGTGGGCGCTGCATTTAGTAGTAATCCAGATGCAGTCTTGTTGATTGCTTATCCAGAGACAGGCAGCCTCATCTTGAAATCCGCTTATCAGCAGGGGTTGTTGAACAAGAAGACGAAAGTGCTGGCGACCGATGGCCTGAAAGATCCCGCGATCGCTAACCTAGTCGGCAAAAATCAGGCAGGCGAATTTATTGCCAATGGATTAATTGGGACGGCTGCCAGTGCCGGAGGACCTGCGATCGCCACCTTTCGTCAGCTTTACAACGCTGAGTACAAGCGTCAGCCTAGTGTGTATGATCCCAACACCTGGGATGCTACAGCTTTAATGGTTTTAGCCGCCGAATCCGCTAAAGCAGCCACAGGTCCTGCCGTTAAAGACAAGATTCGAGAAGTGGCAAGCGCACCGGGGCAAGAAGTCACCGATATTTGCCAAGCCTTAGACCTCGTCCGCCAAGGGAAAGATGTGAACTACCAAGGTGCTAGTGGCACACTAGAACTAGATGCCCAAGGCGATGTTGTCGGTAGCTACGATATCTGGACTATTCAAGAAAACGGCGAGTTAGCAGTTAAAGGTCAGCTCAGCGTTGGCGGCTCATAAAATGCCAAAAGCTCAGAGCCCGAAAGTTCTGAGCTTAAGTAAAAATTTGTTTGAATCGGGATGACAGGATTCGAACCTGCGACATCCTGCTCCCAAAGCAGGCGCGCTACCAAGCTGCGCTACATCCCGTTAACGTCACTTAGCTAGTATACCCTACTCTCAAGCATCCGTGAGCAAAAAATTTAGCTTTGCGTCAACAAACCTAGAAGCAAGGTAAGGACTGCTTCAGAGTTGGGGAATACTGCTTAGAGAAAGTGCGAGGTGCTAGCTTCGGTTAGTCGGGATACCAGAACATGCCCTTAATGCCTTCTGGGTCAGCCATAAAGCCCAAGTTCTGATAAAAGTTCACCACTTGAGGATCAGCGAATAGGGTAATGTTGCTGATATCTTCACTCCGCAATTTCTTGATCACGTGTTTCATGAGAGCCTTCCCGAATCCTTTACCCTGGAAGTCTGGATGAACCACAACGTCCCAAAGCGTGGCGTTAAAGGCATGATCAGAGGTGGCTCGGGCAAAGCCAATTAGGCGTCGCTGTACACCTCGCTGCTCCCACATAGTAACGACGAGAAAGCTGTGCTGGATTGCTTTCTTGACCTTGCGTAGAGGTCGCCGCGACCAACCCACCGCATCGCACAGTTCCTCTAGTTCGTAGAGGTCAATGTCTCGATCGGTGCTAAAGAAAACGCGAGAACTACTGCGGCTTCGGGCCGCTGAGCTACTTAAGCTAGGATCGCGTGGTGCCTCAGTGGGTAGGCTGTTTTCATCCTCAGCAATATATCCCTCAACAGCAGTGGGCTTAGAGCTGGGGGTAGTGTCAGAACCACTAAATAAACTTTTCCAGAAACCCATGTAGGCGTGGTTAAGGTAAGTAGGAGTTAGAAGACAGTACTAGCTAGTATATCTTCCGAACTTGATTCTCATCGTTGCACTTATTCATCAGATTGATCGAGTTATTGGGAAAATCATCTGAGGAAATAAAAGTTGAACAATGAAAATTTGTGAGAAATTGACCTAAGGTTGAGTTTTGCACCTTGGCGATCGCTCTCTCGTCTAGGCTTCCGTTGTAGCAAGTGAGTTGTACTCCCCGTTATGGCCTCGGGTTTGAAATCGTCCACACTAGAACTGCTGAAGCGCTTCAACCGAGCGTTTCCCCAGTTTTATGAGCAATTTGTCAGTAGCGAAATTCAGTTACAAAACCTGAGGCTGGCTTACCAGCTTTATAAAACCAAGCAAGCGGTGATTGAACTGAAACCGGAAGGTAGTAAGAGCGCGCTACATTTTGCCTACCGTAATCAGTCTTTTTTGCTCAGCGATATTTTTGGAGTTTTAGCAGCTTACGGGCTAACCATTCATAGCCTCAGCTTGTATGGGCAGATTTATCCACCCATGCTGGTTTTCATCAAGCTGGTTGTATCACGAGGCGGCAAGACTTTAACCGAGAAAACTGCGGAGAATGTCTGTCGGGCAGTGCGAGAGGCATTGGCAGGACGATTTGAAGTGGAAGAAATGCTGGCAGTAGAGTTTAATCTAGACGCTGGCTTGGAGCAGGTAGAGACGGAGTTTTATGTAGACCCAGTGTTTCACCTGCCAGCCTTGCTAATTGAGGCCGACAACCAACCTGGCTTGTTTTACAAAGTCATGTACGCCATTTGGCAAGAAGATTTGCTAGTGGTCAATGCCAATCTTTTGGTGTGGCGAGGCCGAACCCGGTTAATTTTGTACTTGCTCGGCCCTAACGAGAATTTGATTCCAGAGTATCTTGGTCAGAAAATTGCTGAGGGAGTCCGACAGCGGTTGTTAGGACGACGACACTAAATTCAGCTTAGAGAGTGACTCGATGCCCAAGACCTGTTGCTGTAAGGTCGGCTGCAATGTCGGCTGAGGCCCCTAGGGCGTTTCGGTTGAACTTCGGGCTAGGATAAAAGTATGACCAGCATTAATGTCCTAGGAGTTCCGCACGCCTACGATTTGACGGCGGCTACTGCATCTCCCTCTGTCCTTGTTTTTATTCATGGTTGGCTCTTGAGCCGTCGATATTGGCAACCGTTAATTGAGCGGTTGTCGCCGGATTATCAGTGCTTGTCCTATGATTTGCGTGGGTTTGGCGAGTCGCAATGTTCTAGCTCCTATCACCAGCCCAGTTTGTCTACTGCGACTGCGGAGTTGAGGGATAGCGCGATCGCTCCACCTAAAGCTTCAAGATATACACCTGCTGCCTACGCTCAAGATCTAGCCGTTTTATTGAAACAGCTGAATATTTCTAACGCTTGGTTGGTGGGTCATTCTCTGGGTGGCAGTATTGCGCTCTGGGCAGGCCATCAGCTACCCGACGCTGTGAAGGGCGTGATTTGCTTGAATGCGGGGGGTGGCATTTACCTCAAAGAGGAATTTGAACAGTTTCGCTCGGCAGGAACCAAGATCCTAAAATTTCGGCCCCGCTGGTTTGCACAACTGCCATTGATTGATTTGCTGTTTAGTCGTGCCACTGTCGCTCGTCCGATTGAGCGGTTTTGGGGACGACAGCGCGTGATTGATTTTGTCGTGGCCAATCCTCAAGCCGCTTTAGGAGCCTTGCTGGATTCGACCACCGAAGCAGAAGTGCACCATCTCCCTCATGTGGTCTCCCGTTTGCAGCAACCCGTGTATTTTATGGCTGGGGCGGAAGATACGGTGATGGAACCCAAGTATGTGCGGCACTTAGCCAGTTTTCACCCAACTTTTCGAGTCTGTGGCGATAACGTGATTGAGATTCCCAATTGTGGGCACATGGCGATGGTGGAGCAACCTGATACCGTGGTGGCTCAACTGCGTGCGATTGTCGCTCGACACGAAGTTCAGGAGCAAGTAACTCCCCGCACGGCGACTGGGTGATTGGAGAATTTAATCGGTACTTTCAGGCGTTATTGATAAAGCTGCATGACGTTGGCGATCGCTAGCCGTGACTGTGCCCCTAGTGTGAGGGGTGACGTATGACCCTGGTTGAGATGATCGGCGGCAGCACAGCCAATCATGGCCGCATTATCGGTGCAAAACTTCAGGGGTGGAAACAGCACCCGGAGATTATGCGTTTCGGCAGCGGTTTGTAAGTGACGGCGTAGGCTGCTGTTGGCGGCAACTCCTCCCCCAATCGCGATTGTGGTGAGGCCATAATCGCGGGCACAGGCGATCGCCCGCCGAGTCAGCGATCGCGCCACAGTTTCTTGGAAGCTGGCAGCGAGGTCGGCAACGGGTAGTTGGTTGCTTTCTTGTTGAAGCTTTTGGGTTAAGCGCAGCACGGCAGTTTTTAGGCCACTGAAGCTGGAGTCGTAAGGATGATGACCCCCTTCGAGCCGCGAAACATTGCCTTCGGGCAAGGGAAAGGCTTGAGGATTGCCTTGAGTGGCAAGGCGATCGATCGCTGGACCACCGGGATAACCCAAGTCGAGCAAACGAGCTACTTTGTCAAAGGCTTCTCCTGCGGCATCATCGCGAGTTTGGCCTAAAGTTTCGTAGTGGCCACAAGCTTTGACGTAAATC
Organism: Trichocoleus sp. FACHB-591; assembly: GCF_014695845.1. Taxonomy (NCBI): domain Bacteria; kingdom Bacillati; phylum Cyanobacteriota; class Cyanophyceae; order Leptolyngbyales; family Trichocoleusaceae; genus Trichocoleus; species Trichocoleus sp. FACHB-591. The sequence goes on from NZ_JACJPA010000121.1 coordinate 61,715, forward strand.
AGACTGGTATGCCCACCTGAAACCAGCAAACAGAGAAAAGGTGGCTCTAGCGATGGTTCGGTGAGGTAAGAAGCGTAAATATGGCCTTCTAGGTGATGAATGCCAATAAAGGGCTTTTGATGCACTAGGGCCAAGGTTTTAGCGGCTGTGAGACCGACAAGTAGGGCACCCACTAACCCAGGGGCACAAGTAGCGGCAATGCCATCAATCGCAGACCAATCGAGCGATGCTTCCTGAAACGCTTGAGCGATCGCTAGATTAATCATCTCTACATGATGACGGGAGGCAACTTCTGGTACAACGCCTCCATATTGTTGATGAATATCAATCTGAGAAGAAACAATACTACTTAAAACTTGACGATTTTTAACAATCGCGACCGCTGTTTCATCACAACTTGTTTCAAGTGCTAAAACCGTTGCCATTCGCTGGTAATTTTTTGAATGAATGAGCTACTTCTAGTAACTTAAAACTTTACTGGGTCTACTCGGAAGAGTATGATTGCTTCCAAGTTCAGCAAACTTTCCTGTACAAATAGCGTAATCTTTTTGTACAACAAACTTTGAGTTTTGTAACAAAAGGAAATGATTCCATGCAACGACTGTTTGCTTTAGTTCTCATTGTTTGCCTCTGGCTAGGCATGGCCCCCCCTGCCTCAGCAGATGTAGCTGGGTTAGTTCCCTGCGGTGAGACTCCTGCTTTTCAGCAACGTCTAAATAACACTGTGAGAAGCCAAGAGGCTCGCTTACAAAAATATGATCCCAACAGCGATTCTGCTGCAATTATCAAAGGCAGAATTGATCGGGCTCGGGAACGGTTTGCACGCTATGAAGGGATGCTTTGCGGCCCTGAAGGTCTGCCCCGTTTGATCACCGATGGTCGCCCTAGCCACTGGGGTGATTTCCAATATCCTGGGCTGCTTTTCTTGTATCTAGCTGGCTGGTTAGGTTGGTCTGGCCGTAGCTATATCAGGACTGTGAAAAAGAGCGAATATCCAGAATACAGCGAAATTCAAATCAATGTACCTCTGGCGATTCAATGCTTTATTGGTGGGTTGCTGTGGCCTTTGGCAGCAATAAAAGAATTGATTAGTGGAGAGCTAGTTGAAAAAGAGGAAAACATCCCTGTTTCTCCTCGCTAAAACAGTCCTCTAAACTCCATTGCAAGAGTTTAGGTGATTCTCTCTTCGCTTTCCTTTTCGTAATTTCTCCTTTAGCTTGTTCTTAGGAGTTTGGTATGAACGATTTTGTCAAGTATCTGTCTAATGCTCCTGTGTTAGCAGTGTTGTTCGTGAGTGGTGCCCTGACAGCGTTTATTCTGATCAATAAAACGTTTCCAGACGGTCTTTTTCTGTCTCCTTAGGCTGCACTAAGAATTTCTTTTTCCTAGAATTCTTGCTTTGCTAAAGTTAGGCAGCCTTGGTTCTAGAAAGATCAAGGTTTTTAACTTGAGAAACTCGCGATCGCCCTTTTGAAGTCGCGAGTTTCCTAGCCGAACCAAGGGTGACCGAAGTGTAAAATTAATTTTTTTTAAGTGCACTTTGGTCCCAGGAGTGAGAATAAATTTCTCACCTAAAATAGGGCTACAACGTTATTAACTAAAAGAGCAATATGGTACCCGTAGACGCGATAGATAGATCAAAAGATCGCTTAGGCGATCCGAGAAACCGGGAAGTCGTTCGTCCAGCAGGCGGCGACCCTCAAACTGGTAATTTGGAAACCCCAATTAACGCCTCAGGTTTCACAGAAGCTTTCATTAATAACCTACCTGCTTATCGCCGTGGTCTTTCTCCATTACGGCGTGGTCTAGAAGTGGGGATGGCTCATGGTTACTGGCTCATTGGCCCCTTTGCCAAGCTAGGCCCCTTGAGAGATACAGATGTGGCAAACTTAGCTGGTTTGCTGTCCACAGTTGGCTTAGTTGTTATCTCAACTATTGCCCTGTCCTTGTACGCAAACAGCTGCCCTCCTGATCCAACCAAAACCATTACTACTCCAAATCCTCCAGCGGCTTTGACTACCGCAGAAGGATGGAATGAGTATGCTAGTGGCTTCCTGATTGGTGGAATTGGCGGAGCAGCTTTTGCTTACGCCTTACTCGCCAATATCCAGCTGCTACAAAATCTGTTCTAGTAATTCTTGACCAGAATCTAGAATTATTCCTAAGGCAGTCAATCGTTCACTTCTAGTCTCCAAAGTTGCCAGCTTGATAATTTACTTCGCTGGTACCTTTAGTAGGAATGGAAGTGTGATTGACTGCCTTAATTTATGGCTTTAACTGCAAGCTAGGCGCTATAGCAGTGAACGGGGGCAAGCAAAGCCGCCTCAATCTCAGTTAAAGCTTTTTCAAAATCGTCGTTGATGATTTGAATATCGAACTCGCTGGCGGCATCGATTTCGGCTCGTGCCCTCTGCAACCGTCGAGCGATCGCGTCTTCTGAGTCTTGCCCGCGATTACGAATGCGAAACTCTAGTTCATTCAAGGAAGGTGGCAGGATAAAGATACGAAAGGCGGTTGGAAAGGTTTGCCGAACTTGTCTAGCTCCTTCCAGCTCGATTTCTAAAATCACGCACTTGCCTTGCTGAACTTGTTGCTCTACAGCTAGGCGGGGCGTGCCATAATAATTTCCCGCAAATTCTGCCCACTCTAAAAGTTCACCACCAGCGACCATGCGCTCAAATTCGGTGCGATTCACAAAGTAGTAATGCTGCCCATCCACTTCATCAGGACGGGGAGCACGAGTCGTGACTGAAATAGAAACATAAAGATCTGGATGGCGTTGTAGAAGCGATCGCAGTAAGGTGCCTTTTCCAACTCCACTCGGCCCAGTCAATACAACCAACTTGCCTGCTTGCATGCTCCTACTACCCGTTCGACTTACGTTGCTTAAACCTCTTAGGGTAGCACTATCTATAGGCGATCGATTCAACGGTTTGAGCCGCAGGGATTAGGATTGTAGCGGGAGCTTGACATGCTTGCTATTCGTCGTTGCCCGCTCCGTCTTTACTGACAATGAAGCGGTTGGCAACAGTCTCAGGCTGAATGGCAGAAAGGATAATATGGCCTGAATCGGTGATGATGACCGCTCTGGTGCGCCGCCCATAGGTTGCGTCAATCAGTTGCCCCCGGTCTCTAGCATCCGTAATGATTCGTTTGATGGGTGCGGACTCTGGGCTGACAATGGCAACCACTCGGTTGGCAGACACAATATTGCCAAAACCGATATTGATCAGCTTAATATCCATACTGAACGGCGGCTTGACCGCGTGAGGGGTTCATAAGTATTTAATTTCAATGGTATCTACAAAAATTTGGACTAACAAGGCTAAAATTCGCAGCATAACAGAGTTTTTTGGCTTGCTAAGAAGCTTTCTATCTTTGGGTATAGATCTGACTCATTAATCCCTTAGCTCGGTGATCGATCCGGTGCAATTAGCGTTAGACTGGGCAGCGATCCTGTGACTTGTACGATTTCTCACTTTGCAACCTGTTGACTTTACTACGCTAACTGCTGCCTGCTGTGAACTTCGAGCTGATTGGCTGCCATCCCGACTGGAGCAGGTCTATCAGCGCGATCGCTTTACCCTTGCCATTGCCTTGCGAACTCTGAAGCACCGGAGTTGGCTAACTATTTCCTGGCACCCGCAAGCCGCTCGGCTTTGTATTGGCGATCCCCCACCCCGCACCCCTGACACATTTACCTTTAGCCAACAACTGCAACATCAGCTAGGAGGCTTGGCCCTAGTTGCCATCGAGGCGATCGCCCCTTGGGAGCGGGCTTTGGATTTGCAGTTTGCTCGACGACCTGGAGACCCTCCGTTGTGGCACTTGTATGTCGAAATCATGGGCAAGTACAGCAATGTGATTTTGGCGAACCAGGAGAACTTGATTGTCACAGCGGCTCATCAGGTTAGTGCCCAGCAATCTAGCGTTCGCCCGATTCTGACCGGACAACCTTATGAGTTACCGCCTGCTCTTACCGATCCCGCTCCCAGTTTAAGTGAGTCTTATGAGCGCTGGCGAGAACGGATTAGCTTAGTGCCTGGGGCTTTACGCCGTACCTTAATCAAGAATTATCGTGGCTTAAGCTCAGCCTTAGTGTTGTCAATGTTGCAGGCCATCGAACTTGACCCAGAGCAATCAACAGAGGAGCTAAGCGAGTCAGAGTGGCAGCGGTTGTTTGCAACTTGGCAAACTTGGTTGCGATCGCTAGAAAGTTGTGAGCTGAATCCAGGCTGGACTCAGCAGGGATATACCGTTTTGGGCTGGGGCAAAACGCAAGCGGTAGAGAGCGTACAAATCTTGCTCAACCAGTACTACACCGCGCAACTGAATCGCCAAGAGTTTGTCCAGCTCCACCATCAATTGACCCAAAAAGTCAATAATGTTTTGGCGAAAGTGCGCCTCAAGGCTGACTTGTTTCGGCAGCGCTTAGCCCAATCGGACCAAGCCGATCAATACCGGGAGCAAGCAGACTTGCTGATGGCCCATTTGCAAGAGTGGCAACCCGGAATGAAAGTCATGACCCTGGCAGATTTCCATACTGAGCAACCTGTAGCGATCGCCCTCGATCCAGAAAAAAATGCGGTACAGAATGCTCAGTCTCTCTACAAAAAACACCAGAAACTCAAGCGAGCCCGTCTGGCAGTAGAGCCATTGCTGGCCGAGGTGCAAGTGGAAGTGGATTATCTGGAGCAAGTAGAAGCGGCCTTAGTGCAAATGGCTAGCTACCAAGCACCCGCAGACCTAATCGCTTTAGAAGAAATTCGTGATGAGTTGATTCAGCAGCAATATTTGGAGTCGCTGGAGTATCGCAGCCGCCCGGAGAGCAAAGCTAGTACAGAATTTTACCGCTTTCAAACGCCCAGCGGGTTTGAGCTGCTGATCGGTCGCAACAATCGCCAAAACGATCAGTTAACCTTCCGACTCGCGGGCGATTATGACCTGTGGTTTCACACCCAAGAAATTCCCGGCAGCCATGTCCTCTTGCGTCTAGATCCAGGAAAAGTGCCAGAAAAATCAGACCTGGAATTTACGGCTGACTTAGCTGCCTATTACAGTCGTGCTCGTCAGAGTGAGCAAGTTCCTGTGGTCTACACCGAGCCAAAACATGTCTATAAGCCCAAGGGGGCAAAGCCAGGAATGGCGATTTATAAGCAAGAGCAAGTGATTTGGGGGCAGCCTCAGCGAGCCTGTCTTTATTTATCTGCGTCGAACGAATTAAGCAGGCAATGAATGGTAATATATCATCCTGCTTTAGCGCACGAATGATGCAGATGCTGAAAAACTGCTGTAAACATTCATGACGAAAAGTTTGTGTATCTTGTTACAATACTTTCGGAGTAGGGAACAATAACCCTATACCCGCTGCAAGTGTGGGAACGCGCAGCTTGGGTTCCTCCAAAGTGAGAAGACAACGTCATTAAAAATTAATAGTAGCCAGCTATGGGAGCTGGCTTTTTTTGTGCCTAATGTTGGCGGATTTGGTGCCGTACAGGTTAATAGTTTCTGTAGAACTTAAGTTACAGCAGGGATGTATGAAGCGCCACCAGAATCTACATCAAATTCAGCAATTGGACCCTATCCAGGATCATCAGGAAATTTGCCGCCTCATGGCAGGCTACGAATTTCCGTGGGATATTAATCGAGCTCTAGAAATTGCGCTGTTTCGGACGTTTTGTGTGCCAAGTATTTCAGCCCTGCTCGACAAAACTGGAGAGTTTCATCAGCGCCCGCAAAAACGTTATGACGATACAGCTCTGACTGTGGCTGAAATTTTGAAATGGGGGTATGACAGCGATCGCGGTCAAGAAGTCATTCGCCGCATGAATCACATGCATAGGTGCTTTCAGATCAGCAATGCCGATTTCTTGTACGTGCTTTCTACATTCATCTATGAGCCTGTACGTTGGCTCGACCGTTTCGGCTGGCGACCTATGTCTGAGAACGAACGCTTGGCTTCCTTCTATTTCTGGCAGGCAGTGGGTCAGCGAATGCAGATTCAAAATATTCCTGACACCTACGAAGCCTTTGAGCGCTACAACGTTGAATATGAGCAACAGCACTTCCGCTATGCCACAACGAATCGCTTGGTAGGTGACTCCACGCAAAACTTGATGCTGAGTTGGTTTCCGAACTGGTTGCGACCTTTAGTAAGACCGAGCGTTCACAGTTTCTTAGATGAGCGAATGCTAGAAGCTTATGGATTCACCGCTCCACCTGCTTTCCTGCGACAGGCGATCGCGTACAGCTTGACATTGAGAGGCCGGGTTCTCCGCTGGCTGCCACCCCGGAAACAACCAAAGTTCTACACCGATGCTGATCACCGGAGCTATCCCAACGGTTACCAGCTTACGCAGCTTGGCCCGCCGCAGATGCTGGAGTCACTCAATCACGGTACGAAGTCTGAATAGGCTTTTTGACCCAAGCCCTGCTGAACTAAATTGAGCGATCGCCCTTAGCTTCCCGCAGGCTGAAAGGCAGGAGCGGCTTGCGTGATGGGCGGAATCCCAGCTAAATCGAGAATTTGGGGAATTAAGTCTTCTCGGCGCACAGCCATCATATGCACGCCTTGGCAAAGTTCTCGCGCCAACTTGACTTGCTCAGCCGCGATCGTAATGCCTTCCTGTAACGGATCTGCGGCTCGCTCTAAACGCTGAATGATTTCATCTGGGATGGAAACGCCTGGTACATTGCGGTTAATGAATTGAGCATTTTTAGCTGACTTAAGCAGAAAAATTCCTGCTAGAACGGGCTTATTGCTGCCTACCGCAATCTGGGTCATGAACTTTTCTAGCCGCTCAAAGTCGCAGATTAACTGACTTTGAAAAAATTGCGCCCCAGCCGCTAACTTACGATCAAAGCGCCGCTGCAAACCTGACCAGCTATTGAGTTGCGGGTCAACCGCTGCACCCACCAGCAAATCGGTGGGGCCATCAGGCATCAGTTTGTCGTTGCAGTCGAAGCCTTGATTCAACTTGGAGATCAGTTGCAGCAGCCGTACCGACTCTAAATCAAATACGGCACGGGCATCCGGGTGATCGCCCGCTTTGACGGGGTCTCCGGTTAAAGCCAAAATATTACGGACGCCTAAGGCATGGGCTCCCATCAAATCAGCTTGTAAGCCAATGCGGTTGCGATCGCGGCAAGCCACCTGGCAAATTGGCTCAATGCCATGCTGAAGCAGAATGATTGAGGCTGCTAGCGAACTCATGCGCAGCACAGCTCGACTGCCATCAGTGATATTGACGGCATGCACTCGATCTTTGAGTACTAGGGCCATTTGCAGCATGTGAGCCGCATTGCCCCCTTTGGGCGGAGCCACTTCAGCCGTCACTAAAAACTCACCTGACTGAAGCGCCTGACGAAAGCAAGAAGGAGATGGAAATAGAGATGAATTAAGCATCGCGAGATTGTTTTGACCGTTATCCATCACCTAATTAACCTCACCATCGTCACTTCATCTGGCATTCCATATTCCTGCTGAGCAATGAGCTGTGGAGTATCCGTTTTATAAAGGCAAGGCATAGCCCAAGGCTGATTTCGCCTGGTGCAGAGTTTGGTTGGCGATCGCGGCAGCGGCTTCCTGTCCTTGGCGCAGCACCGATTCCAAATAGCCCTTGTCCGCCATGATGTCGTTGTATTTGTCTTGGATAGGCTTGAGAGCGCTGATCGTAGTTTCAGTCAATAAAGGCTTGAACTGACCCCAACCCATATCCTGACACTCTGCCGCTACCTCAGCCTTAGTTTTGCCTGACAACAGCATATAGAGCGTCAGCAAGTTGTTGCACTCAGGCCGTTCTGGGTTGTCAAACTCCAACCCTCTGACCGGGTCAGTTTTGCAGCGTTTGATCTTGTTTTGGATCTGCTCAGGGGCATCTAAAACATTGATCCGACTCAAGTCTGAAGGATCAGATTTAGACATTTTGCGAGTGCCGTCGGTCAAGCTCATGACTCGCGCACCTGCCGCCCGAATCAATGGCTCTGGTAGCTTAAAGGTCGGAGATTTGTCTTTGCAAAACTGATGATTAAACCGTGCAGCAATATCACGAGTTAGCTCTAGGTGCTGCTTTTGGTCTTCTCCCACCGGAACTTTGTCAGCTTGGTAGAGCAAAATATCGGCAGCCATCAGCACGGGGTAGTCAAGCAAACCCACATTCACATTCTCGCCTTGCCGCACCGCTTTTTCCTTGAACTGAATCATGTCTTCGAGCCAGTTCAGGGGTGTGATGCAGTTCAGTAGCCAAGTTAACTCACTGTGAGCGGGAACGTGGGACTGCACGAAGATGTGGGCGTGCTGCAAGTCGATGCCACAAGCCAAATAGATAGCTGCGATCGCGTAGGTGTCAGCCGCTAGCGTAGCTGGATTGTGGGGTGCAGTAATGGCATGGAGATCGACGACACAGAAAAAATTTTCGTATTGGCTTTGGCCTTCCACCCAATTGCGAATGGCTCCCAAGTAGTTACCTAAGTGGAGATTGCCCGTTGGTTGAATGCCAGAAAGAACCCGCTGCTTAGCCATAATTTTCAAATGATCACATGCCAAAGCTGTCCTAGAGCGCAAGCAAGGCCCAATTGCTGCTGTTAGTCACAGTTGCCTATGTCAAAAGCAGGGACAGTCTAAAACCAGAGTAAAGCTTTACGATGCAAAGATTAACTTTTCTTTATGTAAAATCAAGAACGATTACAAAGCCTGGGTTCTGAAATCATCGAAGTTATTTATCTCTAAGCCTTTTCAGCCTTTCCCAATTATGGCGCAGTCTGATCAGAATCCGGTGGGCCAACTCAAGGCTTGCCTGTCTCTTTCCTACGGCCTCCCCAATAAGCGCAGTAGAGAACAGTAGCAGCAGGTTGTACAGTCTATTCATGCTTTTTACCTTCATCATGCTCCTAGACTGTCTACCTTGGCTTCAGGTTGACCAGTTTGCGGTCACGCAACCCCAACAACTCTTTGACCTCCTACAATTTCCCTTCATGCAACGGGCGATCGCAGGTGGGATTCTCATGGGTGTGTTGGGTGGGCTACTGGGTTGCTTTGTCACACTGCGGCAGTTGTCGTTCTTTAGCCACGCTGTCGGTCATGCGGCTTTGGTCGGAGTCGCTCTAGGCGTTCTGCTACAGCTCAACCCCACTTGGATGCTGCTCCCTTTTACCCTGCTGTTTGGTCTAGCAGTGCTCTACCTGATTGACCAAACCGATTTGTGGAGTGACAACATCCTCAGCATTGTGCTCTCAGGCGCTTTAGCGATCGGGGTGATTTTGACTAGCTTTATTCAAGGCTACCGAGGCAACTTAATGGGGGTGTTGTTTGGTGACATCCTGGCCATCAACCGTACCGACCTACTGCTGACGCTGTTGTTGTTGATTGTCAGTGCTGTTTTTTTACTATCGACGCTACGACAACAAATTTTGCTAACTCTGAATCAAGCAGTGGCGCAAGTGCAAGGGATTCCAGTCCAACTGCATCGCTATTTGTTTGTAGTCTTGCTGTCTTTGGCAGTTGCCGTTTCCATCAAAGCGATCGGGATTTTGCTAGTGAATGCCTTTCTGGTCATTCCAGCCTCAACTGCCAAACTGCTGAGTCAAAGATTCACTCGCTTCTTGCTGCTATCGGTAGCGATCGGAGCACTGAGCAGCATTTTGGGCATGTTGGTATCTGGAGCACTGAATTTTGCTTCTGGCCCTAGTATTGTGTTAGTTCAGTTTGTGCTCTTTCTGCTTGTGCTGAGCTTGACCAAGCTGAAAGCATTACCAACCTAAGTTGTAGCGTTTTCTAGCCTAAGGATTATGCAGCAATTTCCTGATTGTGACCTGAGGAATCGTAAAGATCTAAAAGTGTTTGAGATTTAGCGAGATCGAATTTCTTTCAGCCTCAAAGGCTTGGTGAGCGGGGTGCATGTTTTACTTTTCCCCGCATTTTGACTAAAGAAGAGTTGGGGTTAGAAAATAATTCATATTTTCATCAACTTTTTATCCCAGAGTGTGACAAACTCGGCGATAACGTCCTTAAGCACCTCTAATCTCCCTAATCTCTAAACTGACTGTGCAATTAAAGTACGCGCTGGTTCATGAATGGTTGACGCCAAAAGCAACAGGTGGCTCGGAACTAGTCGTGCAGGAGATTTTGCAGCATATCGATGCAGATCCCTACGCCCTAATTGATTTCGAATCCACAAATCCAGAGAGCTATTTGTTTCAGCGTCAGATTGGCACGACTTTTTTGCAGTATTTTCCAGGTGCTCGCGGGGGTGTGCAGAAATATTTGCCCTTGTTGCCTTTGGCGATCGAGCAACTAGATTTACGCCCGTATGATGTGATTCTTTCTTCTTCCCACGCGGTGGCTAAAGGAGTCCTGACTGGCCCCCATCAGTTGCACATTTGTTACTGCCATACTCCTATGCGCTATGCCTGGGATTTAACCTTTGACTACTTACGCAGCAGTGCCTTGGGGCGTGGGGTCCTAGGCTGGGCAACACGTTGGCTGCTGCACTATCTGCGACAATGGGATGTTTTATCTGCGAATCGGGTAGATTATTTCATCGCCAATTCGCAAAATACAGCCCGTCGCATTTGGCGCTACTATCGGCGACCCGCCACGGTAATTTATCCGCCTGTGCATACGGAGCGATTTCCTTTTCAAGCTCAGAAGCAAGACTTTTACCTCACAGTTTCTCGCTTGGTGAGCTACAAAAAAACCTCGCTGATTGTGCGTGCTTTTAATCAGTCAGGGCGATCGCTGGTGGTGATTGGCAGCGGTCCAGAACTGCAAGAGCTACGCAAAATCGCTAAACCAAATATCCAAATACTGGGATGGCAACCAGATACCGTGGTGGCAAAATATATGGCTGAAGCTAAAGCATTTGTTTACGCAGCCCATGAAGATTTTGGTATCGCTCCCGTAGAAGCTCAAGCCTGTGGTACTCCTGTGATTGCTTATGGAGCCGGAGGAGCTTTAGAAACGGTGCGAGATGTGCGTCAGTACTCGGATACTGCCACAGGAGTTTTGTTCTCAACTCAATCGGAGGTGGCTTTAATTGAAGCAGTGGAGTATTTTGAAACTCATGCCCAAGCGTTTAATCCTGAGGTGGTGCGATCGCATGCCTTAACCTTTGACGCTAAAGCGTTTGCGCGACAATATCTCAGTTTTGTGGAACACTGCTGCCAAGAATTTAGGTCTAGCGATCCCAGTGAAGTACTGGCTTTTAGGCCTAAATTGCTGTAGAAGCTGTTTCTGGCTTTATGATCAGGACTGTGTGTGGTGTGAGTTTGTGAGTTGAAGGAGTACAATGACTGCCGAAAGTCAACTTATCTCCGGCAAGACAATTCGGGCTATTTTCAAGCGGGGCTTGCCGCCAGTCACGTTAGTTAGTCTAGACGGAGAGTTTTCCAAGCGGTTGTTTGATATTGGATTTTCGCTTGCGGTTTTGATTTTGTTCTCTCCGGTTTATTTGCTCCTGGTCCTGTTGATTGCCTTTAGCTCTCCAGGACCGATTTTTTATGTGCAAGAACGGATTGGCAAAAATCGTCAACCTTTTGGTTGCATCAAATTCAGAACGATGGTCGAAAACGCTGACGAAGTACTACTTAAGTTGTTGGAAACCTCCCCTGATGCCCGGCAAGAATTTGAAGAAAACTTCAAACTGAAATACGATCCTCGGATTACCTGGATTGGTCGGTTCTTGCGAGTCACCAGCTTAGATGAGTTTCCCCAATTTTGGAATGTGCTTAAAGGTGACATGAGCGTCGTAGGTCCTCGGCCTCTTGTAGAGGAAGAATTGCCAAGGTACGGCAGATATATGGACCGGATTTTGACGATTCAACCTGGAATCACAGGCTTGTGGCAAGTTTCTGGACGCAATGATATTCCTTACCATCGACGGGTCTTGATGGACCTTTACTACGTTAACTGCCGCAGTTTTTCGATGGACCTATGGTTGATTGTTAAAACAATCGGCGTTGTGGTCTTTCCAAGTAAAAATGGTGCTTATTGAAGCTTCTCTCTCACTTATAGAGGGGAAACTTCATTTGTTTTTGTGTCCAATTATACGGTATTGGCTGATTGGCGTCTTCTGGAAGCGCTAGCTGCAATCTTTGACAAAAATATACAGAGGCTACCAATTCTTTGCAGACACTACATAGTTTTTTGATGTTTTGTTGAGAGTTTCAGGCTAACGTATGGATTGACTCTTAACAAAAATGGGATGTATAGAGGTGTAGCGGCTAGGCACAAGCTTGAAATTGCATCTGTCTGCTCCAGACTCTCAGGGGAATTGCTTGGAGTTGTGACTAGCTTAAACCGCTAAAACTTATGTTTCCCCAGCCCCCATGTCAGCCACAGAAGGAACTTTTCAAATGACCCAACGGAAGCGAGCGCTAATCACAGGTATTACAGGTCAAGATGGCTCTTACCTCAGCGAATTGCTGTTAGAAAAGGGTTATGAAGTTCATGGCATTATCCGACGAACTTCAACTTTTAATACAGACCGCATTGACCATGTATACGAAGACCCTCATAAAGAGGGAGCGCGTTTGTTTCTGCACTACGGCGACTTGACGGATGGGACAACGTTGCGCCGCATCCTAGAAGAAGTGCAGCCGCAAGAAATTTATAACTTGGGGGCTCAGTCGCATGTGCGAGTCAGTTTTGACTCACCTGAGTACACCGCAGATGCAGTAGGGATGGGCACACTCAGACTGCTGGAAGCTATTCGTGACTACCAACATCGAACTGGCTTAGAAGTGCGGTTTTACCAGGCAGGTTCCTCAGAGATGTTTGGCAAGGTGCAGGAAGTACCTCAAACCGAAACCACACCCTTCTATCCTCGTAGTCCTTATGCCTGCGCTAAGGTCTATGCTCATTGGCAGACTGTAAACTACCGTGAATCTTACGGTATGTTTGCGTCCAACGGAATTTTGTTCAACCATGAGTCTCCGCGTCGAGGTGAAACCTTCGTCACTCGCAAAATTACCCGAGCGATCGCGCGAATTGTGGCAGGCAAGCAGAAGAAGATCTACTTGGGCAACTTAGATTCCAAGCGGGACTGGGGATACGCCAAAGATTATGTGCGGGCAATGTGGTTGATGCTGCAACAAGATCAACCCGATGACTATGTAGTGGCAACGGGTGAAACGCACTCAATCAGTGAGTTTCTAGATTTGTCCTTTAAGTGTGTCAACCTGGATTGGAACGACTACGTTGAGTTTGACGAGCGTTACCTACGTCCCGCAGAAGTTGATCTGCTGATTGGAGATCCTGCTAAAGCCAAGCAGAAGCTGGGTTGGGAACCCTCTGTGACTTTTGAGCAGCTTGTCGCCATCATGGTGGAAGCTGATTTGCAAGCCTTGGGACTTACTATGGAAAATGGTAGAGGTGCGTCTTTGGAACACGCTACCATTCGCCACGAAGTCAGCAATGTAATGAGCTAATCTCTGAGCATTTCTGATTTATTTCAACAGAGATAAAAAAGCCATGACAACGCTGGATCTCAGAGATAAACGGATTTTGGTGACGGGAGGTGCTGGCTTCCTGGGGCGTCAAGTGATCGACCAGCTCCAACGGGCAGGTGCTGATTCCCAAAAGATTACGGTGGTGCGATCGCGGGATTATGACCTACGTTTCCTCGATCACTGCCAACGAGCGGTTGATCAGCAGGATGTGGTGATTCACTTAGCGGCCCATGTGGGTGGGATCGGGCTGAACCGAGAAAAACCAGCCGAACTGTTCTACGACAACTTAATGATGGGTACGCAGTTGATTCATGCGGCCTATCAAGCGGGGGTCCAGAAGTTTGTCTGTGTGGGTACCATTTGTGCTTACCCTAAGTTCACCCCGGTGCCGTTCAAGGAAGAAAATCTTTGGGATGGCTACCCTGAGGAGACTAATGCCCCTTATGGCGTGGCTAAGAAAGCTCTGTTGGTCCAGCTGCAATCCTATCGCCAGCAGTATGGCTTCAATGGCATCTACTTATTGCCAGTGAACTTGTATGGGCCTGAGGATAACTTCGATCCTCGCAGTTCCCACGTCATCCCAGCGTTGATTCGTAAGGTTTACGAAGCTCAGCAACGGGGAGACCAGCAACTCCCTGTCTGGGGTGATGGCAGTCCGACTCGTGAGTTTCTCTATTCTGAGGATGCGGCCCGTGGCATTGTGATGGGCACCCAGTCCTACAACGATTCTGAGCCTGTGAATCTGGGGACTGGCTACGAAATCACAATTCACGATCTGGTAACTCTGATTTGTGAGCTGATGGGCTTTGAAGGCGAGATTGTTTGGGAAACCGACAAACCTAATGGTCAGCCACGCCGCTGCTTGGATACAGAACGAGCCAAGCAGTTTGGCTTTACGGCTCAAATGGAATTTAGGCAAGGGCTGAAAAACACAATTGAGTGGTACAAACAGCACGCTAGCTAAGCCACAACTTAGACATCATCTGTAGGGGCGGGTTTTGTAGTTCAGGTATCGCGATAATGCGAATCCTGCTACTAAACCCGCCCCTATGTCCATTGCGACTCCTATAACAATGAGAGACAAGAAGCGATCGCCATCTTCTCTTCAATTCAGGCAATGGCGATCGCTAAAACCTCAATCCTCAAATAGTGGGGATAGAGAATTAGGGATAGAGACCGCGATCGCTGACAGCTTGGGCCACACGACCCACAGCCAGAGTATAGGCTGCTAAGCGGAGTGGAACTTGGCGATTTTGTGATTGCTGCAAGACACGCTGGAAGGCATGCACCATCAAGCTTTCCATTTCGCGGTTTACTCGTTCTTCGTCCCAGAAGACATAGGAAAGCCCCTGCACCCATTCCAGGTAACTCACGACGACTCCACCTGCGTTAGCGAGAATATCAGGAAATACCGTAACACCTCTCGCTTCCAGGGCTTGGTCTGCGGCTAATGTCACTGGGCCATTGGCTGCTTCTACGATGATCTGAGCCTTGATTTGAGCGACATTAGCTTCAGTAATTTGGTTTTCTAAAGCGGCTGGAATCAAGACATCGCAGGGAAGGAGCAAGAGATCGTCATTGCTAATCGGCGTGGAACCGGGAAATCCAACTAAGCTCTTATGGTTTTCGGCGGCATAGGTTAGCAAGGCTGGAATATCCAGGCCAGCGTCAGCAAACAGACCGTTGGTACTGGTGGAGACCGCTAGAATTCTAGCGCCAGCTTCGTATAGCAACTGGGCGGCGGATCGGCCAACATTACCAAATCCTTGGATGACAATCCGGGCACCTGCCAAAGACTTGCCCTGAGCTGCTAGTGCCTCCCGGACCGTGATCATTACGCCTCGACCTGTAGCCATTTCTCGTCCGAGAGAACCACCAATTGAGATCGGTTTACCTGTCACTACTCCGGGGACAGCGTGGCCTACGTTCATGGAGTAGGTGTCCATCATCCAGGCCATTTCCCGCGCGGAGGTGCCAACATCGGGCGCAGGAATATCTACAGAGGGTCCAATATCTTTGATTAACTCGTTGGTGTAGCGGCGAGTAATTCGTTCTAGCTCGCTGACACTGTAATCGTTAGGATTAATGGCAATTCCCCCTTTCGCACCTCCATAAGGAATGCCTAAGAGTGCGCACTTCCAGGTCATTAGCATGGCTAGAGCCGAAACTTCCCGTAAAGTCACGGCGGGATGATAGCGTGTACCGCCTTTATAGGGACCGAGGACATCACAGTGCTGAACTCGGTGCCCCGCCAGAACTTGTACAGTACCGTTATCCAGTTTGATGGGGATGGAAACGGTGACGACTTTACGAGGATGGCTCAAGATAGCTTGTAAACCAGCATCTAGTTGAAGTTCTCTAGCGGCTTCGTCCAGATAGCTACAGGTTTGATCTAAGGGACAAATGTGGGCAGGTGAAGCAGGTTCTAGAGGCAGGAGTGATGGTGAACCCATAACATTACTCTCACAATCGCAGTCTCTCTGCGAACTGGGTATCTATCCGTAGCCTAGCCTTCTGAATGGGGATCACTCTGGATTTTGGTAAAATTCGTTACATTTTCCCTGGAGCAAAAGTGATAGGTGGTGGCTACCAAAACATAGGTGGTAGCGATCGCTAGAATTTTGATTAGGGCAAGTTTGGGTAAGCCACAAAAGTAGGCAGCATGTTACGCATTGAGCAAATCCTAAATTTCTGGTTTGGCAGTCCAGAATCAAGTAGTTATGGCAAGAGCCGCAAGATTTGGTTCGCAAAGGATCCAAATTTTGATCGAGACATCAGCGATCGCTTTCTATCCAACTACGAAGCAGCGGTGGCTGGTCACTACAATGGTTGGACAGCTTCCCCTGATGGTTGTTTGGCCTTGATATTGTTGTTCGATCAGTTTCCGCGCCATATCTTTCGGGGCGATCGCCGAGCTTATGCTACGGATGCTCAAGCTTTAATCACCGCTCAGCAAGCGATCGCGCAGGACTTTGACCAAGCTTTGTTGCCTGTGCAGAGGATGTTTATTTACTTACCCTTTGAGCACAGTGAGAATTTAGAACACCAGCGCTTATCAGTAGAACTGTTTCGGCAGTTGAGTGACGATCCAGATGCTGGTGATATGTTTCCCTATGCGGTTCGCCATAAAGAAATTATTGAAGGATTTGGGCGCTTTCCCCATCGCAATCAAATTTTGGGCCGTACAACAACTCCTGAAGAAGCGGAGTTCTTGAAGCAACCGGGTTCATCGTTTTAAGTGTTTGAAATTTTGATTTGGTAGCTGTTGACAAGGTTATCGGGTTACTATGTCCACTCCTTCACCATCCTATGGCCCAGCGAATGCCGCCCCATCGGCTCAGACCGAGCAATTGCAAGGAGTGGTAGAGCGCCTGACCTTTCATTCTGAAGAGTCAGGTTACACAATCGCTCGACTCAAGGCACCGCGAGCCAGAGACCTAGTCACAATTGTCGGTAACTTCTCCAGTATTCAAGCGGGCCAAACACTTCAAATGCAAGGGATCTGGCGAGAGCATCCCAAGTTTGGGCCGCAGTTTGAGGTGACTTATTACCGAGAAACTAAACCTGCAACCCTGACAGGCATTGAAAAGTATCTAGGGAGTGGCCTAATTAAGGGGATTGGTCCTGTAACTGCCAAGCGGATTGTGGCGCACTTTGGCCTAGAAACCTTAGAGGTAATCGAAAATCAGTGCGATCGCCTAGGAGAAGTGCCCGGAATTGCCAAGAAGCGGGTCAAAATGATCCAGGCGGCTTGGGAAACTCAGAAGGCGATCAAAGAGGTGATGCTGTTTCTGCAAAGTCACGGCGTTTCTACCACTTATGCCGTCAAAATCTATAAGCAGTATGGCGCAGAAGCGATCGCCACAGTCACCAACAACCCTTACCAACTGGCAACCGATGTGTATGGCATTGGTTTCGTGACGGCAGATGCGATCGCCCGAAATCTCGGCATTGCCCCAGATTCAGAATTTCGCTACCGCTGCGGCTTGTTGCATGTTTTGTCGGAGGCGAGCGAGGAAGGCCATTGCTTTTTACCCCAGCCAGAGTTGGTAGAGCGAACGGTGCAGCGCTTAGCCTTGAGCGATCATGAGCCAGATCCAGAGCAAATTTCGGCGATCATGACCCAAATGGGTTTAGAAGATCAATTGGTGATGCAAGGTGGCTCTGGCGAGTTACAAGGTCAATTCATTTGCTATAAGCCTGCCTTTTTCCAAGCAGAGACCAATATGGCAGAGCGGTTGCGGCAATGGTTGCAGCGTCCAGTCACAGTGGATTTGCCCAGAGTCCAAGCCTGGATCGACCGCTTTACAGCCAAAACTGGATTGGCACTTTCCGAGCAACAACGCCAAGCCGTAGAAATGGCAGCCACTCAGCGGGTATTGATTCTGACTGGAGGCCCAGGTTGCGGCAAAACCTTTACGACTCGGACCATTGTGGCGCTGTGGAGAGCAATGGGAAAGGCGATCGCGCTGGCTGCCCCCACCGGACGGGCCGCGCAACGACTGAGTGAGATGACTGGACAGGAAGCCAAAACGCTACATCGCTTGTTGGAGTTTGACCCGAAGACCTTTGGCTTTAAGCGCGGCTACGACAATCCTCTAGAAACCCAGGCTGTGATCGTAGACGAATCCTCAATGTTGGATTTGTTTCTTGCCAATTCCTTGATCAAAGCTGTGCCACTGGAGGCCCAGATGTTGCTAGTCGGCGATATCGATCAGCTACCCAGTGTCGGCCCAGGCAATGTGCTGCGGGACTTGATTCGATCTGGACAAGTCCCGGTAATTCGGCTAACTAAGGTGTTTCGGCAAGCTCAGGCGAGTTACATTGTGCAAAATGCTCACCGGATTAATCAAGGACAGGTGCCACAACTCGAACCCGTTTCTGCTGTGCCTCAAACCGATTGTCTCTGGTTAGGAGCACCGCAACCAGAAGACGGTGTTCAGGCAATTCATGACCTGATTAACGACTTAATTCCACAGTTGGGTTTTGTCCCTGCCCAGGATGTGCAAGTCCTATGTCCCATGACGCGCGGCGAAGTAGGGACTCGGAATCTCAACACCGTGTTGCAACAGTTAATCAACCCTCCCTACAGCGGCAAAACCGAGATTGCCAGAGGCGGCATGACTTTACGAGTTGGCGATCGCGTGATTCAACAAGTCAATGACTACGACCGGGAAGTGTTTAACGGGGACTTAGGAGTCATTGCCGCGATCGACCCAGAAGAGCAAGAAGTAACGGTGCGATTCGGCGATCGCCTCGTCAACTACGATCGCGCTGACTTAAATGAAATTACGCTGGCGTGGGCTGTCACAATTCATAAAGCCCAAGGCAGTGAGTATCCGGTGGTGATCTTGCCCTTATATTTGCAGCACTACATGATGCTCAGCCGCAACTTGCTTTATACCGGACTGACTCGGGCCAAGCAACTTGCCTTTCTAGTCGGACCGAAAAAGGCGATCGCGATCGCCGTTAATCAAGTTAAGGACCAACAACGTTACACAGCCTTAGCGCGTCGTTTAAGGTAGTAGCAAGGCTCAATTCGCTGAACTGGTTTTTCTAAGGACTAGAGAAACTAAATTGCCGTAAAAACTTCCGGTCTGAGAAAACTCTCAAGGAAAATTATTTAGAGACAGAGTCAAAAACATGTCAATCTGATTACAAGGCTCTGACTACAAATCTCCTAAACTAAAAAACGAACCTTGAGGGCTGTTAGGTTTTAGTGCAGGCTAATTTGTCATTATGATTGAGATTCTAGCCGCGCTCTCCGCTTCTTCAGCGGCAGGTTTAAGAATTGCTTTGCCGCTATTGATTATTGGGTTGCTGCAAGGCGAAGACTTGTGGTCTCGTGTACCAATCTTGTCTCAGGTGCCGCCGCCTGTCGTGATTGGCGTGTTGGTGAGCTGGTCGCTATTAGAAGTCTCGATTTCGAAGCGACAGTTAGGGCAGCGGGCTTTACAAATTATTCAAGTGATTTTTAGCCCCATTGTCGGAGCCTTGATGGGGATGGCGATCGCTCGCGTGGCCGCAATGTCGCCTTGGTTGGTAGGGCTGATTGGTGTCGTGGGTGGTCTGTTAGCGTTAGTTTTACAGTTAGTGCAAATCGGCTGGTTTTACCGCCTCCGCAAACTGCCGCTTTGGATGATTTTTGCCCAAGATAGTTTGTGCATTATTCTGGTCTTTTTTGCTTTTGATGCGCCTCGCCAAGGTGGACTCATCGCCTTACTGCTGCTGTGGCTAGCCATCCGGAGTTCTAAAGAATGGCGACGCTGGTATGCCGAGCAAGCACATCCTCGCGATTGCCAGCAACCCCGGCGGCATAAGCAAGAACCAGATTGACAAGACTCGCTAGATAAAAGCGCGAGAGCCTAATGAGTCAGGTTATCCCGCGCTTCCAC
Source organism: Trichocoleus sp. FACHB-591 (assembly GCF_014695845.1). Lineage (NCBI taxonomy): Bacteria > Bacillati > Cyanobacteriota > Cyanophyceae > Leptolyngbyales > Trichocoleusaceae > Trichocoleus > Trichocoleus sp. FACHB-591. The sequence goes on from NZ_JACJPA010000121.1 coordinate 81,556, forward strand.
ACTCGCTTAAAGCCAACTTATAGCAATCCCACAAAGTGCAGCGGCCCACGACCGCTGAGCAGTTCGATCATCAGCGCAATAAAGCCCAGCATGGCGATTCGGCCATTCCAAACTTCCGCCGCAGTCGTCATACCCCACTCCCACCGCTCTTGGGGGTACATCTTCACCATCTTCTTCATTTGGGTGACTTGAGACAAGGCGATCGGGGGAGCTTCCAATGCCTCAACGACGAGATCGGCCAAGTCCTCAATAAAACCAGGATGGGTATCGAGAGCGGGAACCCGCTGAAAATGATGAATTCCGGATTCTTCTGCTAACTCGCGGTACTCAATATCAATTTCTTGCAAGGTTTCAATATGTTCTGAAACGAAGCTGATGGGAACGATGGCTAAATCTTGAACACCTTGAGATCCTAATTCTGCGAGCGCATCCTCTGTATAGGGCTTTAGCCACTCTACTGGACCCACTCGGCTTTGGTAGGCCAGTGTATGAGCGTTGGGCCGATTGAGGGTTTGCATGATCAGCGCCGTGCATTCCTCAATCTCTTTCTGGTACGGATCGCCCGCTTCTTCGACATAGCTGACAGGAACGCCGTGAGCACTGAAGAAGATATGCACCTGGTCAGGGTTAGGAAATTTATCCAGTTCCTGAGCAATTAACTGGGCCATTGCCTGGAGGTAACCAGGGCGGTTGTACCAGGACGCTACCGTTGTATATTCAACCTGGTTGAGAGCAGGGTCTTCTTGCCAAAGCTTCTCGAGTAAACGGAAGCTAGAGCCACTGGTACTAATGGAAAACTGAGGGTATAGGGGCAGGATTACTAGCTTTTCAATTTGGTCGCGCTTAATCCGGGCGATCGCTTCCTCGGTGAAAGGATGCCAGTAGCGCATGCCAATGTAGACCGAGGCATCATGGCCTTTTTGCCGCAAGGAAGCTTGAATTGCTTGGGCCTGAGCTTCTGTAATACGTCGTAGAGGGGAGCCACCACCAATCTGACGATAGTTTTCCTGAGATTTCTTGGCTCGGCTCGTGGCGATAATCCAGGCTAGCGGCTTCTGCAGCCAAGGAAATGGTAGACGAATGATTTCTGGATCAGAGAATAGGTTAAACAGGAAGGGACGGACGTCCTCCAGTTGATCAGGCCCACCTAAATTGAGCAATAGAACGCCAGTACGACCCATTGTGGTCACGATCCCCCTACCCTCTCATGTTTGTTACTGATTTTAACAATTAATTTCCTAAATCCGTTTGACATCATGGTGCTAAATACCCAACTTTAATTACTAAAGTTATGTATGGCGATCCCCAATGGGTTGTGAAAGATGCACCTCTCACAAGCCGCCAGTTTCATAAATTATTTAGGACTGCTATATATTTCAAGTTCTTAAAAGATTTAAAACTCCTGTTAACTATTAAGTTTGCCATGACTGATGCCAATCAAGCGCTTGATGCGAAAATTCTTCAAGTAAATCAACGCCTCAAAGCGGCAAAGTTGGGACTGCAAATTGAGCGGCGGGGACAGAAGTTAAATTTGCGGGGCACTCTGCCACCTCGACCGGATAGTTCACGTCTGCGTCCTCACCAACAACGACTGGTTTTGGGACTATCCGCTACCCCAAGCGGGTTGAAGCAGGCAGAACAGGAAGTTAAGGTGATCGCGGCTCAACTCATTCAAAAGACGTTTGATTGGCGGCACTATTTAGCTGTCTCCGGTGGAGGCCGATTGTATGACCTAGATTTGCCAGAACAAATTCAGGTCTTTGAAGAACATTTTTTGATGCAGCCGCAGCGAATAAAAAACTCAGCCTCCGCCAAGACTACCTGGCGCTTCACTTATGCGCCGTACCTGCGAAAATTAGTTGCGATCGCCCAAGAGCATCCCAAATTTAGTTTGGCCGAAGCGATTTACGCTACGGTGCGCTCAACCGATGACCAGTCTCGCAGTCGTCAAGCTTGCTGTACCGCACTAAGTGCCTTGGCAGAGTTTCTCAACTTAGAGTTGCCCATTGACCTAAAATCCCTCTGGGGCAGCTATAGCCCGAATCAAACTCAAGCGCGAGAACTCCCGTCTGATGAGCTGATCGTCAAAACGTTTGAGCAAATTCCCAACCCAGCGTGGCGATTTGTCTATGGCATTATGGCGACCTATGGGTTACGAAACCATGAAGTATTTTTCTCTGATTATTCCGGTTTAAGCCAAGGGGATGCAGCGAGCACGATTCAAGTCTTGTCTACGACCAAGACTGGAAGTCATGAAGTCTGGCCGTTTTTCCCTGAATGGATCGAGCAATTCGATCTCCGCAGCATTTGCTTGCCTCCCGTAGACACTAACCTCAACCGCACGACACTGCAACGAGTTGGGCAACAAGTGACGACCCAATTTCGCCGCTATCAAGTGCCCTTCTCACCCTACGATTTGCGCCACGCCTGGGCGGTCAGAACAATCCACTTTGGTCTGCCAGATACTGTCGCAGCTCGGATGATGGGGCACTCCGTCACGGTACACACCCGTACCTACCATCAGTGGCTGACGCGACGTGACCAACAGCAAGCGGTAGAAGCAGCCCTCAGCCGTACTCAGCTCAAAGCGCCACTACGTTAATTCCCCCACTCAACAGTTAGGTGGTGTACTCGGCGTTGATCTTCACGTAATCGTAACTGAGGTCGCACCCCCAAGCGGTGCCAGCGCCAGATTCATTGCCGATGCTGACGGCGATTGTGACGACGTTTTGAGCTTGGCTTTCGCTGGTAGTCATGCGGCGAAAGGGAACTAGCTCGCCATTTTTCATCACCATCAAGTCATTACTTAACTCGGTGCTGACCACATCGGGCGGTAGTATCTCTTTGGCTGTTGCTTGTTTCAGGTAAGCACTCGCAGCCGCGCGATCGAACTTCAGCGGCTGGCCTTGCTCCATCAGCAAAAAGTCACCTAACTTGATTTGCAGATTTTCCTGACCAAAAGAAACTCCCGCACGACCTGCAGCAGCAGCAATGCGGCCCCAGTTCGGGTCATGGCCGAAAATAGCTGATTTCACTAAGGAAGAACCGGCGATCGTGCGAGCGATTTGCCGAGCCGAGCTGTCGTCAGGCGCACCGGAGACTTGCACCTCCATTAAGCAAGTCGCTCCTTCCCCATCGCGGGCGATCGCCTTAGCCAAATAGACACAAACCTCGGTCAACATGGCTTCTAGCTTGTCCGCATCGGGGCCAGGTTCGGTAATGGCAGGTGTGCGCGACTGACCGTTGGCCAGCGCTAAGAGCGTATCGTTGGTGCTGGTGTCGCCATCAACTGTGATTTGGTTGAAGCTGCGATCGGCGGCGCGACTCAGCATGTCTTGCCAAAGGGGTGGGGAAACAGCAGCATCACAGGTAACGAACGCCAACATCGTCGCCATGTTGGGGTGAATCATGCCAGAACCTTTGGCAATACCCCCGATCCGTACCGGACGACCGTGCAGGGTCGTTTCTAGGGCGATCGATTTAGTCACAAGATCGGTCGTAGCGATCGCTTGAGCCGCATGGTCCGAGCCTTGATCGGAAGCAGCAGCGATCAGATGCGGAATCGCGGCTTTCAAGGCTGCCATGGGGATGCGCTGACCGATCACCCCAGTTGAAGCTAACAAGATCGAGTCTGAAGAAATATTTAGGGCTTGGGCTAAACTTTGGGCACTCTCGATCGCGTCAATCCAACCTTGGGAGCCAGTAGCGGCATTCGCTTGACCTGCATTACAGAGAATGGCTTGGGCACTTCCCTTCACTTGTAAGCGCTCTCGGCAGTAATCCACACAGGCGGCTCGAACTTGAGTTGTAGTAAAAACGCCTGCCGCGATCGCCTCCGCCTCCGACAAAATCAAAGCTAGGTCGGGCAGGCCAGAAGGTTTCAATCCAGCGGCTATTCCCGCAGCCCGATAGCCTCGCGGCGCTGTGATTCCACCGGGAATTTTTCGCCAATCTGACATTGTTCCTCCTCCCACCACTGAGACGCTTGAAAGGGGATTATATCAACTGGCCGCTATTACTTCACTACATTCGGCAGGTGCAGAACTTGTCTGCTAGGGTGCAAAATTCAGTGCGATCGCCCCTAAATGGTTAACAATGACAAATTGCTTAAGAAAAAGGGAGAGTCTGTAGCGACTCTCCCCGCCATCAGGGTGCATCTACTTATCACATTATGCCATCAAGGGGGTGCGGGGTGACACCCCTCATCAAAATTTCATCCAAAAAAACACCAGGGTCTAATCCGACGCGGACGATCCCTGGTGAGTTCCGTTGAACAGAGGGTTATGGGTTCAGCTTTTGAGCGAGCAACTGATTAGTTAGTTTAGGGTTGGCCCGTCCACTCGTCTTCTTGAGCACCTGACCCACGAAGAAGCCTAACAGCTTGGTCTTACCACCCCGGTATTGCTCTAGTTCTTTGGGGTTGGAAGCAATCACTTCATCAATAATGGCCGCGATCGCATCAGGGTCAGAGAGTTGAGCTAAGCCGCGCTCCTCGACAATTTTGGCGGGAGAACCCCCATTAGCCAGTAGGTCGGGCAGAATTTCCTTCCCGGCGTTGTTACTGATGGTGTTGTCTTCAATCAGCTTGACGAGTTCTGCCAGGGCCTCTGGTTTAAAGCCAATTTCGGTAATGCTGAGCTTGTTGGCATTGAGGTAGGCGGCAATATCGCCCATGATCCAGTTGGCCGTTGGTTTGGGACTGGCCTGAGCGGCGATCGCGGTTTCAAAATATTCAGCCACGCTGCGATCGTCGGTCAGAACTCGTGCGTCGTAGGCAGACAAGCCCAACTCGGTTTCGTAGCGATGCCGCTTTTGAGCAGGCAGTTCTGGCAGTTCTGAGCGCCATTGCTCTAGCTGTTCCGTGGTGACTTGGATCCCAGTCAGATCGGGTTCGGGGAAATAGCGGTAGTCGCTGGAGCCTTCTTTGACGCGCATACTAATGGTGCGCTGAGAGCCTTCTTCCCAGAGACGCGTTTCTTGAACAATTCGCTCTCCAGTGGCTAGCGCTTCAGTTTGCCGTTCAATTTCGTACTCAATCGCCTTTTGAATGGCACTGAAAGAGTTCATGTTCTTGATCTCGACCTTGGTGCCGAACGCTTCCTGCCCTACTGGACGGATGGAAACGTTGACATCGCAACGCAGGGAGCCTTCCTGCATATTGCCGTCACCCACGCCGAGATAACGAATAATGCGGCGGAGCTCTTGAGCGTATTCAGCCGCTTCTTGGCCTGTGCGTAAATCTGGCTCAGAAACAATTTCTAGGAGAGGAACTCCGGTGCGGTTGTAGTCAACCAAGGAGAAACTAGAACCCGCCAGGCGATCGCTGCCGCCGTGGACCAGTTTACCCGCGTCTTCTTCCATGTGCAGTCGGGTAATGCCGATGCGCTTACGGGCTGGGTTGCCGTCTGAGTCTACCAGCTCAATTTCTAGCCAACCATGCTCAGCGATTGGTAAATCGAACTGAGAGATTTGGTAGTTTTTGGGCAAGTCAGGATAGAAATACTGCTTGCGATCGAATTTGCTAAAGGGAGCAATTTGGCAGTTGAGCGCCGTGCCTGTCTTAACCGCGTACTCCAGCACTTTCTGGTTCAGTACTGGTAGCACCCCTGGCATACCCATGCAAATTGGACAAATTTGGCTATTGGGGTCACCGCCAAATTCGGTGGAGCAGTTGCAAAAGATCTTCGTGTCAGTTTTGAGTTGACAGTGGGTTTCAAGGCCAATAATCGCTTCGTACTGAGTTTTAACCGGAGCAGCAGTCGTCATGGGATACAGATTGCAGCGATGCAACAATTTGGCTCTATTGTAGCCCCGCAGCGCCTCACTCGGCGTTTTGCCAGAGCTTTTGTCCTAGATCAATGGTCGTGCAGACCTCTCCCCAAACCTCTCTCCGGAGCAGAGAGGGACTTTGAATCTAGCTCCCCTTCCCTCGAGGGAAGGGGTTGGGGGTTAGGTCTCTTGTCTAAAGAGCAGGAAGGGCGAGGGAAGTCTGTCTAAACCATTAGGATGACGAGCTTAGGCAATATTTACCAGTTGAATATCGAAAGTTAACTCCTCGCCCGCCAGAGGGTGATTAGCATCTAGAGTCACAGTGCCGTCGTTGACATCTGTAATCACTACTGGAATCACACCCCCGGTTTCTTCGCGAACTTGCAACTGTTGACCCACCTCAGGCTCTAAATCTTCCGGCATCTGCTGGCGATCGATCTCTACGACCATTTCTTCGCGGTAAGGGCCATAAGCTTGCTCGACTGGAATTTTCTCGGTTTTAGATTCTCCGGGGGCCATGCCAACAACGGCTTTCTCGAAACCAGGAATTAGATCGCCCTGACCAAGGGTGAATTGTAGTGGATCACGATTAGTCGAGGAATCAAATACAGTGCCATCATCTAGACGACCTGTGTAGTGAACAGTTACGGTATCACCAATTTTTGCTTGTGTCATTTTTTAATCTCGCGTTTCTAGTCTTGCAGTGCCAATAAGGAGGGGCTAACACTGTTTTTATCCAGGCTGGAACTTTGCTCCTTGGGCTTAATTTCCAACGTTAGCGGATGGAGTGGTTAATCGGCTTCATTTTAGGGTCAATTTAATAATTAAATCGGTACTTTTTAAGAGCCGAGGTTGCTGAATCCGTTTCGGATCAAATCGCAGCCTAAGCTAAAGAAATTTTGTCAGAATTGATTGATTTGTGTTACTAGGTGCCGTTTTACTCAGGTGGCCCAGAATTTTTTGGTTCCTTTTATGTCGTGGCAACCTCTTGGGAAGCTATCTTGAGTGTGTATAAAAGCTACTTGTCGCAACTAAAGCTCAAAAAGTTGATTTACAGTTTAGCTTGTTATTAAAGTTACAAAGAAATACAGGGATTTTGATTTCTCAAAGAGGAATTGCTGGGGCACAATCTATTTAATAATTTAGATATTTCACTGCGATCGCTGCCTTAAGTACCTATCAAGATTTCTATCAATTCTTGGGTGGCTTCAGCCTGGTTTCAGAGACTTAGCAAATTGACTCAAGACGTGACAGTTCGACCGAGTAGATTCGCGAGAGCGCTAACGAGAGAAGTTGGCTCTACAGGCTTAGCAAAATGCATTTGAAATCCCGCACTCAATGCCTGAGCCTGGTCTTCTTCTCTGGCGTAAGCGGTTAAGGCGATCGCAGGCATCGGTTTGACTGGGTGATGTTCCAGGGTCTTGACTCTATGAATCAGGGCATAGCCATCTTCCCCTGGCATGGCAATGTCACTAATCAGAATGTCCGGTTGGAGATTTTCGTAAGCGGCGATCGCTTCGGCGACAGAAGCAACAGCAGTCACATTGGCTCCAGATTGCTCCAAGATCGTTTGTAGCAGTTCTCTGGCATCATTCTCATCATCAACGACTAAGACACTCACGCCTTTTAGCAGGGAAGACTCCAAGGCATTGGCGATGCCCTCCAGCAAACAGTGCGTGGAAGGCGGAAGTTCTGGGTCGGAGGCTGACAGAACTAGAGGCGGCAGCTTGACTGTAAAAGTTGCGCCTTGTCCTTCTCCAGGGCTTGCAGCGCTGACTGTTCCTCCCTGCAACTCGACCAGGTGCCGCACGATCGCCAAACCCAAGCCTAAACCGCCATGCGATCGCGTACTGGTACTGTCTGCTTGTCGAAAGCGATCGAAGACGTGGGGCAAAAATTCCGCCGGAATACCTTGACCTGTATCTTGGACCCGAATTTGAATGCAGGAGTCTATCAGCTCCAGACTAATCTCTACCTGACCACCCCTGGGAGTGAACTTAATTGCATTGGCCAACAGATTCCAGACAATTTGTTGCAGGCGATCGGGGTCTCCTAACACTTGAGTTGCCGCCTCGTTTAGCTTTGGCTCCAAGCTGATGCCTTTAGCCTCTGCTGCGGGACGCACTGCATCAGTCGCCGCCGTGATGACTGTGATTAACTCTACAGGGCGAACCTGTAGTTGTAGCTTGCCTTGCACAATCCGCGAAACGTCCAGAATATCTTCAATTAGTTGAGCTTGAGATTTGGCATTGCGCTCAATGGTTTCCAAGGCTTTCGCTGTAGTGACTTCATCAAATTTGCGGCTTCCCAGTAACCGGGACCAACCCAAAATCGAGTTCAACGGAGTGCGTAACTCGTGAGAAAGCGTGGCGAGAAACTCGTCTTTCATCCGGTTCGCATCTTGAGCCTCTTGATAAAGTCTGGCGTTGTCCACGGCTAAGGCTGCCCGCCGAGCTAAGTCTTCCGCCAGGGTGAGGTCAACCGAGTTATAGTGTCGCTGAGATTCGGAAATGGTGAAAGAAATGACCCCAATGGTGCGCCCAGCCGCGATCAAGGGCACAATCATGACCGACTTGGGGTGCAAGGAGCGGATCAGCCGTAGGTAATCAGCATCGGTGGTGGAATCAGCGATCGCCGCTTCCGACACCTCAGCCAGTAGTTGAGATTCTCCCGTCTGTAGAGCTTGGAGCACAGGGCGCAAGTGGCTGAGCCGCAGCGGATAATATTGCTGGAGTTGGCGAGCTAAATCTTCTTTGGCAGGGTCAATGTGAGCCACCGTCAGAGGCCGCAGCGACTCCCCATCCTCCACCATGTCGATGACACACAAATCGGCTAGATAAGGCACTGCCAACCGAGCTAGGCTGATCAGCGTGGCTTCGTAATCCAAGGAGGCAGATAGGACCGCGCTGGCCTCGGCTAAAAATGTCGAGCGTTGTTCTGAGGCTTCGGCTACGGCGCGGGCTGCTTGCTCACAAATCAGTTGGGCTCGTTCTTCCTCGGCTTGCTTGCGTTCCGTAACATCCTGAATCTGAGCAATAAAATGTACAGGTTCGCCTTGGGAATTATGCACCAGCGAAACGTTCAGTAATACCCAAACAACGCGTCCCTGCTTGTGGAGATACCGCTTCTCCATCTCATAAGCCTGAATCTCTCCAGTCAGCATCTGACAGACAAAAATTAAGGTTCTGTCTAAGTCGTCTGGGTGGGTGACGGCTTGAAAGTTGGTATTGAGCAATTCTGAGTCTGAATAGCCCAGCATTTGGCAAAGGGAACGATTCACTTGCAAGAAGCGACCATCTGTGGCGATCAGGGCCATTCCTACCGCCGAATCGTGGAAGGCTCCCTTAAAGCGCTCTTCACTTTCACGCAGGGCAGCTAGCGCGGTCGTGTGTTCTACCACCATCGCTTGGCGGGCTTCAAACTCAGCGGCATGCATTACTGCTGCTGCAATAAAGCCTGCCATCAGGCGGAGCGTGTGGGTATCTTGCTCACTAAAAGCATTGACGTTAGGAGATAGAACCTTCAGTACCCCGGCAATTCGGCGTTCGTAGCGCAAAGGGACTGCAATCATCGAGCGAGCTCCTACCCGCCGATAAACCTCTGGACTGATTCGGGGATCAGTTTCAGCGTCATCACATCGTAGAATTTCTCCGGTGTGAAAACATTGCCCAGAAAAGCAGGTGTCAGCTTTAACGCGCAAGCCCACGTAAGGCGCTGCCGTTCCACTGGCAACTCGATAGACCATGTCTTCGCCGTTGGGTAGCAAAATGACCGCGCCTGTAGCTGAGGTAATCTTTTGCGTTCGCTCGGCAATTAAGTTCATGACGCGCAGTAAATCTAGCTCTGCGGTGGCGATGTCATGTTGGGTATCAATAATGGCTGTCAGCCGCTCAGCGTCATCGCGCAACCAAGCTTCTGTGCGTAAGCGCTCTGAAATTTGCTCTTTTAGGGCTGAGTTAGCAGTGGAAAGTTCAGCCGTTCGTTTAATTACTTCGGCTTCTAGCTGGTCGTGGGCTGCCTGAAGGGCTTCCTCGGTGCGTTTACGCTCGGTCATGTCGCGCATCAGTTTCGAGAAGCCCCGTAAGCGCCCAAAGCGATCGCGTAAGGCCGTAGTAATGCCACTGGCATAAAAACGGCTACCATCTTTTCGCACATGCCAGCGTTCGTCTTCGGCTCGGTCTTCGGCGATCGCTTGCTTAATCTCTTGGTCTGGCTTGCCCTGCTGCACATCCTCAGCCGTAAAAAAGCAAGAAAAATGCTGCTCTAGAATTTCAGCTTCCTTGTAGCCTAAGATCCGCTCGGCTCCTGGATTCCAGCTCGTAACTCGGCCCCGCGTATCCAGCATGAAAATGGCATAATCTTTGACATTTTCGATTAGCAGCCGATACCGTTCCTCGCTACGGCGCAGGGTTTCCTGGTGCTGCTTCGATCTCAGCCAAAAAACTTCTGTGCCCTTCTGGGCTTTGTGGAGAGCGGCGCTCAGTAGGCTAATTAAAACTCCCTCCACCGCAAAGAGCCCCAGCGCAAAAGCCTGCTCTGAAGACGGCGATGTCAAGGAATCAAACGGGGCAACGTAAAAATAAGCGCAGCCCAAGGTAGCTAGCAGAGTGGCGACCATTCCAGGACCGAAGCCACCATACCAAGCGCTGGCTATGACAGCGCTAAATAGTAATAAAAATGGAACTTGGGATTCTAATAAATCAGCTAGGGGAGATTGCAGAAGTAGAGCCAATGCTACTCCTAGGACAGCAATCCCATAGCGCAGGAATAGTGAACGGTAGACTGGCAGCATGGTTCTGTACAGGCGGTAGCAGGGGAAGTTGAATCATTCCAGAAGCACCTTCAAAGGTATAGACGATTTGTGAGGTCACAAAAGTCATAAAAGGTTGACCACTGCTCTATAAGACAAGCCAATTAGAGTTAGAGCTAATCTCTCAAACTCTCCTGATCCAGCCTTTAAGGTGGAGTCAGCTCAGGATTGAATAGAAATAGCTCAGGGCGCTAACTAGATTGGCTGTAGAGTTGTCAGCGATGGAAGTAAATTCGTTGCTACCAGTTAAGCCAGTCAGTCAGTTGGTTGTTCATTGTCTTTAATTAATGAGTTATTCATCATGTTTTTAATATCTAAGTAACAAGGTATAAACTGAGGCGGGCCTTGTCTTCTGTCTTTAGTGAAGTCCTATGGAACTTAACTCTCATCCGCTAGTTCATACGTAGTCAGGGTTTCTACCCAGATTGTTTAGCACTAACGCCTCAACAGGTAAGCTCATTTAAGCTCACTCCCTCTTGATCCGGGCAAGATGGTGAGATGACAGCGCTGTTCGCATCCCTGAACCAGCTAATGTAGTGAACAGCAAACGTTACAATCCATAGCAACAGTTAGCCTCGCAAATTATGGCTGCGCCCCTTTGGTGGCTCTGGTAGGACCATTCATGAATCATGTTACGGCACCCATTTATTGCCCCATTTGTCAGACGCTCAATACGGAGGCGTACAACTTTTGTCAGCAATGCCGCTCCTCGCTGCCCAAACGGTATCTCTGGGCTGTCGGGGCAGGAGTTGATGCCTATCAAATCGGAGATGTCTTAGGCGATCGCTATGTCTTAAAAAGCCGCCGAGTTTTGTTCGACACTAAACCAGGGCTGCTCCCCGATCTACCCAGTGATATTTCCGACGCGATCGCCCCTTATCTAAGGTTGTTTCCGTATCAACTGCATATTCCCCAGGTATATGGGCAAGTGCAAACGGAAAAGGGCGCTCCAGTGGTGCTGCTAGAGCAAGTTCCGCTAGAGACGAGGCGTTGGAGCCAGAGTGCAGCCGAATTATCGCATCCCCTCTTCCCTGCCTTGGCTGATGTGTGGCCAGAGGCCCCAGCAATCCGACAACTGAATTGGTTATGGCAAATCTCGCAGTTATGGCAGCCGTTTAGTAGTGAAAGGGTAGCAACTAGCTTAGTCGAGCCGCAACTGTTGCGAGTGGAAGGGCCACTGGTGCGCCTGCTGGAACTACAGAGCGATCGCAAATCCGCTCCTACTTTGAGGGAACTCGGACAGTTATGGTTGCAGTGGGCACCGACGGCCCAGCCTGAAATTGCGCGTTTTCTAGCAGCCTTGTGTCATCAAATGATTCAAGGGCAGATTCGTACGCCCGAACAACTGACTGCTCAACTAGACCGAGGCTTGGTTGTTTGTGGGCGATCGCAAGCTCGTTTGGCCCAGATTGCTACGCGCACCGACCAAGGCCCCAGCCGCCAACGCAATGAAGATGCCTGCTACCCGGCGAGCGGTACTACTTTTTCAGTGCCATTGCATCCTGGGGAAACGCCCAAAACCCTGACCTTGGTTTGTGATGGCATCGGTGGTCATGAGGGAGGGGACGTTGCTTCTAACCTTGCGATCGCTGCCGTTCAGGAACGAATTCAGGCTCTAGAACTGGACGTAGCTCTGCAACACCCAGATAGCTTAATGGCAGAACTGGAGCAGGCTGTCTGTCTTGCCAATGATTTAATTTGTCAGCGCAACGACCAAGAGCGACGGCTAGAGCGCCAACGCATGGGCACCACTTTAGTCATGGCGTTGGCCCGTGGTCATGAAGCTTATATCACTCATATTGGCGATAGCCGCGTCTATTGGATTACCCGAACTGGTTGTTATCAGCTCACAGTAGATGACGATGTCGCTTCGCGGGAAGTGCGCTTGGGCTATGCCTTATACCGAGATGCGGTACAGCAACCAGTTGCAGGTTCGCTGGTGCAAGCTCTAGGCATGAGTAGTTCAGCTACGCTGCATCCGACTGTGCAGCGTTTGATTCTGGATGAAGCGGGTGTCTTCTTACTTTGTTCGGACGGCTTGACTGAGAACGATCGCGTTGAGGAATGCTGGGAGACCGAAATTCTGCCAATTTTGGACGGTAAGGTGGATGTGGCCACTGCTTGCCAACGCCTGGTCGAAATTGGCAACATGCGGAATGGGCATGACAACGTTACTGTCGGTCTGCTCTACTACCAAGTGACGCATACCGAAGCGATCGCAGAATTGCCAGCGTCTCTGTTGACGGAGTCACCGGATCTAGACCTCCTTCCAACTAGGCAGCCCACGGCGATCGTGACTGACACACCCACTCAGGTGCTGAATGCAGCTCCGTCCACCCTAAAAACTCAAATCTTACCGCCACGACGTTCTCCGAATGGAGCCCTACTGCTGCTAGGCATTCTGTTGTTGGTTGGTCTAGGTGGCGTTCTTGCTTATCTGCTTTTGCCTGGGGTTAGTCGTCGCATCGATCCACTACTGGGTCGAGCTCCCCAACCAGATGGAGCGCAAGTAAACCCTGGTACGCCTATTTCTACCCTGCCTTCACCGAATCCCTCGCCCCTTGTCTCGTCGCTCACCTTGGCCCCAGGGACTTTGATTCAAATTCGTCAACCCACTTCAGGGCTTGCTAGCGATCGTGAAACCGGATCAATTCAATTGCAACCTCAGCCGGGCAGTTCTACAACTGCACCTGCTCCCGAATCAGGCGTTGCATCCAGTCTTGCATCAGGCGATCGCACTCCTAAGGCTGCAACGGCTCAGTTAGTTCCCGCAGGGGGACTACTGCAAGTCTTGAGCAAGCAAGTCATTCCCGCTCAAGGCAGTTGGGTCAAATTAAAAGTTTGCTCCATTCCTAGTGGCACGAACGCTCAGGAATCACCGTCTCCAAGAACCACAACTCCCACTCCTACCGCCTCGCCTTCCAACCGCGCGGCAACCCCGTCACTCAGCGATCGCTTTTTGCAACCTGGAGCGAGTGGCTGGATTGAAGAAGCAGTTTTAATGCCCTTGATTGAGCCTGATTCGCCCTCGCCAAATCAATTAGGAGCTTGTAGCAATCCCCCATTAACTCCGACACCCACGCCTACCACTGCACCCAGCCAATCACCAGCTCCAGAATAATTGGGCTCTGCTGTCAGAACTCAACTCTTCCAAGACCAGATAGACTGATAGGAAAACTAGCGATCGCTCAGATTCTTACAACTTACGGTTTTTGAATGCCTGTGTCAGAAACTCCTTGCCTTAGCCTGTCCATTCAGCGTTTGGCAGCTTCAGGAACAAATCGATATGTAATCTGGGTTATCAATGCCCCCTACCCGAGTGGGTACGTCTTACACGATTGCGTTTGGCCTGACACGCTAACGCAAGCTTGGCAAGCTTGGCAGGAAATGTTTTCTCTGCGCGGTCTGCCGCAAGTGCCTCATGTCTCTTCGGTGCCACCAGCGACATCGCCTCCAGCCTCTACACCAGAACCCAACGCCCTACCCTATGGGGCTCGCTTGATGCAGAACTTAGGTGTCAACTTGTGGCAATGGCTATTTGACGGCCCGGTAGAAGCTAGCATCAATCGTAGCCAAGGTATGGCTTTTGGGCTAGGCACACCGCTGCGATTGCGTTTAGAGATTCGCGACCCTGAATTGATTGCCTTGCCTTGGGAAATCATGCAATCCCAGATGGGCCGATCAGTGATTTCGATCGCTAGTGATCAGATTTTGTTTAGCCGCACGACCAGTGAGGTAGAGTCGCTGCCAGCTTTACGGATGGAGCAATCCCTCAAGGTGCTTTTGGTTTTAGGACAAGGCATAGATACAGCCTCTAATCAGTCTGAAAATGTTGGGGCTGGGGCTGCATCCCCGCAACCAGCAACGCTGAATCTAGAACAAGAAGCTGCTGCATTAGAAGAAATTCTGACCAATCATGAGGTTTCAGATACAGGCAACCAGCAAACAGTAGCAGTGCGTTCCCAAGTAGACACTCTGATCCAGCCCACTCCCGCACAGCTAATTGAGCATCTAGAAACAGGAAAATACAACATTTTCTTTTACGCAGGGCATGGTGTACCTGCACCTGATGGTGGCTTGCTCTTGTTGGGTCCGGGAAACGCGCTTAATGGCACCGAATTAGCTCAAGTTTTGACTCGTTGCCGCGTTACTCTCGCAGTATTTAATGCTTGCTGGGGTGCTCAGCCAGATCACACTAATGACCAACCAATTCCACGCAGCAGTCTGGCAGAAGTCCTAATTCATCATGGAGTTCCTGCGGTTCTGGGCATGCGCGATTCCATTACAGACCAAGAAGCGTTGAGTTTTATCCGCTCCTTCGCCCAAGCCTTGAGAAAAAGTGAACCGATCGATCGGGCAGTAGCTTTGGCAAGACAGCATCTTTTAATGCTGTACAAATTTAATCAGCCTGCTTGGACCTTGCCAGTTCTCTATATGCATCCACAATTTGATGGTCGATTGATCCACACGGAGGGTGGTATCCAGTTTGGGCAGGACATTAAAGAAGATAAAGGCAACAACACCATGCTGCCGCCAGAAGGATTTCCTAGCGACATCAGACCGCGAATTCCAATGGCTTCTTTACGCTTAACCGGACTTCCACCTAAAGCTTGGCCAATTCGAGACGGAGTAATTCGGGTGGGTAGCCAAGGAGATAATGATTTGGTTTTACCAGAAGCTGGAGTTTCTCGGTACCATGCCAAAATTTTCTATAGAAATGCTTCAGATCAGCCAGATAACCAGCCAGCTTACATCCTGCAAGATGTGTCTCGATATGGAACTTTCATTTTAGGGTCAAATGGCTGGCGAAGAATCCACCAACAGGAAGTCTCTTTGCACTCTGGAGTTCAGCTAAAATTTGGCAATCCTAATGGGCAAGCGTTAGAGTTTTTGATCGAGCGCCCAACTTCTGAGGAAAACCACATCTAAGCCAATTGGCCTAAATTTCAATTGCTTGCGGAACTTCCAAAAATCGGCGTGTAGCTACCCACGTCAAATGCAATCAGGAGTAGCACGATGAGAAACGGAACTATGCACTCAGACTATTTCGAGCACTCTCAATTCCAAGTTGAACTAGATGATTTACTAGAGGCTACTCTGAGCATCGATACTCCTTACCCTTGGAACATCGCAGACCCGGAAGCAGCGTCCTATCTGGAAAAGCTAGAGCAAGGATTTTCTCTAGATAACTGGCCTGAGGATGAAGTAGCAGCGCGATCGCAGGACTTCTTCGCTCGCCTAGATGGAATTTGGGCACAAAATTCTCTATCGCAGCGTTTTGCTACCTGGGCTCCTCAAAGTGTTTTAAACGCGATTGTGCAGCAAGCTCAAAAGGTGGTTGCTAGCAATTTGTCTCTCGCTGAGCAGCTAGTTCAGTGCGTGCAGCAAAGCTTACCTAATTGGGATGCTGATGACCTGCAAGTCTTAGCACGTCCGCTGGCTTATGCGATGCGGGGTGTAGAAGCAGAAACCACTGAAGTTGTGGAATCTACGCTTAAGGCAGTGCGACCCGTAAGTTGGGAAGAGCTATCAGAACTGGAGCAGGCCCGTCTGAGCCTGTCGATCGCCCGTTGTGCTTTGGCTCAGCTGCATCAAACTGACAGCGCTCAAACTGATGAGAGTTGTGAATGATGAGCTAGGCATTGATAGTCTCCGTTGAGTTTTAGGTATAAAAGATTGCTTTCAATGATTCTATTCAAGCATCCTCTGAGAACTGCATCATCGCCCAACTGGGCGAACTGAGCTAAAAGTTCAAAGGCTAAGGAGACTTGGAAAGCCGCGTAGCAAAGTTTTGAGAGCGTGTCGGTGACAGTTGTCGAGCCTTGAGGATTGCTGCTGCCAAAAAAGCATAAGAGACAACTCCAACAATCATCAGTAGTAGAGCGTTAATGGTACCAGCTGCATTCCATAAAGCATGCAGGATCGCTGCGGTAAGATAGCCGATGCTGAGAATGAACCAACGTTTTCTAGGCTTGAGCACAGTGAGGCCCACAAAATAACCTAAGTAGCCACTGTAAGCAATATGACCAGCCACAGAGCCCAGAACTCGTGGAATTAAGAGCTGGAGTCCTTCTAGGGAACTAGACTGCTGCTCAATATCTGGAACGTATTGTCCCAAAGTTTCTACTAGCGTAAATCCAGCGGCGGCAGCGGTGCCCAGCAAAATGCCATCTAGAGGTTCCCAAACGCCAATTTGTTCTCGCCAGGGCGATCGCAGACAGCGACCGAGCCAGTAAGCTAGCAGGACGGGCAGAGCTTTTAGCAGCTCCTCCATCAAGCCAGCCCCAAAGAACATGCTAGTGATGAGCCTGAGAAAACTAGTAGACTCATCTGGAATTGGTAAATGACCGGGAAGCACTTGGCGAAACAGCACAATGAAAGTCGATAGAATGGGACTCCGCAAAATGAGCACCATGACGCCTAGAGCCCCTAGTAGTACCCACCACGGCTTTCTTTTACCGCAGAGCTGATAAACGAGATAGTAAGCTCCCCCGACTAGATAGGTAGCAAGCAGCAGATTAAAGGCGACTGGCTGACCCACAGCGGCAAACATGAGCACGACAAAGCCGACTGTGACGATACCAGGAACTAAGTAGGCTTTGTGCGCTAGCTCTCTTCCAGTCGAAAGAATAGGAAATAGTTGCGTTAAAGTGACCGAATCTGGTGCTACTAACCGAGGGCTTCTTAATGGCGGCACGGTGGCAGCAGACTGGAAGGGCACGGCATGGCTAGGCTGTGGCACCACTGCTAAATGGAAAGCGGCTGAAGGCTCGACTAAATGACACTCAAAAATAAATTCTGGGCCGTTACCACCGAGCACAATGCGATCGCCGATCTGCAAAACTTGGCACCCCTGTAAACGTTGTCCATTTAAGTAAGTGCCATTGGCGCTATTAAGGTCGCAAATTTCCCAGAGCGGTTCTTGAACTTGAGTTTTGAAGTTGAGGATGGGACGGATTTGAGCATGCCGTCGTGACACCATCCCAAACAAATTTGAGTCTAAGACAATCTGGCAGTAAGTATCTCGTCCAACCGTTATTGATTGGGTGCGCGACAACGGGTAGCAAGGAGAATTCCGTTCTATAGAAGTTGAAGAAGGAACTTGCCAGAGGAAGGCGACGTAAGGAGCCTGATCCGTCATCGTCACGAAGGCTGGATTTTAAAAGCTAGGCTTATCTTGCCACACTTTCACTGGTTTGCCCTGGCATCTCGAACCGCTGCCAAGAAAAAGATCACAGTCAACGGGATGCTAATGGCCAGAATAATTCCGGTGACTAGTCCACCTAGATCTGGTTTTCCAGAAGATAGCTCAAATACAGAGCCAACCGCAGCGATCGCGGCTACACAAGAACCGCCCAAGAATACACCACTTTTCGGGGTCAATGCTATTCAACCTTTAATCAAGCAACAATAGTAAAGAATAGATGCAATCAGTCACTAATGCTTAAAGAATGTAGGGCTGATCTATAAATAGCCCTTCAAATAGCCCTTCGGTCAATCACTAACTCAGCAACACTCTGGGCTTGGTCCTGTGATTACGATTAACCTCTATGAGAGATTTGCAGGTTCACGTACAAGCTCACGTAGAAAACTCTCATAGAGGCTACAGCGTCATTTCCGAATTTAGCCAATCGCCCTAAGCAACAGGCTTCACAGCCTGAGCCGAAAACCCATACTTAGCCAACTCTTGATTGAGTGCTAGGCCATTCTCGACTCGGTCTACAAATAACACACCGTTTAAGTGGTCCATTTCATGCTGAATCGCCCGAGAGAGTAGTCCAGTTGCAGTTAGTTTCTGTGGCCGTCCATACTCGTCTTTATAAGACACCTCGACTGCCGCAGGCCGTTTGACATCTAGATAAACCCCCGGAATGCTGAGGCAGCCTTCTTGAGCTACACAAATATCGCGGCCCATGTGCTTGACACTGGGATTGATCAAGATCAGTGGTTGATTAGTGGGGTCATCTGGTTCGCAATCTATAACAATCAGCTGTTTCTGCACCGCTACTTGGGGGGCAGCTAACCCAATGCCATCGGCGCTGTACATGGTTTGGAGCATTTCACGTACTAAATCGCGGATTTCTGCATCCACTTTATTAATTCGCTTTGCTGGCTGACGTAAGACGCGATCGCCAAGATGGTGAATTTCCAGAGGCGGATTATCTAACTTTTTCTTTTCGACAAGAACCTCAGAAGTCATGAACGTATGCTCGCAATTAGGGCTAAATTCCGGAATGATTCCGCTTTACATTCATCTTATCAACCCTTGCTCTGGATTGCCTGGGTAGAAAATGCCTAATTTGCGATCGCACCCGGCTGAACTAGGATTGCTTTAAAGACAAAAGAGGTGTGGTAGGCCACACCTCTTCTCAATTAAAACTAGTTGTCCATTCAACCTTTACTCAAGAGCAGGTTGAAATCAGCTTGGTTTCCAGTGGCCTCGCTCTAAACTGTGAAATGGTTTTCGATGGAAACATTGAGCGTGTAACTATCATTCGCCGTGAGCGGTGTACCCGTGATTCCGCTGCCAATGGTGTTGGTTGACTCAACCTTGGCAACTCCAATAACGTAACGCCCTGGGGCATTAAAGTTATAGGTCAGATATGAATCATTCAAGGACGAACTACCAGCATCAGGGCTACCAGCATCATCATTTGTTGCTAAGAGAGTCCCCCTGTTGTCAAAGAGGAATATCTCGGTATCCAAAGCCGCAGTACCACCCTGATCGGCAAAGTCAATATCAAAGATACCTTGGACAGAACCTTGCCCTGAGGCACTACCAATAATAAACGAGTAGTAGTCAAAAGAGCCATCTCCCCTAACTGAGACAGAGGTGTGTGGAATGGTGGTAGCAGCAGTGATGTTTTCGTTGGCGGCTAAGGAGAAATTAGAATCAATGCTCTGAGCCACGATCAGATTTACTGTAGCTGTCGCATTGCCGCCTGCACCATCAGTTACCGTGTAAGTGAAGCTATCACTGCCATTAGCGCCACTAGTAGCGTTATAGACATAGGTACCATCAGGTCTAGCCTCCAAGCTACCACGGGTTGGCTGGGTGGTACTGGCGATCGTTAGGGTTCCCTCAACATCCGTATCATTGGCTAACAAGATACTAGGAGTGATGGTGGTTGAAGTCGTAGCATCTACTACTAATAGGTCAGCCGAAGCTTTGGGCAGGTCGTTGACAGCAGCGACCGTGATATTGACTGTGGCAGAAGCAGTTCCCCCATTGCCATCACTGATGGTGTAGGTGAAGCTATCAGAGCCGTTGAAGTTGGTCGTCGGGGTATAGCGGAAGGTACCGTTGTTGCTGATAACGGAGCCGTTCGCAGGATTGGTATTTCCGGTAATTGACAGAGTGTTGCCCTCAACATCAGTGTCATTCGCTAGGGCTGCGATCGTGACTACTGTGTCTTCGTTAGTTGTGACCGTATCACTGTTGGCAATCGGAGCATCATTGACTGGGGTGATGGTGACATTGACCGTCGCCGAGGCAGAACCGCCATTGCCATCACTGATGGTGTAGGTGAAGCTGTCTGTGCCATTCGCATTCGCATTGGGCGTGTAAGTGAAGACGCCGTTGTTGTTGACCACAGAGCCACGGGTGGGATTGACAGAGACCCCTGTAATCGAAAGGGGATTGCCTTCTACATCGGTGTCATTGGTCAGGACAGGAATGTTGACCTGTGTGTCTTCAGGGGTGCTTGCCGTATCGCTGATGGCAATCGGAGCATCGTTGACTGGGGTGATGGTGACATTGACCGTCGCCGAGGCAGAGCCGCCATTGCCATCACTGATGGTGTAGGTGAAGCTATCTGTGCCATTCGCATTTGCATTGGGCGTGTAAGTGAAGACGCCGTTGTTTTGGCTCAGGCTGCCTTTGGCCGCCAGCGAGAAATTACTAACACTCAGAACATCGTTTTCTGCATCGGTGTCATTGGTCAGGACAGGGATGTTGACCTGTGTGTCTTCAGTGGTGCTTGCTGTATCGCTGATGGCAATCGGAGCATCATTGACCGCGTTAACCGTGATGTTGACTGTGGCAGAAGCAGAGCCACCGTTGCTATCAGTAATAGTGTAGGTAAAGCTATCTGTGCCGTTGAAATTGGTGTTTGGGGTGTAGCGGAAAGTGCCATTTCCCTGATCAATTAGTTGACCATTCGTAGCTGAGGTACTGCTGCTGAGGAAAAAGGTATCACCCTCAATGTCACTGTCGTTGGCTAGGACATTGACAATTGTGACTTGTGTATCTTCATTAGCACTGGCCGTATCGCTATTGGCAATGGGCAGGTCGTTCACCGCGTTAACCGTGATGTTGACGACGCCAGTAGTACTGCCTCCCCTGCCATCACTAATGGTGTAGGTGAAGCTATCAGACCCGTTGAAGTTAGGATTGGGTATGTAATTAAACGAACCGTTGTTGCGGCTGTCTACTGTACCGCTACTAGGCTGAGTGAAGCTGATAATTGCGATCGCGTCTTGGTCTGCATCTCTATCGTTGGCGAGTACATTAGTGATTAAAACCAACGAATCTTCATTCGTGGTCACTGCGTCACTACTCGCAACAGGAATATCGTTAACTGACGTAACATTGACGTTGACCGTAGCAGTTGCGGTTCCACCACTACCATCTGTAATGGTGTAGGTGAAGCTATCAGAACCGTTAAAGTTAGGGTTTGGAGTGTAAGTAAAGGTTTGATTGCCGTTATCTCTGATAGCGCCATTTAATGCTGGACCAAAGCTATTGATTAGCAGTTGCTGTTGGTCTGCATCACTATCGTTTCTCAGGAGCTCATTAGGAGTAATGAGTAACTCTGTGTCTTCACTGGTCGTGAATGCATCATTGTTGGCAACAGGAATATCCTGAACTGAGTTGACGACTAGGGTGACAGTAGCAGTCGTAGAACTACCTTTGCCATCAGTAACGACATAAGTAAAGCTATCACTGCCACTAAAGTTGGCGATAGGTGTGTATGTAAGACTCCCATTACTACTCGCTAGTACTCCCCGTCCCGGTTGGGAGAAGCTAGTAATTAATGGGGTATCTTGGTCAGCATCGCTGTCATTAAGTAACAGATTGGCCTGAGTAAAGGTAACCGATGTATCTTCGTTTGTCGTAATAATATCGTTACCCGCGATCGGTGCGTCGTTGATCGCGTTAACGTTCAGAGTTACAACAGCAGTTGTATTACCACCGCGACCATCTGTAATGGTGTAAGTGAAGGTATCTGTGCCGTTGAAGTTGGACTTGGGGGTATAGATATAGGAGCCGCCAAGATCAACGAGCCTACCGTTTAGAGGCTGAGTAAAGCCTGTAATTAAGATAGGATTGCCATCAGCATCCGTGTCATTGCTTAACAGCGTAGCTCGACTGAAACTGACTTCCGTGTCTTCGTTGGTACTGAAAGTATCGTTGCCCGCTATGGGGACATCGTTGACGGAACGAACAGTGAGGTTGACGGTGCCAGCGACTGTAGTACCATTACCATCTGTAATGGTGTAAGTGAAGCTATCTGTGCCGTTGAAGTTGGACTTGGGATTGTAGATAAAGGTGCCGTTGCCCAAGCCCTCGACCGTGCCATTGGCAGGTTGCACGAAGTTATCGAAGAAGAAGGTGTCTCCCTCAGGATCAAAATCGTTCCTCAGTAGCTCGGTGCTAGTGAAGCTAAGCGCAGTGTCTTCGTTGGTAGTAAACGCGTCATTACCTGCGACCGGAGTATCTGGGCTGGGATTAATGGTAATGGTGACAGTACTACTCGCTACACCACCATAACCATCACTCACTGTGTAGGTGAAGCTATCAGTTCCCTCATAGTTAAGCTCTGGGGTGTAGGAGAATGTCCCATCCGTATTAGTCGTCAGCGACCCATGAGCAGGACTAGTGAAACCTGCAATGACCAATGGATCGCCATCGCGATCGCTGTCATTGGCCAAGAGACTAGGGAGGAGTGTAAGAGTATCTTCATCGACAGTAAAGCTCTCACTACCAGCAACCGGAGGCGTATTTATCGCAGTTCGTCCCTCCTTAATCCCGAAAAAGACGAAATGTCGGAAGCCACTGGCAAAAGAGCCACTCGCAACAGCTGCCGCGACGTCTGAGTTGTGTTCTAGATAGAATCGCTCGTTATAAAAAATACTTGGATTGCGAGTCTGAGTAGTATCAGCCTCGAACTGACCAAAACGAATAAAGTGCTCGAAGCCACTATTAAAGACGCTTGCCTTAACTGCTGAGAGGACATCTGGGTTATTGGCCAGATAATATGCTTCATCAAACAGAAAACTGGGAGAACGAGTTGGACTGTTCCCAAGCTCAAACTGACCAAACTGAATGAAGTGCTGAAACCCGTTAGGAAAGAAGCCTTGCCGAACAGCCTCTGCTACATCTGGGTTATTGGTTAGATAAAACGCCTCATCGAATAAAGGGCTAGGGTTGCGGCTAGGGCTGTTGACAACTTCAAACTGACCAAATTGAATAAAGTGTTCAAAACCGCTGCTAAAAAAACCTTGCCGGACAGCCTCTGCTACGTCCGGATTATTCACGAGATAGAAGCTCTCATCAAATAGGTCGCTAATACTCAAACTCATGCAATTTACCTACTGAAGCGTGAAGTGAAGACGAAGCGCTCCATCAAACTCTAGCGATAGTTGGAATTTGCGATGGAGCGCCAGAAATGCTAGTTCGCGATCCGGATGAATGACGTAACTAGCTAGGAAACACTGCCCCTTCCGCGATCGCAGTTGAGGCAGTGTTACAGCTATAGAGTGATAGCCTCCAGATTATTAGACAAACGGATGACCTTCAACAGAAACTTGCAGGGTATAAGTTTGCCCAGGATTTGGCGGATTACCAAATAACTGACCACCAGAGAAGCCAGCTCCAGATTGGCTAACCCCCACAATGTAGACTTGGTTCGCAGTCAGGTTAGTTGCTTTGATGTAAGCATCGGCTCCAGAGGCACTACCAAGGCCACCATTACTGGTTGACGCATTGTCATTCTGTACTACTAAAGCTCCTGTCTGATCAAAGAGGAAGAGTTGTGTATCGATTGACCCTGTTGCTTTCACACCAAAGTCAATGTCCAGAATCGCGGTCGGACCTCCTGCTGTAAATGAGTAGTAATCAAATGTCCCATCTCCTGTAGCAGAGACGGTTGCGTGAGGAATTGTCGTCGAATTCTCGATATTGTTATCGGAACTCTTCGAGAAGATGAACGGGCTATCTAGGTTGCGAGCTACCACAAGATTGACAGTACCCGTAGCAGTACCACCCTGAGGATCGCGAACGATGTAGCTAAAGCTATCGTTGCCGTTGAAGCCTGACCTTGGTGTGTAATTGAACCCACCATTCCCACGAGTGATAGTGCCGTTCACAGGTGAGCTAGCGAGACCAACAATCCTCAAGCTGCTTTGTAGATCATCATCATCAAAGTCATTGGCTAGGAGATTCGTATCGCTGAGCGTACGCGACGCACCTTCTCCCACTACAAAGTAGTCAGTACTCGTAATCGGCAAGTCATTCACAGGCGCGATCGCGACATTGACTGTGGCAGTCGCCGAGCCACCACGACCATCCGAGACCGTGTAGGTGAAGCTATCTGTGCCACTGAAGTTGGGATTGGGATTGTAGCTAAAGGTGCCATCGCCGTTGTCAGTAACAGCGCCGTTGCTGCCCTGTGTAGAACCAGCGATCGTGAGGAAATCACCGTCTACATCCGTGTCGTTTGCTAATACGTTAACGGTGACAGCCGCATCCTCATTAGTCGTAACAGCATCGTTCACCGCGATCGGTAGATCGTTAACTGGGCTAATAGTGATGTTGACCGTAGCCGCCGCAGTACCACCGTTGGCATCATTCACCACATAAGTGAAGCTATCGGAGCCGTTGGCATTGGCATTCGGAGTGTAAGTGAAACTGCCATTCCCTGCACTTGTGATACTCCCCTTACCAGGGTCAGTGAAGTTAATCACAATGAGCGAATCACCATCGGCATCAGTGTCATTAGTAAACACATTAAATGTCGCCGGGGTGTCCTCATTAGTGGTCACACTGTCGTTGCCCGCGAGCGGAGCGTCATTCACAGGATTAATCGTGACATTCACAGTACCGGTTGATGTGCCACCTCTGCCATCTGTAATGCTGTAGGTAAAGCTATCTGTACCGTTAGCATTGGGATTTGGTGTGTATGTAATGGTGCCGTTGTTATTGCGCACCACACCCCGACTAGCTGGACCAAAATTGAACAGCGTGATTGGGTCACCGTCAGCATCCGTGTCATTGGTAATGACATTGATCGTGCCAGAAGCATCCTCATTGACGGTCAAGACATCGTTGACAGCCACTGGTAAATCGTTGACAGAGGCGATGTTGATCGTGACCGTGGCAGAAGCAGAGCCACCATTGCCATCATCAACGACGTAGGTGAAGCTGTCGCTGCCGTTAGCATTCGGGCTCGGCTGATAGCTAAAGGCGCCGTTGTTGAACGTCAATGCTCCCTTGGTGGTCTCCGTGAAGCTAATCACCGTCAGCGTATCCCCATCAGCATCTGTGTCATTGGCCAGGATATTGATAGGAGTAGCCGCAGCATCTTCATTGAGGCTGAGGGTGTCATTGCGAGCAATAGGAGCATCGTTAACCGAGTTGACCCCGACGCTGACCGTGGCCGTGGCAGTGGCACCAGCAGCATCACGAATGGTGTAGGTGAAGCTGTCAGAGCCGTTGAAGTTGGTCAGCGGCTGATAGGAGAAGTTGCCGTTGCCGAGGTTCCTCACCGTACCGCGACCCGCTTGAGTGAAGCTGAGGACGCTAAAGGTGCTGTCAGCATCCGTGTCATTGGCAATGACGTTGATTCTGCCTAGGGTGTCTTCGTCCAGCGTCAAGCTGTCGTTCACCGCGAGCGGAGCGTCATTGAGGGAGCGAATGACAATGTTGACCGTGGCAGAAGCAGAGCCGCCTTGACCATCATCAACGATGTAGGTGAAGCTGTCGCTGCCGTTGGCATTCGGACTCGGCTGATAGGTGAAGGTGCCGTTGGCGTTGTCGGTGAGCGTTCCTCGGGTGGCATCTGTGAAGCTGACGATGGTGAGGGGGTCGCGGTCTACATCGGTGTCATTGGCAATGACATTGATGAGAATCGCTGCGTTGTCCTCGTTGATTGTCTGACTGTCATTGCGAGCAATGGGAGCATCGTTAATCGAGTTGACTCCAACACTGACCGTGGCCGTGGCAGTGGCACCAGCAGCATCACGAATGGTGTAGGTGAAGCTGTCAGAGCCGTTGAAGTTGGTCAGCGGCTGATAGGAGAAGTTGCCGTTGCCGAGGTTCCTCACCGTACCGCGACCCGCTTGAGTGAAGCTGAGGACGCTAAAGGTGCTGTCAGCATCCGTGTCATTGGCAATGACGTTGATTCTGCCTAGGGTGTCTTCGTCTAGGGTTAGCTCATCATTGACGGCCAGAGGAGCGTCATTGAGGGAACGAATGACGATGTTGACCGTGGCACTCGCAGAGCCGCCTTGCCCATCATCGATGACGTAGGTAAAGCTGTCAGAGCCGTTAGCATTGGGATTCGGCTGGTAGCTGAAGGTACCATTGTCGACGAGTAGCGTCCCCTTGGTGGTCTCTGTGAAATTAATCACAGTCAGCGCGTCCCCATCAGCATCGGTGTCATTGACCAGGATGTTGATAGGAGTAGCCGCAGCGTCTTCGTTAATCGTCAGGGTGTCATTGCGGGCAATGGGAGCATCGTTAACCGAGTCGACAGTGACATTCACTGTGCTTGTGGCAGTAGCGCCTCTGCTATCACGAATGGTGTAGGTGAAGCTGTCAGAGCCGTTGAAGTTAGTCAGTGGTTGGTAGGAGAAGTTACCATTGCCGAGGTTTCTCACCGTGCCACGGCCCGCTTGAGTAAAGGTGAGAACACCAAATGTATCGTTATCAACGTCGCTATCATTAGCTAGGACGTTGATGGTGCCTAGGGTATCTTCGTTGGTAACTAGGTCATCACTAATGGCTGTTGGAGCGTCATTGCCAGGCCGAATGGTGAGATTGACAGTTGCTGTGGCTGTGCCTCCGCGACCATCATCAATGACATAGGTGAAGCTATCAGAGCCATTGAAGTTTTCATTGGCTTGATAAGTGAAGGTGCCATCAGCATTGGGTGTCAGGGTACCATTGGCAACTTCAGTAAACTCAGCTACATTGAGCGGATCACGTTCAAGGTCAGTGTCGTTAGCTATCACATTAAAGGTGAACGCTGTGTCTTCATTACCTGTGAACCTGTCATTTCTAGCAACTGGTGCGTCGTTGACGTCCTCTACGGTAATGTTAACGGTGGCTAGAGCGGTGCCGCCTCTGCCGTCATTGACTCGGTAGGTAAAGCTATCGCTGCCGAAGAAGTTGAGCCTTGGTGTGTAAGTAAAGACGCCGTTGTTGTTGTTGACAACGGTACCATTTCTAGGATTAGTCCCTACAGAGAATGCTAGTGAGTCACCATCGACATCGCTGGCATTATCTAGCAGGTTAATGGCGATCGCGGTTTCTTCACCAGTGCTGACATCTTCATTTGTTGCGACAGGCCGATCATTAACAGGTGTGACTGTTAGCAGAACCGTTGCTTCAGCTGTACCCCCTTGCCCATCATCAACTACATAAGTGAAGCTGTCAGTGCCGCTAAAGTTAGTAGTTGGTGTGTACGAGAACGTACCGTCACCGTTATTAACAACAGTGCCGTTAGTTGGGTCAGTGTTGCTTGATACGGAGAGGGGGTCACGATCAACGTCACTGTCGTTGGCTAATACATTTGGAATCGTGACAGATCCAAGGACTGGGTCTTCACTGGTGGTGAAGCTATCATTCCGGCCTACTGGAGCATCGTTGACATTATCAACAGTAATTGAAACCCTAGAAGTAGCCGTTCCTCCCCTACCATCGCTGACCGTGTAGGTGAAGCTATCACTGCCAAAGAAGTTAACATTTGGTGTGTAGTTAAAAGTTCCATCACCGTTGTTAGTAACCGCTCCATTTCTAGGATTGGTTGCAGTAGCAAACGTGAGAACATCTCCATCAACATCACTGGCGTTATCAGTGAGGTCAATTGTGATTGCTTCTTCCTCATTCGTGGTAACTGCATCAGGCGTTGCTGTAGGCCGATCATTAATTGGGTTGACCGTCATGATGACCGTAGCTGAACTGATGGCACCGGTTGGATCAGCAACGGTATAGGTAAAGCTATCTGTCCCACTAAAGTCAGTGGGAGCCTGGTAAGTGAAGCTGCCATTGTTATTGACAACGACAGTTCCGCCTTGGGCGCTGTTAGTGTCAGAAACACTAACAATCAGGCGATCGCCATCAATATCAGTGTCGTTTCTGAGGACGCCATTCGTAGCAGTGATCGAGAGCCGAGTGTCTTCATTAACGGTGTAGGCGTCATTCCGCGCTGTAGGAGCATCGTTAACGGGCGCGATCGTAAGATTAACAACGCCATTTGCGGTACCACCTCGACCATCACTAATCGTGTAGGTAAAGCTATCTGTCCCACTGATGTTGGCATTTGGTGTGTAGAGATAGGTGCCATCTCCTTGATCTACCAGTGAGCCCCGACCTGGTTGAGCAAAGCTGGTAATAAACGGGATGTCTCCGTCTGGATCAGAATCATTACCGAGCAACGTCGGATCAATCGTGATCAGAGTTTGAGTGTCTTCATTGACAGCGATCGCATCGTTGCCTGCAATGGGAGCATCATTAGTCGAATTGACAACAATGTTAACCGTTGCGCTAGCTGTGCCGCCGTTAGCGTTATCTCTAATTGTGTAGGTAAAGCTATCACTACCGTTAAAGTTGGCATTAGGCGTGTATGTGAACGTCCCACTGCCATTACGGCTTAGACTGCCTTGGGTAGGTTGGCTAAACGTATTGATGCTAAACGGATCGCCGTCACCATCATTGTCATTCGCCGTAAGAAGATTACTGCCGAAACTGAGTTGTGCATCCTCATTAGTTGCGATCGTATCGTTATTGGCAACCAGAGGATCTTGAATAGAGTTGACGATGATGCGAACAGTCGTTGAAGCTACGCCACCGTTGCCATCACTGATGGTGTAGCTGAAGCTATCCGAGCCATTGAAGTTAGCCCTAGGCGTATAAACAAACGTGCCATCACCTGCGCTAGTTAGTGATCCATTGGCTGGCTGCGTGTTACTAAGCAGCGTAATTAGATCACCCTCAGTATCGGTGTCGTTGGCAAGTACGTTAAAGCTAGCGCTAGCTGTATCTTCATCCGTCGTGACACTATCAGCATTAGCAACCGGAGGTCCATCGTTAACTGAATTAATAGTCAGATTAACGACTCCCAAGGCAGTACCACCGTTGCCGTCGCTGACAACGTAGGTAAAGCTATCCGTGCCGTTGACATTGGCGTTCGGTGTGTAGGTAAAGGTGCCGTTGTTGTTGGTTAGCGACCCCCTAGAGGGCAAACCTACGCTTGTAATCGAGAGGATATCACCTGGGTCTGGATCGCTGTCATTTCTCAGAAGCGCCGCACCGCTGATCAGAACTGCTGTGTCTTCGTTCGTGGTAAAGGCGTCATTACCAGGTACGGGAGGTCCATCATTAACTGGAGCAACTGTAAGGTTGACTGTGGCACTAGCAGTACCACCTTTACCGTCGGTGATGGTGTAGGTAAAGCTATCCGTACCACTGTAATTAGGGCTAGGCGTATAGGTCAGGAATCCATTGCCGTTGTCAATAACTCGACCGTTCCCTGCTTGCGAAAATCCAGTAATGATCTTTGGATCTCCATCGGCATCGGAATCATTCGCTAATAAATTAGCAGTGCTAATGGCGAATGCCGTATCTTCAGTCGCACTAACAGCATCATTGGTTGCTACAGGGACGTCGTTAATGGAATTAACGATTAGCCTAACTGTGGCGGTTGCACTGCCACCTGCACTATCCTGAATCCTGTAAGTAAAGCTATCAGTGCCGTTAAAGTTAGGTCCAGGGTTGTAAGTGAAGGTCCCATCCCCATTGCCAACGACGCTGCCTCGGCTAGGTTGAGTAAAGCCGTTTAGGAAGATTTGATCGCCATCTGGATCAGTATCATTCCTCGTTAAGTCAGTAAACCTGAATGGGAATGGTGTGTCTTCATTAGTAGTGATTGCATCATTAACTGCGATCGGTGCGTCTTGGATTGAGTTGACAGTAATATTGACTGTGGCAGTCGCTGTTCCTGTGCGCCCATCGCTAACGACATAAGTAAAGCTATCGTTGCCGCTAGTATTAGCGTTCGGTGTGTAAGTTAGGGTGCCGCCGTTGTTAGTAACAGTACCTTTGCTAGGTTGACCAAAACTAACCAGGGTCAGTGGATTACCATCTGGGTCACTGTCATTGGCCAAGGGATTGACTGTGCCCGGCGTATCTTCGTTGATCGTCAGCGCATCATTGTTTGCGACTGGGTCTAGGTTAACTAAGTTAACGGTTAAGTTAACGGTGGCAGCGGCGGTTCCTCCTTTCCCATCACTGACGAGATAGGTAAAACTATCAGTACCAAAAAATCTGGCTGTAGGGTTGTAAGTAAAAGCACCATTGTTGCTAGTGATCGTGCCGTTACTAGGCTGACGACCGACCCCTGTTACTAAGAGAGTATCCCCATCCCCATCACTGTCATTGATGAGTAAGTTAGCAAAGCTAAGAATGAGAGGTGTATCTTCATTCCCTGTGGCAGTATCGTTTCCAGCAGTAGGAACATCATTGACTGGATTGACTGTGAGGGTGACTGTACTGCTCGCTACTCCACCAAAACCATCACTGACTGTGTAGGTAAAGAAATCAGTGCCGCTGAAGTTGGGGCTAGGAGTGTAGGTAAATGTGCCATCTCGGTTGTCAACCAACGTCCCATTAGCAGGGAGCGTGAAACCTGCGATCGCAAGTGCGTCTCCATCGCGATCGCCATCGTTTGCTACCAGGACAGGCGTGATCGTGACACTATCTTCGTTTGCAGTAAAACTATCCCCATTAGCAACTGGCGGCGTATTAATAGCAGCGCGACCTTCTCGCCGACCAAATAGGATGTAATGCCGGAAGCCACTCTCAAAGAATCCACTTGTAACCGCATTGGCTACATCTGGGTTGTGGGCTAAATAGAACTGCTCATTGTAGAGAAGACTAGGATCGCGGGTGCCGACTGTATCAGTCTCGAACTGACCGAAGCGAACAAAATGTTCGTATCCACTACTGAATTGCCCGCCTTGAACCCCTGAGGTGACATCTGTGTTATTGGCTTGGTAGAAAGCCTCATTAAATATAGGACTGGGAGAGCGCGTGGAGGGAGCTTCTACTGATCCAGGATTTTGGCCCAACTCAGATTGCCCAAACTGAATGAAGTGCTGAAACCCACTCCTAAACACTCCTGCTTGAACAGCTGCTGCAATATCTGGATTGTTGGCTAGATAATAACCTTCATCATAGAGAGGGCTAGGAGCACGACTAGGGCTGCTACTTAACTCAAACTGGCCAAACTGAATGAAGTGCTCAAAACCACTGCTAAAAAATCCTTGGCGAACGGCTTCTGCGACATCTGGATTGTTGAAGAGGTAATAACTCTCCTCGAACAGGTCGCTGATACTCAGGGTCATGCAATTTACCTACTACTGAAGCGCGAAGTTAAGATGAAAAGCTGAAATACAAAAAAACTGAAAATTTTTAAAGAGGCACCAATATGAATCAGGATGGACAGAATTGGTGTCAAAATTAACACTGTGACGATCTAAAAATTATTTCGAATTGTCAGTAACTCCAAAGGCGTAGGGAAATGTGTTTCGATTTCTAACGAAGTTGGACTATTTATTGCGAGAGACACTGCTTGGCCTTCGTCGGGGAGGGTGGATGAACTGGGCTGCGGTCAGCACAGTAACGGTGTTGCTCTTCCTGTTTGGCATTAGCTTACAAGCTTCCTGGCAATTGGAAGGCCTGTTGGGTCAATTTGGTAGCCAGTTAGAGGTGTCGGTTTACCTGAATACAGGGGTAGAGGCAACAACACTGGAACCTATTGTGGAGGCACTGCCAGAAGTAATTGCTGTAAAAGCAATTTCTAAAGAGGAGGCTTGGGCCGCGTTAGTCAAAGAAATGGGAATCTCAGACATTGCAGGTGCAACGCAGCAGTTAAACGGCAATCCCCTTGTAGATGAACTCAAGGTGAAAGCCCGCACCTCTGAGGGCGTACCAACTTTAGCCGAGCAATTGAGAAAATTGCAAGGTGTTGAAGAAGTTCGATACGTGGATGAAGCCGTTAAGCGTATTGCTCAACTCAATCAGGGATTGAATTGGATTAGCTTCACGATTACAAGCGTATTAACACTGACTGCGATCGCCGTAATTACAACCACGATCCGCCTAATTGTGATGGCAAGGCGACGGGAGATCGAGATCATGCAGTTGGTAGGAGCCACTACAGCCTGGATTTATCTACCCTTTATCTTGCAAGGGATTACTTTTGGCATTGCTGGTGCAGTTGTGGCTTGGGGTTTGATTAGCGCTGTTCAGCATTTCCTTGGAAACCTGTTAGCTCAACAACCCGACCTGATCCAGTTTCTGACAGGTGGCGTACAACTCAGCCCTATTAAGCTGCTCTTATTGCCGCTAGTCCTCCTCAGCTTCGGCGGGTTAGTTGGTCTCATGGGTAGTTTATTTGCGGTGCGTCGCTTTGCTGTTCGCTAAGGGTGAAGATGAAGTCTCAGTGGGAATGCTTGCTAGAAAATCTAGGGGAGTGGCAGGGATCATTTACCCAGCTTGGGCCTGATGGAGAAATCTTAGCGAATACGCCTACCCTGGTTGCCTTTGAAGGGATTAACAATAATCAAACGATGCGGCAATTGGTGCGTCGTTTTCTGCCAAGTCAAGACGCTTCTGGAAAGCCAGAAATCCAGGACAAGATTTTAGAATACAGCTCTCTCAACCGAGGGACCCTCTTCTTTGAGAATGGTGCTTTCTCCCAAGGCTCCATGCAGTTCGGGCCGTTGGCTGAGTTTGGTGCTGAGTTAGGTCTAATTGCTGGGGACCGACGATTGCGTCTGGTGCAGTTATTTAACCGAGATGCAAATTTCCATCAGTTAACTCTGATTCGAGAAACCCGAGCTGGAACGGAGGTGGTTGAGCGGCCTCTGCTACAGTTGCCTGAGCTGTTGGGGGAATGGCAAGGAGAGGCTGTGACCATTTATCCGGATTGGCGATCGCCTGATACCTATCCCACTCGCTTAAAACTGCATCAAGAGAGTCCTAAGCAACTAGTACAGCAATTAACTTTTGGGGTAGGAGATACAGCTCGTACCATCACCTCAACAGCAAGGATTGATGGGTCTATCCTTCATTTTGACCAAAGTGCTCAGGCAGTAAGGGTTTTGTTGTTATCTAATGGGGCTTCTTCTAATTGTCCTCAGCACCTGCAAGTAGGGCAGCCGTTTGTCCTAGAGGTTGGCTGGTTAATTGAGCCTGATTTGCGTCAACGCATGGTCCGTCGCTACGATGCCCAGGGAGGTTGGAGCAGCCTCACCTTAGTGACTGAGAAAAAAATTTCGGCTACCAACTGACTTGGCTGAATCAGTCGATACTGACGCCTCTAAAGGTTGTTGGGCGTTTGCGTCCTACCACAGGCGCAACCTCAACTTCACGCTCTTGAACTCGATGGGGCTGGAAGTACTTTTGCCACATATCGGGAGCATTCAAAGTTTCTCCACCGTGAGATGTGAGGCGTTGCCGCACTTTACAGAGTACTGGCGTATTGATGCAAGCTCCTGAAATAATCACTTGTCCCTTAGTCAGGGCAGGTAACTCCTTAAGTAAGTCTCGGCCTGCTGCTTCAACGCCGTACTTCAAACTTTCCTGATCTACTGGGTTGACAATCCGCATCAGAAACTGACTCATACATTGAGACAGAACGTCAGCATCCAACTTGCCAGGACGCTGCGTGATCAGCCCTACCCCTAAGCCAAACTTGCGCCCCTCGCTCAAAATTGTGCGCAAGACAGCTTTACAACGAGAAGGCTCGTGAGCTGGAGCAAAGCGATGAGCCTCTTCGATCAAAATAAACACAGGGTAGGGCAAATAATTTTCGTCTTCAGGTGTCAACAGTTCCTTCTGCGTGTTCATGCGAGCATGATTAGCTTGACGTAAGACAGCCGCACAAATCACCTGTTGTTCTTCTTGGCTAATCTCGTTCATTTGCAACACAGTGACTTGTCCGGGGGCAAACAAATCTTTAGGAGTCAGGTGCTCGAAGGCATGAAAATAGGGCGATCGCTCTAGTCGCTCTAACTTCCACTCCAGAGCAGGGGCTGAAGAACCTGCTTTCTCATTTCCTTCTTCATCGGTTTGTTTATCTGCTTCGTAGACCGCAGCAATCAAGTCTTGTACATCCCAGCGGTACTCCCCGCGTTTATGCCGTTTGACTAAGTTGAAAGCTTTGTTCAAAATTGACTGCTGGCGATCGCTCATCTCTGGCAACAACATCAAAATGTCGTAATAGTCCAAAGAAGAAATGCGAATTCGGATACTATCGGGCCGTAAAATCTTCACTTCAGGTGAGTAGCCATCGGCAGCAAAGGCAGGATGGCCGCGCATTTGCTCCAGTGTGCTGTATTCACCGTGAGGATCGAAAATCAGTACCGCTGCTCGATTATAGGGCCGCAACAATTCCTCAACGAGCACCCCAGCAGTGTAGGACTTACCAGATCCTGTACCCGCTAGAATCGCCATGTGCGTGCTCACCAACTCTTTCACATCTAGCACGATCGGCACCGCTTCACCTTCGCGCAGCAAAATTGAGCCGATCTGGGCTGCTCCAATGTCATCAGGCTGCTTTTTGTTGAGAATTGTTTGAAGTAGTGCGTCGCTGGCTAAATGAACTTTGGCCCCTGGATCAGGGCTTTTACGAGGATTCATGAACCCCAGATTACGATCGAAGTAACCAATGACTTCGACAGTTACCTCGTAAATCTCGGGATTGGGATAGGCAAAGCCCACCAAAGCTGCGATCGCGTCTGGACTAATTTCTGTATCGGCAAAAATGCGATCTGGTAGGTGGTCAATCAATCGCAGAGCAGCAATTTTGCCCAAAATTTGAAGCGTGATTTGTGCCTTATCCCCGGCTGCTTTAAGTGTGGTCTCATAGTAGACAAACTCACCAATCTTGACCTGCTGATTATCCGTAGTGATAAACACGTACTGATTCCCATTCTCCCCTGGCCCTTTTACTGTTCCAATTACGTTGGGGATAGGCTGCATAGCCGAAGAAAGTTGTTGTGAGTTCATACGGAGTCTCTACAGCAAGAGCAGTTCTTATGTATCAACATAACGGTAAAGCTGGCAATATTTGCCTCTAATCAAAAATCGCCGCGAAATCACGGTTACTTTTACCACTGAGGCCAGGGTAATCTGAGCGAGCGGAATATTAAGAACAAGCAAAGAATAAGCCCGAAAAACAACTCCTGACTTGCTCTAAATTAATCAAGCCAACCTGCTAGAGACTAAGTGCAGATGGGAACCTTAACCTTAAGCGGGGTGGCTACGTAGGTAAAGCTAGCTGAGAATTTGTAGTTCATGATGGACTCCCAGGAAACAAGAGAATTCGCCGCGCAGCACTCAGCAAGTGTTTCCAAGCATCATGGAACTCAAAGCCAACTCCGGCATGCTCCACCTTTAGAAACGTTACTACCTGTAGAATCGCAAGTTCTTGCTAATAGAACAGGTGCTTTGCGATCGCCTGATTCAACGAACCTGGTTTTGGCGCAGGACACCCTGTCTCTATCCATGCCCCATGTTGTAAGCTACGTTCCCCTTCTGCAAAAGCTAAGTCATATTTTGGTGACTGCCGCTGAACCAGAAGTGATTTTACAGAAAATTACCCAAACTTTAGGTCAAGCATTTGAGGCAGATTGTTATCTGGCTGTTTGTCCCAATAGCCAATTCTTGCCTCACTCCATTTATTGGTGGCAGGCAGCAGAGGACATAGTTGTCTACCAGCCTCAAGCTCGGCTGGCTAAACATCCAGCGCTAAAGACTATTCTTGGCAGTAGCTCCACTGAGTTATGTAATATTTCTGATTTAGCAGCCATTCCATGTGAGACGGGTGCCAAGAATCAATGGGATGGCCCATCAGTTCGGGCTCTTTTAGGCAGTACAACTCAATTTCACGGTCAGCAAAATGGGGTGATTGGTTTAGTTCGATCGCAAGCTCACCATTGGACAGCTACAGAAATGGCGAATTTGAATGGCGTGTTACCCCAAGTCGCGATCGCTATTTCCCAATTTTATACTCAACATCAAATTCAACAGCAAAACTGTCGGCAAGCCTTGATTGAGCAGTTGACTGTAGCCGTTCGCAATGCTCTAGAACTAAATCAAATTCTAAAGTTAGCTACTGAGGGAGCTGCCCAAGCTCTACAGGTAGACCGCAGCTTGCTATTAATGCTCAAATACTCTGACCCAATGGTCAAAAGCCGATCCCTAGAGCGATCGCTCAGAGTTAAAGCTTCAGTTGTGTGTGAGTGGCTGAACCCTACTCCAAACAGTCATAATCAGTCACCTGGTTTAGCTCCAGTACTGAATGAAGGATTCTGGATTCCGGAATGTGCCCTGAGCCAGCAAGCATTTTCCGATCCCAGCAAGCTAGTAGTAGTAACCAACGGATACGAATCTTACCTCACAGCTCCTCCAGAGGCCGTGGCTTCAGTTTTTGCCCCAGAGACCTTCCCTGCTCTCGTGATGGTGCCTTTGGAAAGCCAAGGAACGATTTTGGGATTTTTGGTTTTACAGCATAGCCAACCTCGTAATTGGGAACCCGAAGAATTAAAATTGCTGGAGTTGGTCGGGGCGCAAGTGAGCACCGCCATTATTCAATCTCAGACTCTGCGACAAGTACAAGCTTTAGTAGAAGAGCGCACTGCGCAATTAAAGCGGAGTCTAGAGGTTCAAGCGAAACTTTATGAGCGAACTCGCAAACAGATTGACCAACTGCGCCAGCTCAATCAGCTTAAGGATGAATTTTTGAGCACCATGAGCCATGAGCTGCTCACTCCTTTAACCAGCATGACTTTAGCAATTCGGATGTTGCGGCAAGCAGAGCTGTCGCCGGAGCGCCAAAATAAATACCTTGATATTCTGGAGCAGCAATGTAACCAAGAAACAAACTTGATCAATGACCTGCTAGCCTTGCAAAAACTAGAGTCTAATCAAGCTTCTGTTTATCTGCAAAAAGTTGACTTCAAAAGTTTGATTGGTGAACTAGTAGAATCCTTTGAAGAAAGGTTGGCAAGTAAAGGCTTAACCCTCACTACTGACTTACCGAAGCGATCGCTAATCTTACAAACCGATTACGACAGCTTAAACCGTATCTTAGTAGAACTGCTAACCAACGCTGGCAAGTACGCAGAGCCTAACAGCATCATTCATCTAGTTGTCGCCCATCCATCTGAGTCGTCAAACAACCAAATAGTCTTAACCTTGTGCAACACAGGTCCTGGAATTGCAGAGGAAGAACTGCCCTACATTTTTGATAAGTTCCGTCGAGGCCAAGGCGTAACCCAACGGGCAGTCCAGGGGACAGGCTTGGGGCTTGCTTTGGTGAAATGTCTAGTCCAACATTTGAATGGTGCGATCGCAGTCGCCAGTCATCCTCTGCCCGCAACAGACAGTTGCGAAACTTGCTTTACATTAACTTTGCCGCACACTTTCAATAGTGCTAATCCCTAATCTTCTCAAACTTGTAGTTTTGATCGGAAAAACTTGTGATTAATGAATTCACTTCCAACTTAGATCCTGACTTATCAGCAAATGCTGAAGTTCAAGCAGCAATGCTGAACCTGACCACCGAAGTTGTTGACCTAGCACTGCTTCAAGCCGTAGAAGTTAAGACTGAGCAAGTTGAAGGAAGAAAGCGAAGAATCTCTGCCAAAATATCCATTCCTCGTCAAGTGGAACAAGTTTGGCAAGTTCTGACTGACTATGAAGCCTTGGCTGAATTCATTCCTAATCTAGGTAAAAGTGAGCGCTTAAAGCATCCTCAAGGCGGAATTCGCTTAGAACAGATCGGTACTCAACGTCTGCTACGGGTTAACTTCTCAGCTCGGGTTGTCTTAGATATTGAAGAAGTATTTCTGCAAGCAATTCACTTCAATATGGTTGAAGGAGACTTTAACGCATATTCAGGCTGTTGGCGGCTGGAACCTGAAACGAAAGAAGATGGGTCAGGTACCAGCCTTAGCTATACCGTATTAGTCTGGCCTAAACGGACAATGCCGATTGTCTTTTTAGAGCGCTGCTTACAGCACGATTTGCCGTTAAATCTCTTAGCTATTCGTCAGCGAGTTGAAGAGTTATTTAGCTAAGTACTTGCAGAGCAATAAATCAAGCTTACTTTTAGCAGCTTCTGAAATTTTATCTAGAGGTGTGAGAATGGCATACCTCAAGGCTGAGTGGGCGTCAGAAGTTGGTGGATTTTCACTAAGACGACGTACCGTTTCCTGAATCACTCGCTGAGCGTTAACTGCATTGCGTTGCAAGTTAGCAATGACCATATCTACCGTCACACTGTCGTGATCTGAGTGCCAACAATCATAATCTGTAACCAGCGCTAGGGTCGCGTAAGCAATCTCTGCTTCTCTCGCCAACTTTGCTTCTGGCAAGTTGGTCATCCCAATGACAGTAGCATCCCAGCTGCGGTACAAATGCGATTCAGCTTTGGTAGAGAATGCGGGCCCTTCCATACAGACGTAGGTGCCGCCTTGGTGTAGGGTTACATCTGGCAAATTCAAGCTATTGACACCATCTGCTAAAACTTGAGCAAGGCGCAGACAAACTGGGTCGCCAAAGGCAATATGAGCCACGATGCCATCGCCAAAAAAGGTAGAAATACGGTTTTTAGTGCGGTCAATAAACTGGTCGGGCACCACCATATCTAGCGGTTTGACTTCTGCCTTTAAGGAACCAACAGCGGAAGCTGAGATTAAATACTCTACGCCCAAGCTTTTCATGGCGTAGATGTTGGCTCGAAATGGGAGTTCCGATGGTAGAAGATGATGGTTTCGGCCATGACGCGCCAGGAATGCAACGCGAGTTCCTTCTAAGCTTCCTAAAATGAGTGCGTCTGAAGGCGGGCCAAATGGTGTTTCTATATGTAACTCTTCTACATCCTTCAAAGCTTCCATCTTGTAGAGGCCGCTTCCACCAATGATGCCGATCTTTGCCTGAGCCATTTTTATTTCCCTGTATTTCCCAAGTAGCATCGCCAAGCTATTCTACTGGCAAGAGGGACATTCACTATATAAGTACAGCCTATGTTTTTAGGTGAAATCATAAAACGATTTTATGAAACGTTCTGATTCCTGCTAAGTTTGTGGTGCATCAAGATAATTCTTATGAGCATGTCTAGTGACCCAAAATCAGGTTCCGTAGAAATGCAGTTGTTGGGGATTCAGGATAAAGAATAACTTTAATGTGCAACTGTAATAGCCCAACCAAAAGACAAAAGTTATATAGATTGACTCACGAATAGAATAATTTGTTTTGAGCTAAATCTAGTTTCTCTGCCCTGTACAAGCTTTTAGTCTTTTACCTCAATGATGGAAAACTATCGCAAGGGTCGCAGTTAAATATGCTACATATCACAGCCCTAGCTGCGAGGGGCTGGTAAGACTAAAGAAGACTTTATCTGGTGCTTATCAAGTTCACTGCTCTACCACCTGAATCTCGTCATGCAAACTACCGCCACCAATGAACTCAAGAGTGAAAGCTTACAACTGTTGCGAGAGTACCAGAAAAACCCCTCCGCGAAACTTCGGAACCAACTAGTTCAACTCAATTTAGGACTTGTTAGGAGAGAAGCACATCATTGGATTAACCAATGTACAGAAAACTATGAGGACTTACTTCAAGTTGGCTCTATCGGTTTAATTCGGGCGATCGAGCGATTTGATATGTCAAAGGGGCATGCGTTTAGTTCCTTTGCTATTCCTTACATTCGAGGTGAGATTCAACATTATCTGAGAGATCGGGGTTCTTCGGTGAGAATTCCTCGTCGTTGGCAAGCATTACAAAAACAAGCGGCTTGGGCAATTCAGAATCTGCAAACTCAACTTAACCGCCAACCAAGCGATGCAGAGGTGGCTACAGAATTAGAGATTTCAGTATCAGAGTGGCAGGAAATTAAATTAGCTCTAAAAAACCGTGCACCTCTAAGCCTTGATGCACCTGTACGGGACGAAGATGAAGGGTCTGCCTCTCTAGGAGAACTCGTTCCTGATAATCGTTACCGCAGCTTCCAACTGGCTCAGGAAGATCAAATTCGCCTACATCAAGCTTTGTTCCAATTAGAAAGTAGAACTCGTGAGATTTTAGAGTTTGTTTTCTTGTATGACTTGACTCAAAAAGAAACTGCTGAGCGTTTAGGAATCAGTGCTGTTACGGTTTCTCGGCGAGTCAAGAAAGGACTGCACTTACTTAAAGAATCAATGGCTACTGTGGAAGAGTAAGTTGGCTTCAATCTATTGATTGTTTCTTTGCTTTGGGTTGGTTTAGGAATATGAAACTGTAGGCCAATCGCTGATTTTCAGAGCTTGCCTTTGATGGGGTTGACTCGTAAATCGTGTTAGTAAGCGGTAGTTAATCCAAAAGATTAAATTGGCGATCGCCGAGTAGTTTCATTAACCAAACCATACGCATTCTCAAATAATGAAATTTGAGCTTCTACTACAAAAAGCATCTGTCGAACGAGAGCTTTAGGG
This sequence comes from Trichocoleus sp. FACHB-591, assembly GCF_014695845.1. Classification (NCBI taxonomy): domain Bacteria; kingdom Bacillati; phylum Cyanobacteriota; class Cyanophyceae; order Leptolyngbyales; family Trichocoleusaceae; genus Trichocoleus; species Trichocoleus sp. FACHB-591. The sequence continues at coordinate 121,901 of NZ_JACJPA010000121.1, forward strand.
TTGAAGAAACTTTCAAATAGCAAGTTATTTAGTGCTGTTGCCGAGCTTACCCATTTTCTCGCTGGATCTTACTCTCTTCTTGAAACTTTACGTTAAAAACGGACAAGTTGATTGGCTACTAGGCGGAAAGTAATCAACAGTAGGTAGTGTTCAAAGATCTTAGCAAAAGTAACATTATTTCTAGTATGATTTCAGTCGAATCCTTAGCACAAAACAGTGCAAGTAAGGCTATTCTGTAAGAAAGTTTTGGGGAATTGGCGATGCGTCAAGTTAAAGTGATTGCATTTACAGGGATGCTGGCTCTTTTAATGAGTGGGTGTGCCGGAGAGGGAGGTGACGAGCAAGCTGCTTCGCCGACCCCTTCTGTTGCCCCTACAGTAGTGACACAAGCTCCTGCCAAACCCTCCCCCAAAGCACAGCCTTTCTCAGCTAAGAAACCACCGTTAATTGCGCAAAAGCCGAGAACTGGCACTGCTGCCCCTGCTTTGATTCAGTCAACTAATCCTGATGAACGGGCTCGTCAGGTACAGCAGGGTCGTCAAGATCCGTTTGCTTTGTTGCCGCTCCCCCCAGTTCCGGTTATTTCTCCAAATGCAACTACACCGACTGCTGCTCCACGCGCCGTTCCTCAGGTCCGAACCCTCCCAGGAGCCTCTCCAGTAGCCTCAAGGCCCAATACAACTAATCCAACTAATAGATCTCCTGGTGCTACTCGTAGGTCTCCAGGAACGACTGCTGGTGCAGGAAGCCCTGGAAGAACAAACACGGCAGGAGCCCGGCCAGGCAGCAGGCCTACAGTGGCAGGAGCGACACCCATTCGGCCAGGAACTTTGCCTCGGTCGATACCTCCTGCAATTGCGGCTTTGCCACCATTACCGCAGCCAGCTCTAGCTCAGGCAGTTGAGGTTTCAGGGGTGGTTCAAGTTGGTGAACAAGCTCAGGCAATTATTAAGGCACCTAACGAAAATACTAGTCGTTACGTCAGCGTGGGGCAGCGACTCGCTAACGGTCAAGTGTTAGTGAAGCGGATTGAAATGAATGAAGGCTCTGATCCAATTGTGATTTTTGAGCAATACGGAATTGAAGTTGCTAAAAGAGTTGGAGAGAGAGTGCAACCCGCAACCGGCACGCCAACAGCAGCTATTTTCAATGCTCCTTGGCTCAGTAATGGCGGGAGCGCTGCTATCTCGTAGCCCTATCACTCAGATCGGAAAGAATCTACCCCAACACGTTGAAAATCTTCAGTGGAGAAGCTAGGCGATCGCTCTGCTTCTCTATTTGTTTTGTATAGCTAGAGTGTGCTCTTCAGCTTTGCTTGACTGGATAGCGCTGATCACGAATTGCTTTCTAGGGTCATGGTTTCTAACTAGGCAACAACAAAATTTTTAACTCTTTCTAGGTAGGAACGTTAGAGTTGAAGGAGACTGCTATTGCTAAATTGGTCAGTTAAGTTGGGGTGTTATGGCCGCCTTTGCTTCTGAAAAGAATAGCGAATCTCTGAGCTTTTGGAACCCTGAACTCCTGCATCCAAGCCAAAGTCAAGATACTGATCTCCTAAAACAACTTAGCTTCATTCCTGCTCTCAAAGAGCTTTTGATGTTGCGACAAGTTCATGCGTTGGAGCATGCAACGGTTTGGGTTTTAAGTGAGTCTTCTCATAGCGTTAATGCTGGGACAGTTTCTAGATCCCTATCCACAGACAATGAATTGTTGGGAGGGATGTCTACGGATCAGGGGTTTTATCTTTATGGTCAAGTGGATACAGTATATCTACGGTGGTCAGTGCATCAGGCTTTGCAGCGAATTACGGAGGGGGAGTGGAACTTAGCGGTTCATCCTCGTTGCGGCACTAATCTATCGGTCAATATGCTACTCACGGCAGGATTAGCCCTTGGTATCCACTTGCTTCTGCCTAAAGGCCCAATTGAACAGCTGCTAGGCCTTGGATTAGCTGCTACCACAGCAGCTCACTTGGCACCTGACTTAGGGAGCGTGGCCCAGCAGTATGTTACGACCGCGATTCCCTTCAATTTAGCGATCGCAGGGGTAACCGCAATTCGGGATGATTGGGGACGACCAGCCCACTTTGTGCGGGTTAGCTGGATTGAGTAGAAATAAAACTTAAAGAGCAGAACGAACCGAGAGGCCTTCTGGAGTAGTACTCTGAGGATCGATTAGCCATATGTGTTGAAAATTAGTTAAGGAAAAAGACACTCATGGTTCAACGTGGTTCTAAAGTCCGTATCCTCCGTAAAGAATCTTTCTGGTTTCAAGATGTAGGCACTGTTGCCTCGATTGACCAGAGTGGTATTAAGTATCCAGTTATTGTTCGCTTTGATAAGGTTAACTACGCTGGTGTCAATACCAACAACTTTGCGACCGAGGAAGTCGTAGAGATCGAAGCTCCGAAAGCTAAGGCGAAGCAAGGAGTACCTGCTGCGCCCGGTGGTGGAAACACGACTCTCGACGCTGCTAAGCGTAGAACTGGACAAGACACCAAGACTAACGCGAAGCAAACTGCTAAGCCGGAAGCTGGTGAAGCGAATGCGACTGTGGAAGGTGGAGCTAACCAGGGAACGGATTCCCGTTAGGGTAAACCGAATTCTAAGGTTAGATTGTGCCTGAACTGCCTGAAGTTGAAACAGTTCGTCGGGGTCTCCAACAGGTGACCCTGAACAGAACTATTCTGGGTGGTAATGTGTTGCTGGATCGCGCCATTGCCCACCCAGTTTCTAGTATTGATTTTTTAACTGGCTTGAGGGGAAGTGCGATCGCGGCTTGGCAGCGCCGAGGGAAGTACTTGTTGGCAAAACTTGAACGCTCTACCGAATGCTTTACCCCTACAGAAGCGCAATCCCCACAACCTGGAGGTTGGCTAGGCGTTCACTTGCGGATGACGGGGCAGTTACTTTGGTTTGATCCGAGCGAGCCGTTGCAAAAGCACACACGAGTGCGACTATTTTTTGCGGGCGATCGAGAACTCAGATTTGTAGACCAGCGGACCTTCGGCCATATGTGGTGGGTGCCACCCGGACAGCAGCCTGAAAGTGTGATGACAGGATTACAAACACTCGGCCCTGAACCCTTCTCAGACGAGTTTTCGGTAGAATACCTAGCGCAGCAGTTGCGTAATGGGCGACGTCCCATCAAAAATGCTTTGCTAGACCAAACCCTAGTGGCAGGGGTTGGCAATATTTATGCAGACGAAGCTTTATTTCTCAGCAATATTCATCCGCAAACGCTCTGTACAGACTTAACGCCAGTGCAAATTGGCCGAGTCCACAAGTTCGTAATCCAAGTCCTAGAGACAAGCATTGATGCTGGAGGGACAACCTTCAGCAACTTCCTCAACGTCCAAGGCGTGAATGGCAACTATGGCCGAGCGGCTTGGGTTTATAACCGGACGGGCACGGCTTGTCGAGTTTGTGACAATCCGATCGAGCGATTAAAGTTGGCAGGTCGCTCTGCTCACTTTTGTTCGCAATGCCAACCCCATACCAAGTCAGAATAAATTAGAGAGCATTTGTCTTACTGAGGCTAGAGTTGCTGTAGGCGATCGCACTTAAGCTCTACAATGAATGCTGAAGAGGAGTCTAGAGATGCGGTAGGGTAAGCTATGGCAGTGAAAAAAGGTGATCTGGTCCGTGCCATTCGAGAAAAATTGGAAAACAGTTTAGAAGCTCAAGCTAGCGATACTCGCTTTCCCCCCTATCTATTTGAGACGAAAGGAGAGGTTGTGGATATGCGAGGTGATTATGCCTTGGTAAAATTTGGCCAAGTTCCAACCCCCAATATTTGGTTGCGGGCTGATCAACTGGAGACTGTTAAGTAACCGCATCAAATCACCCCAGTCAGGGTATGCAGTAAGCTAGGCTGGCAGCATAGCGCTTGTCTTTGGGGGCTTTCCTATGACTGTTTGTCGTCCAACTCGCGTATCCATCATTGGGGCTGGTAACGTCGGTAGTACCTTGGCACAGCGAATTGCCGAAAAAAATCTAGCTGATGTGGTGCTGTTAGACGTTTTGGAAGGTCGTCCTCAAGGCATTGCGCTTGACTTGATGGAAGCGCGAGGTATCGAGCAGCACGATCGCGAGATTGTGGGTACCAATAATTATGCCGACACTGTTAATTCGGATGTGGTTGTAATCACGGCTGGCATTCCCCGCAAGCCAGGAATGAGCCGAGAAGACTTACTCAAAATTAACGCCAAAATTGTGTTGGATGTCACTCGTCAAGTGGTTACCTATTCACCGGGTACGGTGATGATTGTGGTGACGAACCCGTTAGATGTGATGACCTACTTAGCTTGGCAGGCCAGTGGTTTACCACCGGCTCAGGTCATGGGAATGGCAGGAATTCTGGACTCAGCACGGTTTCAAACCTTTATTGCGATGGAATCGGGTCTTTCTACTGCCGATGTCAAGGCGACAGTTCTGGGTAGTCATGGAGATTTGATGGTGCCACTGCCGCGTTACTCCACAGTCAATGGTGTGCCGATTACAGAACTCATGGACGCGCCGACGATCGATCGCCTGATCGAACGGACTCGGAATGGTGGAGCCGAAATTGTTGAACTGATGAAAACGGGTAGTGCCTACTTTGCACCTGCTTCGGCGGCCTGTTTGATGGTAGAAGCTGTGTTATTGAATCAATCGCGGCTGCTTCCGGTTGCCGCTTACTTGCAGGGAGAATACGGCTTAGAAGATATTTTTATTGGTGTCCCCTGTCGCTTGGGCTGCACTGGAGTAGAAGAGGTCCTACAACTCAGCCTCACCGATGCGGAGCGAACCGCTTTACAAGCCTCTGCTCGCTCGGTACGCGATAGTATCAATCAGGCTCAAACTCTGCTAGAAACTAGTCCTAGCCCAATTCCTTCTTAAGTTCAAAAAATAAAGTTAATCTCCCGTTTGACTCAATGGTAAGGACTAGTTCGTACCAAATTTGCCATGCCTAAATTTTTCAATATCGAACTCAAGCCTCCCCAACTGCGGCGGTTGAGCATAGCGCTGGGAGGAGGCCTTCTGATGGGTTTAACGCCTGCCCCGCTGAATGCTTGGCCGCTAGCCTGGATTGCGTTGGTCCCTTTGTGGGCTATGACTTTACAAGTTGCTAGAGGCAACTATCGGGAACGATCGCTCTTGGGTTTGGCTTGGGGCATTGGTTATCATGGCCTAGCAGTGAGTTGGATTACAGGTGTCCACCCGATGACTTGGATGGGTGTACCTTGGCTAGCAAGCTTAGCGATCGCCCTGTTTTGTTGGACATTCCTTACTTTGTGGGGAGCTGTTCTGGTTGCGGTTTGGGCTGGCTGCTGGGGATGGCTGGTTCAAAGAGCTAAACTGCCGACTGGCATTCGGTTATTGGCTGGAGTAGCGCTTTGGTGTGGTTTGGAATCCTTTTGGAGTTGGGGGCCTTTGTGGTGGACTTCGGTGTCCTATACCCAAAGCCCTCACAACTTAGCCATTTTGCACTTAGGGCAATTGTCTGGTCCCATGATGATTACGGCTGCCATTGTAGCTGTCAACGGTTTACTCGCCGAAGCTTGGATTACCTATCGGCAATCGCGCCAAGGTCAGCCGACGGAGAACCGAGTCCGAAAGCTGGCGATCGCTCCATTGGTCACAGCAAGCGTTCTGTTCGTAGGACTGCATCTCCTAGGCTGGAACTTGTCCAACCGGGTTTTAGTATCACCGCCAGACACAGCCTTAAAGATTGGCATTATTCAAGGTAATATTCCCAACGAAATTAAGCTGGACGTGCAAGGTTGGCGGCAGGCTTTGACTGGCTATACTACTGGGTACAATCAGCTTACCGATCAGGGTGTAGCAGCAGTACTCACACCCGAAGGGGCGTTGCCGTTTCTGTGGACTGGAGCCAACTTGACGCAAAGCTCTTTTTATCAAGCGGTGCGCGATCGCGGAGTTGTGGCTTGGGTCGGAGCCTTTGGGCAAAAAGGCGGCAGCATTACGAATAGTCTATTTACAGTGCTAGGCAACGGAGAGATTTTTAGTCAGTACGACAAAATCAGATTGGTGCCTTTAGGCGAATACATCCCGTTTGAGGATGTTTTAGGGCGCTTAATCGATCGCCTATCACCCTTAGATGCTCATATGATTCCTGGGCAGGTAGGCCAGATCTTTGAAACTCCTTTTGGCAGAGCGATCGCTGGCATTTGTTATGAATCTGCTTTCGCTGAGCACTTCCGGATACAAGCAGCCCAAGGCGGGCAATTCATTCTGAGTTCCTCCAACGATGCTCACTACAGCCCGTCTATGACGGCACAACATCATGCTCAGGATGTGATGCGAGCGATTGAAACGGATCGTTGGGTTGCTCGTGCCACTAACACAGGGTACTCTGGCATCATTGATCCCCACGGTAAAACCCAGTGGCTATCAGGACTAAACATCTACCAGCTTCATAGCGACACCATCTACCGTCGCCAGACTCAAACCCTTTTTGTGCGTTGGGGAGATTGGCTGACCCCACTCATAGTCATGTTGGCAATTGTCTTGACTCTGCATAGCTGGTACCGCCATTAGCGACTGGGTGGTAACTCAGAAGTCTTGAGTTAGCGAGAGTATGACTTATCACAAAGAAAATTGAAACCGCTGAGAGTTTATAGGATGACTTTAATCTAAAACCAGCAAAAACTTAGTTATTAATACTCGTATTTGTACGTAGTTACTGAGACTGAATTAGCTATAGTTTAAAGATTCAGCGAAGATTGCCAGTAGGAAAGACAAGAAGTTAGATCAGAAGCGTTAAATTACTAACTGTGTAGGATGTGACTGAAAACTACTCCGTCATACTACTGGCCTGATGCTGATCCAAATGTAGCTATTGAAGTGTCTGTCGATGTAGCTGGATCACTCCATCTAAGCTTCACTGTGCAGGTGGCTTCCATGACCCTGTCGATTTTTGACCTGTTTGATGAATCGTTTTACCTCGCTCATAACCCCGATGTTGCTACAGCAGTTGCTAGAAGAGAGTTAACCAGCGGATTTGATCACTTTAAGCGCTTTGGTGACCGTGAGGGACGTGATCCCAGCGCTTGGTTTAGCAATAGCAATTACCTGACTCAATATCCCGATGTAGCGGGTGCGATCGCCAAAGGAATCGTGGGCAGCGGTTTAGCGCACTTCCTCAGCCACGGTCAGTTTGAAGGGCGATCGCCGATTGCATTGTTTAACCCTCAACACTATTTATCGAAATATGCCGATATCGCTCAGGCGGTGAAAGCAGGCATGTTTGCCAGTGGCTTTGAGCACTTCTTCAGATATGGGCATAGCGAAGGCCGATCTCCAAGCTCCCAATTTGATAACAACTACTACTTATTGAGGTATCCTGACGTTGCTCAGGCTGTTGCGGCAGGTATGTTTCGAGACGGCTTCGAGCATTTCCTTGCGTTCGGACAGGAGGAGAAGCGAATGGGTGCCCCACCAAGCTTCCAAATTCAATTTGATTATCGGTTTGATACCAACGGTTTTTTTGCCAATCCAGAACGTCGAGCGACTCTAGAAGCTGCTGCTGACCATTGGGAGGCAGTGATTCAAGATGAGTTTGCCAATCTGCCATCTGGGGTAAAATTTCGGGTGCAAAACCCCCAAACAGGTCAGTTAGAAACAGTAGTTCTGGACACTGAAAGTGACGATCTACTAATTTTTGTCGGAGCGCAAACCCTGCCTTTTGGTAGTGCCGAGGGCGCGCTGGCCGCAGGCGGACCTGACGGCTTAGACATTGCTGGCAGTATTTTTAGCAACCGCTATACTGGCTCCAATTTTGAGCCTTGGGTTGGCAGCATCTCCTTCAGTTCAGCTCCGACTTTTTCTAATGGAGCACCTGCCCCTTGGTTTTTTGACCAAACGCCCAACACTACTAACGATATTCCTTGGAACCAAACAGACTTTCTGAGTACGGCCTTGCATGAGATTGGCCATGTGCTGGGGATTGGTACTGCTCCAGTGTTTAAAGCCACAGGTCAGGGTGCTGCTTTTAGTGGTCCTAATGCTAGAGATGTGAATGGAGGATTGCCGATCCCTCTTGATCCGGATTTAGGCCATATCCAGGATGGCTTTTTGAGCGGAGGCCAGCCTGTACTGATGGGAGCGACAAATCCAGGAGTACGCCAAACTATCACCCGCTTAGATGCAGCGATGTTGGCGGATATTGGCTATCAAGTTGCTGGATTCCAGACTCAGGGCTTCACGCCTGCGATCGCGACTCCGGGAGCAGACCTCGTCTTCGGCACCGTTTTAGCTGATACTCTTGATGGCTTAGAAGGCAATGATCGAATTCAAGGTGATGCTGGTAGTGACTTCCTGAGCGGTGGATCTGGGGATGATATTCTTTTTGGCCAAGCAGATCATGACACTTTAGTCGGTCAAACTGGCAATGATCAGTTAGTAGGTGGAGCAGGTGACGATTTTCTCCTAGGTGAGTTGGGGAATGACACTCTGTTTGGAGGAGTAGGCAGAGATATCTTTAGGTTTGGAGCGGCCAATGGAGCTGATGTGATCGGAGATTTCGTGGCTGCTGCTGACACGCTACAAATAGCCGTGGGCTTAGGGTTTACTACAGGTAGTGATGTCCTACGTGCTATTAGCAGCAGTGGTAACACCGCCACGGGTGAATTGTTCTCGATTATTGCGCTGAGTCCTGGCAATACGGTCACTGTGTTTCATGATGCGCCTCTCACAGCTCAGAATGTCGTCATTGCCTAGATAGCACTCGCTCCTGGCAAGTCTAAAAGCTCGTCTCTAAAAGCGATCGCTAACGCCCAGAAATCAAAACTTCGCGATCGCTCGTGCTTTGTCGCTGGTTTAACAGTTGTTGCTAGGCTATCGAGCTAGAGAACAAGAAATAATCTTTGTAAACGAAATTACAGGCTTATCACTTAGACTCAAGTTTAGAAAGACTGGAGAAGGCGGATTAATCAACTCCAGCAACAATTCACTACAGCAAAATGAGCAGTTGAGGGAATGCACATGTTTGCTCAATTTCAGCGGCTACAAATGCAGACTAGTAGCGCGACTATCAACTTGCTGAAAAGTGGCAATGGTTATCCCATTTTGTTACTACATGGCTACCCGCAAACTCATGTGATGTGGCATAAAGTGGCTCCCCAACTGGCTCAAGACTTTACCGTTGTGGTGAGTGATTTAAGAGGTTATGGAGATAGCTCTAAACCGGAAGCAGAGGCTAACCATGCCAGCTATGCCAAGCGAGTCATGGCCCAAGACCAGGTTGAGATGATGCAGCAGTTAGGCTATCAAGAGTTTTATGTGGTAGGGCACGATCGCGGGGCCAGAGTGGCACACCGCATGGCCTTAGACTATCCTCAGCGCATTAAGAAGTTGGCAGTATTAGATGTTGTTCCGACTTACGAACTGTACACTACGACCGATCAAGAATTTGCTACAGCCTACTATCACTGGTTTTTTCTGATTCAACCTTACCCCTTACCAGAAACTTTAATCGGTGCCAATCCTGAATATTTTCTTCGCACTTGTTTGGAAAGCTGGAGCAAGAATTTTTCGGCGTTTACACCTGAAGCTTTAGCCGAATATATTCGTTGCTTTAGTCAGCCTGAAACGATTCACGCAACCTGTGAAGACTATCGCGCTGCGGCTTCGATTGATTTAGTCCATGATCAAGCCGATTTAGACCAAAAAATTATGTGTCCTCTCCTCGCTTTGTGGGGTAACCAAGGCATTATTGGGCGCAAATACAATGTTATTAAAACCTGGCGAACCAGAGCCGAGAATGTAATAGGTGAAGCGATCGCCTCAGGCCATTTTCTACCTGAAGAAGCCCCAGAAGTAACTTATCAAGCTTTACACAAATTTCTAAAACCCTAAGAGAACCAGGCCTCTAAAGTGGCATCCTTGTGGGGGTGAAGCATTCGGTCATAATTCTGACTAATCAAGCAAGTATTATCTGCCGAATGCTTCACCCCTACGGTCTAAATAGGCAACTCTTGATGGTTTCTACGACAGACTGTGAAAGGGTAGGCAAATCATATCCACCTTCTAACCCAAAAATAATTTTTGAAGTTACTTCTAAACAGTATTGTGTGAAGATGCCGTAGTCTTCTGGCTTAAGTGAAATGCCAGATAAGGGATCAGCATGGTTGGCATCGTAACCAGCACTGACAATTAGCAAATCAGGCTGAAAACTGCCGAGAAACGGCAGAACTTTTTCCTCGAACAACGGTTGGTAGCTTGCCATTGTGCTACCCATCGGCATCGGCAAATTCAATACATTATTATGCAAACCGCGTTCCGTCGCTAAGCCTGTACCAGGGTAATTGGGAGACTCATGCAGCGAACAATAAGCAATTTGAGGATGCTTTTCCACGATCGCCTGAGTGCCGTTGCCGTGATGCACATCCCAATCCAAAATCGCCACGCGATTGATACCTGGTTGCTCTAGGGCGTAATAAGCCGCGATCGCCGCATTGGAAAACAAACAAAAACCCATCCCACAATCACTCAAGGCGTGGTGTCCTGGTGGACGAGCTAGCACAAACGCAGGATTGCCAGTTTGCAGCACTTGATCTACGCCATCCAACCAAGCGCTGACGGCAAGTAAAGCCACATCATAGCTGCGTGGGGAAACCGGAGTATCGGGGTCTAAGTACCCGCCGCCTCGTTGGGCTAATTGCTGAATTTGCTCAATGTAAGTGGGCGGATGCACTCGACCTAAATCAGTCATGATCGGGCGTTGGTTAACAGGGGTGGGCGATCGCCACTGCAACTGGTCGGCCCAAGTTGCTGCCTTGAGCGCAGCCACTATACTCGTTAATCGTTCCGGTCGCTCTGGATGGAAACGCCCTGTTTTGTGTTCCAAAAACTCATCTGAGTAAATTACCGCCAGCATCTTCACCCCACCGCACGCTACTTCCCGATTTTACTGAATCAGGATTTGGCCGATGGAAGCCGCTGTGATTTCTTGTTCCTTTCCTGCTGGGAGAGCACTGGGGAGAGGGCGATCGCAAGCCTAACTGGGGTCATGCTCACATATCACAGAAACCAGGAAACATCAAGATGTGTTAAAATTTAGAGAGTATTTGGCAGTTATTGAGCAGTCTATCGGCATTTTTTGGGCTTTTTTTCTCTTTAATTGCCAAAATTCTGCATTTTTGGAGTTTTTTTCACTGTATGAGCACCTCCCCAGAGCGGATTGTTCCAACGGATCTGCGGAACGAAATGTCCCGGTCCTACCTGGAATACGCAATGAGCGTGATTGTAGGTCGGGCACTGCCAGATGCGAGGGATGGTCTGAAACCCGTTCATCGTCGAATTCTCTATGCCATGCATGAGCTGGGGCTAACCGCAGACCGCCCCTTCCGTAAATGTGCTCGTGTGGTTGGGGAAGTGCTAGGTAAGTACCACCCTCACGGCGATACAGCCGTTTACGATGCCCTAGTTCGCATGGCCCAAGACTTTTCCATGCGTGCTCCCCTGATTAACGGGCACGGCAACTTTGGCTCTATCGACAACGACCCCCCCGCAGCCATGCGATACACCGAGTGTCGCTTGCAATCGCTCACGATGAATGCCCTCCTGCGGGACATTGAGTCGGACACCGTTGACTTTGGTGATAACTTCGATGGCTCCCAGCAAGAACCCTTGGTCTTGCCAGCGCAGATTCCCCAACTGCTGCTGAATGGCTCTTCTGGCATCGCGGTTGGAATGGCAACTAACATTCCTCCCCACAACCTCGGAGAGCTAATTGATGGCTTAACCGCCTTAATTCAAAATCCCGAGTTGAGCGATGCCGAACTCATCCGCCTGATTCCTGGCCCCGACTTCCCCACGGGAGGGCAAGTCCTAGGAACAACGGGGATTCGCGAAGCTTACATGACAGGTCGTGGCTCCATCACCATGCGGGGTGTGGCCAGCATTGAGACGATTGAGCATCGAGGTCGTCCCGATCGCGAAGCAATTATTATTACCGAACTGCCCTACCAAACCAACAAGGCAGCGCTGATCGAAAAGATCGCGGAAATGGTTAACGAAAAGCGCTTGGAAGGCATTTCTGACATTCGAGATGAGAGCGATCGCGATGGCATGCGAATCGTGATCGAACTCAAGCGCGATGCTTATCCTCGTGTCGTGCTGAACAACCTCTACAAGCAAACGCCAATCCAGGCGAACTTTGGGGTGAACACACTGGCGCTGGTGAATGGTGAACCCCAAACCCTATCCCTGAAGCAGTGTCTCCAAGTCTTCCTCGACTTCCGGATTGAGACGATTATTCGGCGCACTCGCTATGAGTTGCGGAAGGCAGAAGAGCGTGATCATTTGTTGCAAGGTCTCTTGATTGCGCTGACCAATCTAGATGCCATTATTAACTTGATTCGGCATGCGGCAGATGCGCCCACCGCAAAGCAAGAGTTGATCAACATCTACGGTCTCTCCGAAGCGCAATCGGATGCCATCTTGCAAATGCAACTGCGTCGCTTAACGGCGCTAGAAGCAGAAAAAATTCAGCAAGAGCATGATGATTTGCAAGCACAAATTGCCAACTTGCAAGATATTCTGGCTCGGCGAGAACGAATTTTAGAAATTATTTGCACTGAAGTCACTCAGCTTAAAGCGACTCATGCAACACCTCGCCGCACTGTGATTGAGCAGGCAGAAGGTGAAATTGGGGATATAGACCTGATTGCCAACGAAAAAGCTCTGATTCTGCTCACTGAACAGGGCTACATCAAACGCATGCCCATCAACACTTTTGAAGCTCAAAGCCGAGCCACCAGAGGTAAAGCAGGCACCCGGATGAAGGAAGATGATGGCGTGGAGCACTTCATCACCTGCTGCGACCACGATAGCGTCTTGTTCTTTAGCGATCGCGGCGTGGTTTATTGCCTCAAGGCTTACCAAATCCCAATTGGGTCGCGAACTTCTCGCGGGATGCCCGTGGTGCAAATGCTGCCCATTCCCAGAAACGAGAAGATCACCTCTATCGTCCCAGTTTCGGAATTTAGCAGCGATGAATACTTGGTGATGCTAACTTGTGGCGGCTTCGTCAAGAAGACAGCACTCTCTGCCTTCAGCAACATTCGCACCAATGGCTTAATTGCTATTTCCCTAGAAGAAGGCGATCAACTGCGTTGGGTACGCCGTGCCCGCGTGGAAGACAGCATCATTATCGGCTCTAGCCAAGGCATGGCGATTCACTTCCGAGCTGACAATGACCAACTGCGTCCGTTGGGCCGAGCTACCCGTGGAGTCAAATCTATGAATCTACGCTCTGGTGATCAGCTGATCAGTATGGACATCTTGCCTGCTAGTGTCGTTGCCAATATTGCTTCCGGCCCTGAAGTGGAGGAAGAAGAGGAACTAGAAGCAGAAGAGGCAGTCCTCGCAGAAACCCAAGGTCCGTGGGTGCTCGTAGTGACTAGTTCAGGCTACGGCAAGCGGGTGCCTGTATCTCAGTTCCGATTGCAAAATCGAGCAGGCAAAGGCACGATCGCGACGAAGTTTAAGTCTCGTCGTGCGGCTGACAAACTGGTGGCCCTACGGGTCGTCAACGAAGAAGACGAACTGATGATTATTACCAGCCGTGGCATCATCATTCGCCAAGCGATCAAGGCTATTTCTTCGCAGTCACGGGCAGCCACAGGAGTGCGAGTGCAGCGACTAGATGAAGATGACGCGATCGCCGCAGTGGCCTTAGTACCCCCTTCGGCTGAAGGCACGGATGAAGAAATCGAAGAGTAAATCCTGACAGCAGGAAGTATTCAATTTTTCATTAGTAGGGGCGGGTCTTGGACCTGCCCTTCTTTATTGCTTGGCTGATATATCTTGCAAGAAATCTAGGCTAAACCCGCCCACTCCCACTAATTCAACGTAACGACCAGCCAACTCGGGTTGATTAGCGATCGCCTCATCACCCCCAGCCTCCCCTGGATAGCGCAAATGCACCTGTAAATAACGCTCTGGCAGATAAGGCAACCGCTCGGCCCACTCGATCGCCATGATACCTAGAGGGTAATCGGCCCCCTCCCAGTAACTCTCCAAATTGAGCTCGGTAACCTCGGTCGGCTGCAAACGGTACAAATCCAAGTGGTAGAGCGGCAACCGACCTTCCATGTACTCGTTAATCAGGGTAAAGGTAGGACTATCAATGGCTTCTAGAATCCCTAACCCTGCTCCTAAACCTTGGACCAAAGTCGTCTTGCCGCTGCCTAGATCACCTTCTAAGAGGAGAGTGCTACCAGCAGGCAAGGTTTGCCCTAGCATCAGACCAAGCGATCGCGTGGCTGCGGCATCTGGAAGGATTAACGTCAGAGACTCAACTGCCATGAGAACCCACTCACTTCAAAGCGCTACAAACTGTGAGTGCGAGTGTACCAACGAAACAGGATTTGAGCCAATCGTTGAGAGTTATGCCGCACGAGTCCAGTGCGTTCATCTTCGTCCATGACATTGGCCAGGACAATGCGACAGCCCAGCAGTTTTACAGTTTGGCGATCGAGTTCAACCGGATTCGAGTCTTCTTGAGCGTAGCGAATCAGGGCTTTAGCCGAAGGAATCTTGCTTTGCACCAGCACCGCATCAAACAGCCGTTGTCCGCAAGCCGCATCAATCGCCTGAATGTGATCGGATACGCTGTAACCCTGTGTTTCACCCGGTTGCGTCATGATGTTGCAGACATAAATCCGGGGGACTTTGCGTTGAGCGATCGCCTCAGCAATTTCAGGAACCAGCAAATTGGGAATGACGCTGGTGTAGAGGCTACCCGGTCCAATAATGATGTAGTCTGCTTCCCGAATGGCTTGCAATACGCGGGGTAAAGCGGGAGGATTTTCTGGCGTGCAGCCGATTTTGACGATGCTGCCTTGAGCGGCGGTAATGCTAGATTCGCCCTCAATGCGGCGACCATCGGCTAACTCAGCCCATAGGCGCACATCACTCAGAGTGGCAGGCAAGACTCGGCCCCGTACTGCCAAAACTTCAGAACTAGCAGCGATCGCTTGCTCTAAGTTCCCCGTGATGTCATTCATCGCCGTTAAGAACAGGTTGCCAAAGCTGTGTCCTGTTAACCCATCGCCAGCCCGAAACCGATACTGAAATAGCTCCGTCACCAATCGTTCTTCATCGGCTAAAGCAGCAAGGCAATTGCGAATATCGCCAGGAGGCAACACCCCAATTTCCCGGCGCAACCGTCCGGAGGAACCGCCATCATCAGCCACAGTCACGATCGCAGTAATATTGGCGCTGTAAGTTTTCAAGCCTCGCAAAAGCGTCGAGAGACCTGTACCGCCCCCTACTGTAACAATCTTTGGACCGCGATTAAGACGACGGTGATTGAGCAGTACATCGACTAACTCTTCATCGCCATCTGGCATCAATACCTCGGTAATGGAGCCAAGGGTGCGGGTTTGGCCCCACAAAATCAGCAATAGACCAAAGATGATTACCAGCGGCCCGCTAATGTAGCTCGGAATAATTTCTGTAATAAATTCCAGAAAGCTCTGGACTAGCTGAATCAAGGTAAAAATTGGGGTTAGCTTAATCCAAATTGCTAAGCCCAAGCTGGTTAGTAAGACACCTCCGGCACTCAGCAGTAACCAGCGTTTCACGAGTAATCCAGGTGCCAACCACTTAAACCAACGGCTAACTCGCAAAGGCGTGCGCTGGCGCGATTCCTGCGTGAGGGCATTTAGGGCTTGTTTTAATAAACCAATTGTCATTACTGAGCGAGGAGGTAAAACATCTGGATAGGTAAATATGCAGCAACCGCTTCTGACTCTAACAGCACAACTACACTTCTAGAAGCGATTTGACTGTAGGTAGGTCCCGAAAGTTGCTACTTTGTCTTATAAGAATGGCCGCTGCAAAATCTGGTAGCCCTGAGTGGAACAAAATTAAAAAATGACTCGCTCTAGGTAGTGGAGACCGTAAGCCTGCATCAACTTGAAAACTCATACCGTTAATGCCCATAGTAGAGGCTGAACTTACAACCCCAAGGCATCGTCAATGAATCGTCGTGAAACCAATCTAAAATGCCAATTTAGGGCGCTCGCAACTTGACCTAGCCTGGAATCAAGGGGCAGGAGTTGGCTAAAGTAGAAATCTGGATTACTGAGATTGGGGTTGAAGTTAAAGGTACAAACGGCAACACGGACTTGAGCAACGCGACTAATTTTACTGACAGAACTTCCATGTGATCCTATGGCTGAGCCTCTGACAGAACTCCAAGACATCTCTAACGCGCACCCTATGGCTGAGCCATTGATTGAACTGAAAGGAGTGTCTAAAACATTTGGCAAAAATGCGGTGTTGGATAATGCAGATCTAACCATTCATCGCGGAGAAGCCCTAGCAGTGATTGGGCCTTCTGGAACTGGTAAGTCTACAATCCTCCGGATTATTGCTGGGTTGTTGGCACCGGATGCAGGGGAAATTTATGTGCAGGGGCAACGGCGAAAAGGTTTGATTGAAGACAGTGCTGACCCAATTAGTATTGGCATGGTATTTCAACAAGCAGCTTTGTTTGACTCCCTCACCGTGGAGGAGAATGTCGGGTTCTTGCTGTATGAGCATTCCAATTTGCCGCGACGCCGCATTCGGGAATTGGTCAATCAAAAACTAGAAATGGTGGGATTGGCCGGAATTGGCAGTCGCTTGCCTGCTGAGCTTTCTGGAGGCATGCGCAAGCGGGTGAGTTTTGCCCGTGCCATTATGGCAAATCCTGACAACCCGGATGGGTCGCCAGAAGTGTTGCTCTACGACGAACCCACAGCGGGACTGGACCCGATCGCCTCAACCGTGATTGAAGATTTGGTGCGTCAACTACAGTCGGTCCAAGGAGGTTGTAGCTCTTATGTCATGGTGACTCACCAAGACAGCACCATTCGCCGTACCGCTGATCGGATTGTGTTTCTCTACCAAGGTAAAGTGCAGTGGCAAGGCACCGTCAATGATATTGATACTACAGAGCACCCTTTAGTTCGACAATTTTTTAGTGGCAGTGTAGAAGGACCAATCCAAGTGATTGGTTAAGCGTTCCGAAGTGAAAATTGCTCAGGTCTACACCGATTCGATCGCAGTACCAACGAGGCATGAGGCATGCGTACCAGAACCGTTCGAGAAGGCTCAGTCGGCTTATTAATTTTGTTAGGACTGGGTCTATTTGGAGCGTTGATTCTTTGGCTCCGAGGTCTCAGTGTGGGCAATCGCACCTATCAAGTAATTGTCGAGTTTGCCAATGTAGCAGGCTTGCAGGAAGGAGCTCCGGTGCGGTATCGAGGTGTGGTAATTGGCAAAATTGAGGCGGTGCGCCCAGGACCCAATGGTGTGGATGTCTTTCTAGAGATTTCTTCATCTGATTTAGTGATTCCCAGCGACGTGATTGTCGAGGCGAATCAATCTGGCTTAATTAGTGAAACGTCAATTGATTTATCACCCCGCAAAGTTCTACCCCAAGGCGCGATCGCTGCCAAACCATTAGCCTCTAACTGCGATCCAGCGGTGATCGTCTGTGATGGCTCTCGGCTCAAAGGTCAGATTGGCATTAGCGTTGACGAACTGATTCGGGCCAGCATCCGCTTTGCTGCTTTGTACAGTGACCCCACGTTCTTTAGAAACGTCAATGCTGCTGCCAAAAATACCGCTGAAGCTGCGGTAGCGGTTTCACAGTTGTCCAAAGAAATTGCTACTTTAAGCCAATCTACCCAGCAAAACCTGAATACAGTTTCTTCCTCAGCCGTAGTTACTGCTGATGCCTTGAGCCAAGCCGCCACTCAAGTAGGCTTGACCGCAAATCAGGTCAGTGGCCTAGTCACGACCAATCGCAATACGTTAGCCGAAACTTTAGGTACGATTCGGCAGACCAGTGAGCAACTCCAGGTGGCGGTGCAAGGCTTTACGCCAGTATTGAGTCGAGTTGAGCAAAGCACTTTGTTAAACAATCTAGAGGCACTCTCCGCGAACGCGGCCCAAGCTTCGGTAAATTTGCGCGATGTTTCTCAATCTCTCAACAATCCCACCAATACACTCGTCCTCCAGCAAACCTTAGATTCGGCGCGAGCCACCTTTCAGAACGCCCAAAAAATCACCTCCGACTTGGATGAGTTAACGGGAGACCCCACCTTCCGCAACAATCTGCGAAATTTAGTCAATGGGTTGAGCGGTTTGGTGTCTTCTACCGAGCAACTTCAGCAGCAAGCCCAGCTGGCTCAGGTTTTAGCGCCTCTTTCTACCAAGGCAGATGCGCCCAGCCGACTTCATCTAGAATCTATGGCGACTGTTTCTAATGAACTTGAAGAAGATTTAAGGCGGCTGACTCAAAGTCCCGCCACGGCGCAAGAGACAGCCAAGGCTTTAGATCAAGTTGCCCTTCCCCTGGTCACTACTCCTCAGACTAAGTCGAAAGCACCGTGACTCAACATGGAATTTGGGCTGTAGCTACTTCGGGGGTGATGGCGTTTGTTGCCACTAATATAGATGACCTACTGCTACTGACCATATTTTTCTCGCAGGTTAACTCAACGTTTCGCAAGCGCCACGTGGTTTTGGGGCAGTACCTAGGTTTTACGGTGCTGATTTTAGCGAGCTTACCTGGTTTCTTAGGTGGATTGGTAATCTCCCCAGCTTGGATTGGGTTATTGGGCCTAGTGCCGATTGGCTTGGGGATCAACCAGCTTTGTCATCGTGAATCTACAGCTAGTGATGTCCAAGCGGTTAACGAGGGAGGGCTTAGCCCAAGTGATAGTCCTACTGCTGCTTCACCCGAGATAGCGGTTCCAGGAATTTGGCGGAGTTTGTTTAACCCACAAATTTATGCTGTAGCAATGACGACGATCGCGAATGGGGGTGACAACATTGGCATCTACGTACCCTTATTTGCCAGTAGCGATCGCAACCGTTTGGGGATCACACTTTTAATCTTTTTTGGCCTAATAGGACTTTGGTGTTTAATCGCACAACAGTTAACTCGTCACCCGACAATTACGAGATTAATCACCCGTTATGGTAATACATTTGTTCCAATTGTCTTGATTGGTTTGGGCATTTTTATCATGTTTGAAAGTGGCACCTTCAACTTATTTTTGCCCAATCTCTAAGTTGTGAATCGGCGGTTGATTGATGTCGAAACTCAGCAATTAACTCCAATCATCGCGTTGGGAGCCACGTCCCTTATAAACTTGAGCGATGGCATGAATATCTCTGGTTTTGGCAAACAACTCACTCTCGCTCAATTGCCACTGGGCCAAGGCTTTGTCGAGGTCTGCTTGGATATCTCGGGCACCAGGGAAGCCTTTGTAGCGGATGCGCAGCCGCGCTAGCTCTACCAAGTTATAGTCGTTGGCTTCTGCTCCTAGGAGGCTGTTGATCAGTTGGCGATCGCGACCCCATAGGGGGTGTTGCTGGTCTTTGTTTTCTGAGGATGACGCCATAA
Source organism: Trichocoleus sp. FACHB-591 (assembly GCF_014695845.1). Lineage (NCBI taxonomy): Bacteria > Bacillati > Cyanobacteriota > Cyanophyceae > Leptolyngbyales > Trichocoleusaceae > Trichocoleus > Trichocoleus sp. FACHB-591. Next base: position 141,317 of record NZ_JACJPA010000121.1, read on the forward strand.
GGTTGTGAAGTGGATTGCGAAGAGCTTTAACGGATACTCTGAAAATCTTCCTTGAGATTTATTTGAAATTCCAATTAAAGAGTAGACTGAGCAATTGCATATTTATACTTCGTAATTTTGTTGACTTTAGAAGCCAAACTGAAAAGTGGGAAAACTAAAACCGTTCTAGTGAATTGATGGGAAGTAATGAGGCTAAGATAACAGCAATTCTGTTGCTAAGCCCTAATTCAGAACTCTACTAAGAATCTATCCGAAAACCTCTGGTTTTAGATTGTTAAACCTGGATAGCGGTGGCGGACAGGTCCTAAGAGGTCAGTAGAGTTCTGATGGCTGATGAGTGTGAGTGTATGAATTTAATTTGGCGGTACGAAACTGCTCAAATTTTGCCGCGTTGCTGCTTTAGGAGTGAGGTCTATGGCTGTTGGTCTAAAATCTAGAATTCCCCCTCGGCGTTTGCCCCCCAGTCAAATCAGTCAAACTAGTCAAACCGCGATTTATTCGAGCGGGACAAAAGTTACCCCGATTACGAAACTACAGCCAACCGTTGCTCCTCGTCGGGTTCAGTCTACTAATGTTAAGCGCCTACCCAACAATCGCCAGCTACCTCTGTGGTTGCGATCGCTGATTGGAGCCCAGCGCAGTTTGTCAATTTTGACTGGAACCCTCTCGATTGCTGTGCTCTCTGTGTATGGCCAAACAGTATACTCGCAGCAACTTTGGAGTCAGGAATACCGTAACCTAGAAAACTTGCAGCGTAATGAGCGCCAGTTGACAGCAGCTAGCGAAGTACTGAAAAATCAAATTGCCCAACAGGCAGAAACGACTAGAGCAGGACTAGTACCTTCTAACCCAGCGAATACTATCTTCTTGCAACCTGCGCCTCAGCGGCCTGCCCCTGCCCCTACGCCGATCGCGCCAGCGGATGCAAAGCCTACAACATTTTCGCCGCTGGGCTATTAGCAGCGATTTGTAGCCTCTTCCCTGACTGTGCTGTCCTGCTAATGTGTTGGATTTATGGCCTCTTCTGTTCCTCCTTCCACCCCCAACTCTCCTCAAGCTCGCCCTTTGAAAGCGGTAGATGAGTCTTGGCAAAATGAAGTAGGTGCTTTAGGTCCTCTTCCCCCTATTCATGCCCAGCCGTCTCCCTGGCGTTTGGTGCTGGTGTGGATTGTGTTGATGACGGGTGGCTTGGGGTTAGTCGCAAATCTATTTCGCCTCCAGGTGGTTGAGGCTGAGAAGCTGAAGGTTCGGGCGCAAGATCAACAAATGATTTATTTGCGGCCCTTTGTGCCTCGTCGTCCCATTGTGGATCGCGGTGGTAATGTCTTAGCGATCGACCAACCGGTTTACACGCTCTACGCCCATCCCCGCTTATTTAGTGAGACCAAAGAGGCGATCGCTGCCAAGTTGTCTCCTTTACTCAAGCGATCGACGGCTAAATTAATTCAACAATTCAATCGAGCTGATAGCGGCATCCAGGTAGAGTACTCCCTGACTGAAGATATCGCCGATCAGATTAAAGATTTGCAGATTGATGGCGTTGAGATGATTCGTCACCAGCAGCGGCTCTATCCGCAACAGAACTTATTTGCTGATGTGGTTGGCTATGTCAATCTCGATCGCAAGGGTCAAGCGGGGGTGGAATATAGTCAGCAAAAATTATTGGAGCGCTCTGTCCAAGCTGTTCGCCTTAGCCGCACTGGGAGCGGAGCTTTAATTCCTGACCAAGTCCCTGGCGGTTTTCTCCATGTTGATGATCTGCGGCTGCAACTTACTCTAGATAGTCGCTTGCAGCGTGCCGCTCGGTTTGCGCTTCAGCAGCAAATCAAGCAGTTTAATGGCAAGCGGGGCAGCGTCATTGTCATGGATGCGCGGGATGGCTCTTTACTCTCGTTTGTCTCTGAGCCTTCCTATGACCCCAACCAGTACTTCAAGTTCAATGTAGAGCTGTTTAAGAACTGGGCGCTGACCGACCTGTACGAACCTGGGTCTACCTTCAAACCGTTGAATGTGGCGATCGCCTTAGAATCAGGGGCGATTCAACCCAACAGTGTATTTAATGACGAAGGCCAAATTTATGTGGATGGTTGGCCGATCGCGGACTATGACTTCGACTATGTGGGAGCAAGAGGGCCACTGTCGATCGCGCAAATTCTGCAACACTCCAGCAACGTGGGCATGGTGCATATTGTGCAGCAGATGCCACCGGATGTTTACTATAGCTGGTTGCAGCGCTTAGGTTTGGGACAAACCGTTGGCATTGATTTACCGTTTGAAATTGCGGGATCTCTGAAGAAGCGATCGCAGTTTGTTAGCTCACCGATTGAGCCAGCCACGACTTCTTTTGGTCAAGGATTTTCTCTCACTCCCATCCAGTTAGTACAGCTACACGGAGCCTTGGCTAACGGTGGCAAATTAGTCACTCCTCACCTAGTGCGTGGCTTGTTCAACACGGATGGACAACCTTATTGGCAACCCTCTTTACCTCCACCGCAGCAAATCTTCTCGCCCCAAACGACGCGATCGGTACTAGCCATGATGGAGTCGGTAGTGGCTCAGGGCACGGGTAAATCTGCTCAGATTCCTGGTTATCGCATTGCAGGTAAGACAGGAACCGCGCAAAAAGCGAATCCAAACGGTGGCTATCATGAGTACGCTAAAATCACTAGCTTTGTAGGCATTTTTCCCGTCGAAGCCCCACGCTATGTGGTTGTAGCTGTGATCGATGAACCGCAGGGGGATGATGCTTTTGGCTCGACGGTGGCAGCGCCTATCGTAAAAGCAGTGATGGAAGCCTTGATTACCATTGAACGGATTCCGCCCAGTCAGCCTGTGGCGAATCAGCCTTGGAATACACCGAGCGCGCCAACATCGCCAGCCACTCCTCCCGCCTGGAACACGCCTACTCCTCCCAGTCCCGCTATCCCGCCGCAACCAACTCGCTAGTCAGAGGTTTTGTAGCCTTACCTTGGCACTTCAGAGCATAGTGTTTTCTTCGTTGGGAAGGGCGCTGTGGGAGTGCTTGCTCTTTCTGTAAGCGGGAGTTTGTAAGCTCTCCACACAGCGATCGCCCCTGATCTGAGTCACCTTTTACGGATTAAACTGTGGTTCGCATTTGGCTTTGCTGGAGTTGTTCCCAAAGTTGCTCGAAGCTGGTTGCAGGCTCTTTGCAACTCAACCCCTGACACACCAAGCCAATGGTGGCTGCGGGTAAATTGGCTTCCGGTAGATAAACGGCTGTGGGTAGATACTGGAGGGCAAGCTGATCCAGCCGATCGCTTGTGGTTCGCACTAAGGTTTGGTTGCGGTACCAGTCGAGGGCGACAAACAAACTGGGGCAAGCTTGAGGAGCACTTTCCATAATGCTGCTAAAGGCTTGTAGTCCTTGCTCAGCCCGATCCAGATACGTCAAGTTTTCAGTTAATAGCGCGAGGCGAATCAGGTTAGCGATCGCCATACCGTTGGCCGCAGGCGTAGCATTGTCGGCGTAACTGCGCTCTCGCACCAACAGGTCTTGGCTGGCATCGCTGGCTGTGTTGTAATAGCCACCTAGTTCGCTACTCCAGAGGCGATCATCAAATTCTTGCTGCACTTGCACAGCAGCTTCTAACCAACCCTGAGGATCATGGCTTGGTGTTGCCTCACTGAGATGCGCTTGATGGAGGTCTAGCAACGCCTTGATAAAGAGGGCATAGTCCTCCGCTTGAGCAGGGACATGAGGTTGCCCGTCGTAGTTGAGGCGATGGAAGCGTCCTTCGGCCCATTGCTGTTGGCGAATAAAATTGGCTGCCTGAGTTGCCAGTTGCAAATATTCGGGTTGATTAAACACCGTGGCTGCACGCGCTAATCCTGAAATCATCAAGCTGTTCCAAGCGGCGATCATCTTGGTATCGGTGACCGCAGGAATTCGACCGGGCCAGTCCTGGATTTTGGCTTCCTGGTTATTGCGGGCGGGCCGAAAGGTGGTGAGCGATCGCGGATCGGCTCCGTAGCGTACTTGAAACAGTTTGACGAGAGCGGCTTCTACCGTGTCGCTTAGTGCTCCGGGTTGGCGACGCTGCAACACATTCTGGCCCTCGAAGTTCCCGTTGCGTGTCACGGTAAACTGCTGAGTTAGTTCAGCAAGTTCCTCCGCGCTCAGGAGTTGTTCTAGTTCGTTGTAGCTCCACACATAGAACGCGCCTTCTTCGGGTTCCACCTCATCTGGGGTAGTAAAGCTATCGGCATCCTGAGCCGCATAGAAGTAACCTTGAGGTGCGGTCATTTCTCGCTTCAACCATTGCACTGTGCCCGCGATCGCCCGTTCAAAGGCAGGCTCGTGCATCCCCGCACTCCATAAATTCGCCAAATATTCCACGATTTGCCCGTTGTCGTAGAGCATCTTTTCAAAGTGAGGTACAGTCCATGTGGGGTCCACGGTGTAGCGATGGAAGCCACCCCCGACATGGTCATAAATCCCACCGAGAGCTAAGTTCAAACCGCGCTTGGTGCAACTTTCGGTGGCGTCGTACTTCAAGTGGTCTTGAAACCGCACGGCGTGCAGTGCCATATCCGCATAAGGAATCATTGGGAAGCTGGGGCCGTGTCCCTCCGAAGTGAGGACACCTGTGTTGTACTCCAAACCTTGCTGCAATAACTCGTCATTCAATTCTTGCCCTGGATTCAACAAGGCAGAACTTTGCAGATGCCCCAATAGTTCTTCTTTGAGCGATCGCACCTTCTCCGGTTCGTGGTCGTAGTAACGACGGATCGCTTGCAACACTTGCATAAATCCCGGTCGTCCATAGCGCGCTTCGAGGGGGAAGTAGGTGCCACCATAAAAGGGGATGAGGTCGTCGGGAGCCAGAAACACATTTAGGGGCCAGCCGCCTTGCCCAGTCATCATCTGCACCGTTTGCATATAGATGCTGTCGAGGTCTGGGCGTTCCTCGCGATCGACCTTGATCGGCAAGAAATTCACATTCATGTAGTCCGCGATCGCCTGGTCCGAAAAGGCTTCTCCTTCCATGACGGTGCACCAGTGGCAACTGGAGTAACCAACCGACAAAAAGATGGGTTTGTTGCCTCGCCTTGCTGTTTCCAAGGCTTCATCACACCAAGGCCACCAATCAATCGGGTTCTCAGCATGTTTCCGCAAGTAGAGGCTTTGCGCTTGAGCCAGGCGATTGGTCATAGGGGATGATTCTAGAACTCAGTAGGGGCATACCTTCGACAGTTTATCGCGCCCAAGCTGAGACGGGCTGTACCCTGCGGGCGATCGCCCGCTTAAACCGACCGTAACCCCACCAAAATCAGTTGAATCGGTAGAATGGGAAAAAATGCGTGGACAGGCAAACTGCATGATTCCTACCGTTATTGAACCCTCTGGACGTGGCGATCGCGCCTTTGACATCTACTCTCGGCTACTACGGGATCGGATCATCTTCTTGGGCACTGCCATCGACTCTGATGTTGCCAACCTAATCGTGGCTCAGTTGCTCCTGTTGGACGCAGAAGACCCAGAAAAAGACATTTACCTCTACGTCAACTCCCCCGGTGGTTCCGTTACTGCTGGTATGGGCATTTACGACACCATCAAGCACATCCGGGCCGATGTTTCTACCATCTGTCTGGGCTTGGCTGCTAGTATGGGCGCGTTTCTCCTCAGTGCAGGCACCAAGGGTAAGCGGGTCAGCCTCCCCCACTCCCGGATCATGATTCACCAACCCCTCGGTGGTGCTCAAGGTCAAGCCACTGACATCGAAATTCAGGCTAAGGAAATTCTCTACCACAAGCAACGCCTGAACGAAATGCTAGCCGAGCACACCGGACAACCCCTAGAAAAGATCATGGAAGACACCGAGCGTGACTTCTTTATGTCAGCGCAAGAGTCCAAAGAGTACGGCTTGATTGACCAAGTAATCGAGCGTCGCCCTTCTGCCCAAAGCCCGATCGCTGCGGTGAACTAACAGTGACTCTGTAGGGGCGCAACGCCTTTTGGCTGTGGCTTAAATGCTGCATTGAGCGGATGGCTATCCGCCCCTACAAAGCTTCTGCCAACTAGGAATCAAAACGGAGATTCGTTGGGGGAAGGTTGCGATCGCAAGTATTCCAGAAATTCCAACAACTCTTCATCGGTCAAATGCTGGCGCGATCGCTTGCCATAGGTCCGTTGCAGATGGGTGCGACCTTGCACGTCAGTCCAGCCCAAGCGCTTAATCTCCACACTGGTTTGGGCGATCGCTTCCGACAAATCCATCGGTTCTCGGCTAGGCTCGCGGGGTGCTGGTTCTTGAACTACCTCACGAGCTTTGACCGCACTCTTGCCATTGCGACCATTATTCAGGCTTGTAGGCTGGGCTTCCGAATGGTTAGGAATTACAGGTTCAGCGATCGCCGCCGTATCTATATCAATATCCGTATAAGAGTCAGTGTAGGTGTGATTGAATAGCTCACCGGAAAAGTCACCTGAGAAGGTGGAAGCAGGTTCCGGAACGATCGCCGGCATTTCCAGTGCTGTGCTTGCCACAGATAAAGGTCTTTGTTGCTGGGCGGAAAGCTGTTTAACCTCTTGATGGTTGCCTACATTAGCTAAACGAGTTTGGGGCGAAACCTCTGCTTCACTTTGGTGGTTCGTCATTAATTGAACCTGCACTTCATAAGCCGAAGAAGCAGTTGGTTGTGGAGGCTGCGGCGCTTGGATGCCCAACACTTCTAAAGCACGGAGTCGGGCGCGGTCTTCTGCCGCCTCAATGCTGGTAGCTACCGCCATTCCTGTGGCTAAAACATTGCCTCCCACCTGAACCGAGGCTTTGACGATGTAGTTGTCTCCGCGAATGTCTAGTAAGTCAGCCGTCAAACTTCCCATCGGGTAGCGAGCTTGAAACTGGGCCAAGGCTAATGGCTGACCACGCTGCTCAACTAGCGGTGCACCATTAGGTTGATTAACATGGCTAAGTTCAAAGCGTGGGGAATTTGCCGAACCGCTTCCATTTTTATCCCTGGGGTCATGCATCGCAGCACCGGGAGTCTGATATCGCAGGGCTAAATTAACCCCAAACACGTCCATTTTATGCGTGGTTTGCCTCAATTGCACCTTAACTTTATCTGGGTAAACTAAGTGAGTGGGTTGATTAACGTCAGGGGTTTTCTGGGAGAACTTTTGACTTGCGATTTCGATCGCACCCATTCACCGATCTGTCTGGGTGGTTTAGTGTAACCTGCCAGAGGGATGGCTGAATAGAGGGTGGTGGGTGGAACCAAATCTTTAACCCAACTGGATTACGACAGCAGATCGAGTTAAGCGCTAAGCTAAAAGAATAAGCAATAATTCTTAATAACCTGTTTTAATAGCTTGGCTTTGGCCGCAAGTATCCTTAACTGCACACTTTTGCAAAAATCTGTTAATGCTAGACCACTTGTTAGACACTCCGATGAACTTTGGGTACGATACCCTCTTGCTCCTGCCAGTCTTGGTGGCGCTAGAAGCAGTCCTCTCAGCAGATAACGCGATCGCTCTAGCTGCGATCGCCCAAGGACTAGAGGGGAGTACCCTGCAACGTCGAGCGCTTAACCTGGGTTTGGTCTGTGCCTTTGTGTTGCGGGTTGTTCTGATTCTGACGGCAACCTGGGTAACCAAGTACTGGCAATTCGAGCTGGCGGGTGCGGCTTATCTGTTGTGGCTGGTGTTTCAGTACTTCAGCGCTCAAGAAGATAGTGACAATCCCCATCATGGCCCCCGCTTTGCCACGCTCTGGCAAGCGATCCCGGTGATTGCCTTCACCGATTTAGCTTTCTCTTTAGATAGCGTGACCACAGCGATCGCTATTTCTAAAGAAACCTGGTTGGTGATTACTGGCGGGTTAATTGGGGTGATTGCCCTGCGGTTTATGGCTGGCTTGTTTATTCGCTGGTTAGACGAATTTACGCATCTGGAAGATGCAGGCTACGTCACCGTGGCTTTGGTGGGTCTGCGATTGCTGCTGCGAGTAATTAATGATGGTTTGGTACCGCCAGAGTGGCTGATGGTTTCTTTGATCGGCTTGCTGTTCCTGTGGGGATTTTCAGAGCGAGCGGAGCTAGAAGTGGAAGCAAATAGCAAGTTGAGTGAAGTGCGTGAACCCAGCGAAGCCAAGAAATAGCTTGGGATGGAAATCTGCTGAAAATGCTTTAAACTTGCATCTCCAAGTTGAGTTGAACGAATGCGCGATCGCCGGAATAACAATTGCCTAAATTTCCACAGAGGTACCGAGGAAAGGTAGGATAAAAATTAGAAAAAATTAACAATCTTCTGTTCACGCTATCAGAAAGAGGGAGTTACCTTGAGTCACCATTCAGACGGCATTGCACCCCACGGCGGCCAACTGATCAATCGCATCGTTACGCCAGAGCAAAAACAAACCTTTCTAGACAAAGCGGAACTTCTGCCTCGCGTTCAGCTTGATGAGCGAGCCACCTCTGATCTGGAATTGATTGCCATTGGTGGTTTTAGCCCTCTGACTGGTTTCATGGAACAGGCAGACTACATCAATGTGGTCGAGAACATGCGCCTTGCGAATGGGCTGCCTTGGTCTATTCCAGTGACTCTGTCTGTCACAGAAGCAGTCGCAGAGCCTCTGAGAGAAGGCAGTTTGGTACGCCTAGACAACCCTCAGGGGCAGTTCATTGGTGTGTTGGAGCTGACGCAGAAGTATCAATACGACAAAGCCCACGAAGCGATCAACGTCTACCGCACCGACGACGAAAAGCATCCTGGCGTGAAGGTGGTTTACAACCAAGGGCCAGTTAATTTGGCAGGTCCAGTTTGGTTGCTGCAACGACAGTCTCATCCGCTTTTCCCCCAGTATCAGATTGACCCCGCTGCATCGCGGGCCATGTTTAAGGAAAAGGGTTGGAAAACCATCGTTGGGTTCCAAACCCGTAACCCCATCCACCGGGCCCACGAATATATTCAAAAGTGCGCGATGGAAACTGTGGATGGTCTATTTCTCCATCCCCTCGTCGGCGCAACCAAGGAAGATGACATCGCCGCAGATGTGCGGATGCGCTGCTACGAAATTATTCTGGAGCACTACTACCCTCAAGATCGGGTGATTCTAGCAATCAACCCAGCGGCTATGCGTTATGCTGGCCCCCGCGAGGCAATTTTCCATGCTCTGCTGCGGAAGAACTATGGTTGCACCCATTTTATTGTGGGTCGCGATCATGCTGGAGTTGGTGACTACTACGGCACCTACGACGCTCAGCATATCTTCGATGAGTTTGAACCTGGTGAATTGGGCATCACTCCCATGAAGTTTGAGCATGCTTTCTACTGCACTCGCACGCAGGGCATGGCTACGACTAAAACCAGCCCCAGCAGCCCCGCCGAGCGAATTCACCTCTCTGGCACCAAAGTTCGAGAAATGCTGCGTCGCGGTGAATTGCCACCTCCAGAGTTCTCTCGTCCCGAAGTGGCGGCTGAGCTAGCACGAGCGATGCGAGTCCTGGTCGAAGCGTAAGTTTTTTAGAGCGATTTATACATCCTGTGTAGGGGCGGACAACGGTGCGTCCCTATTTTTCGTCTATACTGGCAGTCGTTAAGGCTGGATTTTCTCAGCTACAGCCAACGTTAACCGCGAGGCTGCGGAGTTGAGTGCCTAGAAATTTCAGATCTAGATAGCCGTAGGGGAAAGCAAAGGCATGGGACTGAAGCGGCGAGCTTTTTTGCAACAAGCTAGCTTGACCTTGGCGGCCTTAGGCATGAGTGAAGCAGGGTTGTTGCGCCTGAGCGATCGCTACTCTCGAGTCTTGGCCGCACCCACCACCCGAAAACTAGCTTTGCTGGTGGGCATTAACCAATATCCCGACAGCATGTTTCACCGAACTGCCACTCGCAGCTCTGCCTTGGCGGGATGTGTAACTGATGTGGAGTTGCAGCGCGAATTACTCATCCATCGGTTTGGGTTTAGCGATCGCGACATTCTGACGCTGAGCGATCGCCAAGCCACTCGCCAAGCCATTGAGTCGGCCTTTCTAGAGCATCTAACCGAGCAAGCACGGCCAGGAGATGTAGTGGTGTTCCATTTCAGCGGCTATGGTAGTCGAGTGCAGCTAGGGGGTGCCGCTGAAGCCCTACAAAGCAGCCTAGTCCCAGTCGATGGTGTTTTATCAAGCGATGATGCCGAGGGTGTTGTCAACGACTTGCTAGAAGAAACCCTGCTGTTGCTGCTGCGATCGCTGGCAACCGACCGAGTGACCACAATTTTAGATACGAGCTATCTTTACCCCGGCAGTTCCTTACAGGGAAACTTGCGGCTGCGGGCTAGACCCAAACCTAAGTTGGGCAAACCCGGCCCAGAGGAATTGGCATTTCAAGACCAACTCCTGAGCCGCATCCAGGCATCGCGAGAGCAGGTGGGCGTGCAACGACGCTCTAGGCAGATTCCTGGGGTGGTTTTGGCCGCAGCTAGTTTAGACGAATTAGCTAGTTCGACAATTCCTGGTTCTGCTCAAGAGTCAGCCTTTGAAACACAGTGGGGCGGCTTTAGTGCTGGCTTACTGACCTACGCCTTGACTCAATATCTTTGGTCGGCGGCTCCTGCTCCTACTATTCAAGTCAGCTTCAATCGCGCGACCGCCAGTGTGGCTCAGTGGGTGGGCAAGGAGCAGCCCACTTTGATGGGGTTGCAAAGCCGATCGCAAGCTTTACTCACTTACTACACAGCACCCAGCGATCGCCTGGGAGCTCAAGGGATTGTGATCAGCGTGGATGAGGATAGTAGATCAGGTCAGCTTTGGCTCGGCGGGTTGTTTAACCCGGGTCTGGAAGCCTACGGTTTGAATTCTGTGCTCAGCGTGGTCTCACTGCCCAACAATACAGATTTGGCAGCTACCTCTTCAAATATTGAGTCAAACGCGATCGCTGGTATCTCTGAAACTGCTAACGCCTCGGAGACTGCTATCACCACTCAACCCCTACAAGTGCAGATTTACGCTCGCAATGGCCTGACTGCGAAAGCTCGCATTTCTACAGTGGGTGAGGCGGCGGCGAGCCTCAAGCTTCAGGTGGGGCAACTGCTACAAGAAACCATCCGGGTGATCCCGCGCCATCTTAACTTAGCGATCGCTCTGGACCCGACGCTAGAGCGGATCGAACGAGTGGATGCGACCAGCGCATTTTCTGCCTCACCTTATATCACCGTGGTTACGGCAGGGGAGCAACCTGCTGATACCTTATTGGGGCGAGTCAGTGAAGCCGTCCGTCCTACCACTGTAGCTACAGCAACGGCTGAGGTGGCTACAACCGAGGCTAGCAGCAGTCGCAGCAATGAATCCAGTGTCACCCCGCGCAGCTATGGCTTGTTTTCAGCCAGTCGAGAGTTAATTCCGAACAGCTTGGGAGAAGGTGGAGAAGCGGTCAAGTCAGCAATTCAGCGGCTCCTGCCTCACCTGAAAACGCGCTTAGCTGCCAAATTTTTGCGACTAACAGCCAACGAAGCATCTTCGCACTTGGGTGTTAAAGCAGCTTTAGAACTCGTCACTCCTGAACCTGCGATTCTCCTCACCCGATCCACGCTGCGGGCGAATGGTACCCCCTCAGGCAGCCGGGTGACTCCCACCCCGCCTACGGAGTTAGGCGTTCCTACTTTACCAATGGGTAGCCAGATTCGTTACCAAGTTTCCAACTATAGCGATCGCCCCATTTATTTCGTCGCCGTAAGTTTAGACAGCAGCGGCAGCTTAATTGCGCTTTACTCTAGCCAAGCCACCACTCCTACAGAAGGGAGCGAAACCAAATCTAGTTTGAAGCAGGAAGCGATCGCGCCTGGGGAAACCTTGAGCGTGCCGCAAGTGAAAAACTCCCTGCAATGGATTGTGAGAGGGCCAGCGGGTTTTGCCGAAACCCATCTGATTTTTAGCGATGCACCTTTTACTCAAACTTTAGCGGTTCTAGAAGCTGCAATGCGGCCCATGGGTGAAGTGCAGCGATTGGGTGCCCCTGCTAATCCTTTAGAAATTGCTGAAGCTATCTGGCAAGATCTGCATCAAGCCAGTGCAGTGCCGACGCAAACGTTGAGCATTCCCACTGACATGTGGGCGCTAGATGTTAGGCATTGGGCCACGCTCAGCTTTTTATATCAAGTGGTCGAAAAACCGAATAAGCAATTGTGAAAAGCAAATCAACTTATAAATCGCTTTATTAAGTGTTTTGTAACTCTTGTGTCTTCTTGTGTGGGCCGAAGTTTGGTATTTACAGATCAAGATATGGTTGAAAAGTGAAAAGACAATTAAGGAAGAGAACGTATGACTCCTTTAATGCTACGCCAGCTATGGGCGGTGGTTGAGTCAGCTCAAGCTCAAATATTGCTAAATTTGGACGATTCTAGCTTAGCCCAGTGGCTGCTACGGCAATTAAAAGCTCAGCGATCGCTAGATTCTGATGAAACTAACATGTTGAATGCCTATATTCACACCAAAATGCCTCTTATCCGTGACTTGGCCGAAGAGCGCTTGGTGCCTCATTCTTAATGGCTGAACTTCTCGAAACTCTCTGTAGTAATTGCGGAACTTAGTATCGTAGTGTCAGCCATAGACTCTTTGAAGCCTGTAAGATAAAACTCGATCGAAGGCTTGAGGCCAGAGCCAGACGTAGTACCTTGCATTTCTGGTGGCACCTCTTGTCTCCTTGGAGCCTATTCAAAGAGAGTAAAGCTGCATTTATGCGTCAATGGCATTCTTTCATCGTGACAACCGTGTTGATGGGTCTTTCCCTAGTAGGGTGTAGCCAACAACAGCGGCAAAGCCAACTAGACACCATCATCAGTCGGGGTAATGTCGTCTGTGGTGTCAGTGGCGAACTCCCAGGATTTAGTTTTGTAGGGCAAGACGGTAAGTATTCCGGACTCGATGTAGATGTGTGTCGAGCGATTGCCGCTGCTCTGTTTGATAACCCAGAGGCTGTAGAATTCCGTAACCTCAACGCTAAGGAACGCTTTACCGCCGTTCAGACGGGCGAAGTAGATGTGCTCAGCCGCAACACTACCTGGACAATGAGCCGGGATACTTCCGTCGGCCTAGAATTTGCCCCCACAGTGTTTTATGACGGGCAAGGGGTGATGGTGAAACAAAATGGTGGCATCAAATCCTTGGCTGACCTGAAAGGCCGCTCTATTTGCACCCAAACCGGAACCACCAACGAGCAAAATCTGGCAGATGAAATGCGGAAGCGCAACATCAGCTACACTCCGGTGGTGTTTGAAGATGTCAACATTGTGTTTGCCACTTACCAAGAAGGCCGTTGTGATGCAGTGACGTCCGATCGCTCACAGTTGCTTTCTCGGCGTAGCGCTTTACCCAAGCCCGAAGAGCATGTGATTTTGACCGACGTAGTTTCCAAGGAACCCCTTGCTCCTGCTGTAGCGGCGGGAGATGCTAAGTGGAATGATGCGGTGCGCTGGACGATCTACACCTTGATTAATGCTGAAGAAATGGGGATTAACTCCAAAAATGTCACGCAACTCGCTAGTAGCAGCAAAGATCCGGGAGTGCGTCGCTTTTTAGGAGCAGAAGGCAACTTAGGTGAAGGTGCAGGCTTGCCCAACGACTTTACGGTGCGAATTATTAAGCATGTGGGCAATTACGGCGAGATTTACGATCGCAACTTGGGGCCAAAAACGAAACTAAATTTGCCACGCGGCCAAAATCAATTGTGGAATCAGGGGGGGCTGCTCTATGCTCCACCATTCCGGTAAGGCGATCGCATGAAAACGCAACGCTCCGTTCCGCTCTGGCGAGATGTGCGATTTTGGTGGGTCGTTGGGCAAGTGCTAGTCGTGCTCCTGACCGCGATCGCGATCGCCATTTTCTGGAGCAACCTCAGCCGCAACTTACAACAGTTGGGAATTCAATTTGGCTTCGGTTTTCTCAACTCGCAAGCTGCTTTTGATATTGGTGAAACCCCAATTTCTTACCGCCCTTCAGATAACTACGCACGAGCGTTACAAGTTGGGCTGGCGAATTCTTTGCGAGTCACGGTTTTTGGCATCGTCTTGGCAACAGTTGTAGGAGTGACTGCTGGCATTGCCCGTCTCTCGGACAACTGGCTAGTGCGGCAACTCGCTTTGGTGTATGTAGAAACGCTACGCAACACACCTTTGCTTCTGCAACTGTTTTTCTGGTACTTTGCGGTTTTTCTGGGTTTTCCGCGTCTACCAGCTCATATTCAGTTGCCAGGACCAATCTATTTAACTCAGCAGACTGTGGCGTTGCCGTGGTTTCACGTCACCCGCGATACGGATGTCTGGCTCTTGCTGTTGGCAACCAATTTGCTGCTGGTATGGGCTTGGCATTGGTGGGGTAGTAGAGCCGCCGCCCCTACAGTCCCTTTATTGCTGAAGCTGTTAGGCACCCTGGCTGTGACTGTCGCGATCGCCCTGATTATCTTTGAAACCGAGATTCTGGGTTGGGATGCGCCTCGGATTGTTGCCGACAGCATTGAAGGTGGCCTGCAACTCTCACCTGAATTTGCCGCTTTGTTGGCAGGCTTGAGTTTATACACCGCCACCTTTATCGCTGAGATTGTCCGAGGTGGAGTGCAATCGGTGTCCCAAGGACAATGGGAAGCAGCTCGCGCCTTAGGCCTGAGGCCTAGCTATATTCTGCGTCTCGTGATTTTTCCGCAAGCGCTGCGATCGATCGTGCCGTCTTTGGGCAACCAATACCTCAACCTTGCTAAAAACTCCAGCTTAGCGATCGCGATTGGCTATTCAGATCTGTATGCGGTCGCTTCGACTACCTACAACCAAACGGGTCGCGCCGTGGAAGTGATGGTGTTGATCTCAGTGACTTATCTTTCTATCAGCCTGGTCATTTCTGGCTTGATTAATTGGTATAACCGCACAGTGCAACTGGTGGAGCGCTAAACAAAACTATGACGCTAGATGATGCTCTACCACCCGTTTTATCCATCACCCCGTGGCAATGGCTACGCCGTAATTTATTCAACACTTGGTACAACAGCCTGCTGACGCTGGTTTGTCTGTGGCTGCTCTTCCAAGTGTTGCAAGCGGTTCTGGGATGGGTGTTTACACAAGCTCAGTGGACGGTGGTGCAAACCAACTTACGCCTCTTCTTCATTGGCCGCTATCCACCCAACTTGGCTTGGCGGTTATGGCTGGTGTTGGGGATTGTCGTTGGTTTAGCAGGGCTTTCCTGGGGCAGTTTGGCACCTGCGCGATCGCCTTGGTTCAAGCGAGGAGTCACCATCGTTACGGCGATCGCCCTAGGCGTAACTATACTGTTGCCCTTGCCACTACCGCCTCGCCTCTGGTTAGGCGCGATCGCGCTACTTTTATTTGGCAGCTTTTGGTTAGGAAGACGTTTCGCAACTCTACTGAAACCTCAGCTCGTTTGGGCTTGGCTAGGCGCTTTTCCGATATTGCTATGGCTAATTGGCGGTGGGCTGGGACTGAGATCTGTCAGCACGAATTTCTGGAATGGTCTGTTGCTGACGATGTTGCTGGCAACTACCAGTATTGTGCTGGCTTTTCCCTTTAGTGTGTTGCTAGCGCTGGGGCGACAGAGTAATTTACCTGTGGTGCGGTGGTTTTGCACCCTATTTGTGGAAATCGTGCGCGGTCTACCTCTGATCGGCATTCTGTTTCTAGCCCAGGTGATGTTGCCCCTAATCTTGCCTGTCGAGTTACGGCTAGACCGATTGTTACGAGCGATCGCCGGACTCGTGCTCTTTAATGCGGCTTACCTGGCAGAAAACGTCCGGGCGGGTCTTCAAGCAGTGCCCAGAGGACAGAGTGAAGCGGCTCGTGCTTTGGGGCTCAACCCCCTGTGGGTGTTATGGCTGATTGTGTTACCGCAAGCCTTACGAGTGGTGATTCCCGCGATCGTTGGGCAGTTTATCTCCCTGTTTAAGGACACCTCTTTGCTCTCAATCTTTGCCCTAGTAGAACTCACCGGAATTGCGCGATCGATCTTAGCTCAACCCCAATTTCTAGGCCGCTACGCTGAGGTTTATCTTTTTGTCGGTCTCCTTTACTGGATAGTTTGCTATTCCATGTCGATCGCTAGCCGACGCCTAGAGCAGCATCTCGGCGTCGGCCACAAAAGAACTTAAGGATTGATGATGCCGAAGTAGATGGCTGCGACAAAAAAGTTGATCGCTAAAAAGACGGTTCCCAGTGCTAAGCCAAAGGCCCAAGAAGGCTCGGTTTCTTTGGTCATCACGTTGTCAGCAGGTCTGGTAACCTTGGGGCCATCCGCTCCATCGTAGGGCTTGGTCTTATCGATGCGGCTGCTATTGCGTTGCTTGGCTTGAGTACTCATAGGTCTAAGTTTGTTTTGGTAAATTGTTGAGAATTGTTAAGACTGAACTACTGCCTATGTTCGCGTGCTCCTGCAAAGCATGCATCAATCCATTGAACTACGCTAAAAGGTAGTCCTGAGCAGAGCAGAACTGGTTTTGCTGTACTAGCTAATACAAGCTGTGTTTAATTTCTGACATGGCTTAAGTGCAGTCAGAAGCGATCGCTCTACAAAATCTCTCTCAATTTCAGTTAGTTGGATAGTGTGGCTTGAAGTGTTAAAGGCGATCGCTAGCCACAACTTGAAACAGCATTGAAACATCGGTCAAAACGCAACTAGAAAGGGTGGCTATTTCTGATCAAAGTCTGTCACCTCATAACCCCCCAATCGGGGGGAGCGCGTTCGCAAACAGTTTGTAATTAGAGAGTGGAAGGGAGTTCTCGATTAGATATTCCATTGCTCCATTTCTAAATAGGAGCGCGACAGAAAGAAGCTTTTGCTACAGCCAGAAACCTTTAATTTCAATAATGACAAGTAGATGTAACGAACTATTGCAAAAGAGAGAAGTAGTGTGGACATAAACTGATAAACCGCCAGGAATAACGCTGCTGTCCCCCTAGAACACCTTGGGATAAGAACGTAACCATTAAACAAATTAAGCAATAGGATTTGGTTAATAGCATGAGTACAGGTATGGGACGAGAGATTCGAGTGAAGTGCATAGCACTAGACACAATCCTCAAGCTTGTAGCACTTGGAATATTCTTCTCTATAATTCCGTTTTGTATTTTTTCAGGAGTACTTAGCCTCTTTGGCTTCTCAACTGTAATATGGAACGATCAACCCTTAACTGGTTTGTCTGGCTTAGTTGCCTCCCTATTTATTGGTCTATTCATTAGTATAGTTTTTACAGTATTCTTTGGGATTTTTATAAGTTTTGGGCTTTGGTTCTTCTCAAGAATTACTCCAATTTCAATTCGCTACATCGCTATAGAATCTAAAAAGTAAATCAGAAAAAGCTATGTATTGGAAGCGATCGCTCCTTCAGCATGAGAACAACTAAATACCAACGAGTGTTTGTGCTTCCCAAAAGTTTAGTGTTTTATAAATTAGCCTTTCAGCGGCGATGCTCTTCAGCATGGGAGGACAGATAGTTAAGAAATAGGATTAAAAGGACAATTGCGATCGCGTCCCTCGAATTAGCTTAGGAAATGCTATTTTGCTTCTAGTGCGGCAGTCGAAGTTAGAGATAACCTGGCTAACAATGAAAAAGTTAGGAAGTTCTAAGACACACAAGGAGCTGATTCAGAAGTAATGAGCATGATTGTGGCGGAAGGGGTACATAAGTGGTACGGCAAGTTTCATGTGCTGCGGGGCGCTAGCCTGACTGTAGAGCGGGGAGAAGTTGTCGTGATTATGGGGCCTTCTGGCTCTGGAAAATCCACCTTTATCCGCACCTTCAATGCGCTAGAAGACTATCAGAAAGGGCGGATTGAAATTGATGGGATTGAACTGTCCCATGACCTGCGGAATATTGAAACGATTCGGCAGGAAGTAGGGATGGTGTTTCAGCAATTCAATCTGTTTCCACACTTGACTGTGGTGCAGAATATTACGCTAGCTCCGAAATGGGTCCGCAAGTGGCCCAAAGCCAAAGCCGAAGATGTGGCGATGCAACTGTTAGAGCGAGTCGGTATCTTGGAGCAAGCCCATAAGTATCCGGGCCAGCTTTCGGGAGGGCAACAGCAACGAGTCGCGATCGCCCGTGCCTTAGCGATGCAGCCTAAAATCATGCTGTTTGACGAACCTACCTCTGCCCTCGACCCTGAAATGGTGCGCGAAGTGCTGGATGTAATGCGATCGCTGGCCGAGTCTGGCATGACGATGGTAGTGGTCAGTCATGAAGTGGGGTTTGCGCGGGAAGTCGCTGACCGAATTATCTTGATGGATGGCGGCACCTTGATCGAGTCAGGCACTCCCACTGAGTTTTTCCAAAATCCCCGTGAGGAGCGCACTCGTCAATTTCTGGCTCAAATTTTGTAGCGCTTAACTGTCCCTGTCTTAGGGCTGGGACAACAGATCCGAAGGCAACGCCTGTATTCCTGGAACAGCAGTGGCAGCAGGCTTGACAGGTGTTTTAGTAAACCGCATGGACACCAAGGCGTAGCCCAAGTAGGCAGGCAGCAAAATTGCTGTCAGGGCTGCGATCGCGCCAAGCCAAGTGACTGAGTTATGAGTTGGGCCATAGTGACAGCGGTAGGGGTCATAGTTGAGGAATTCTGCTTTGACGATGTCTCGCATGGCGATCGGGCGCTTGAAGCGGACTCGGCGATCGTCCAGTTTTTCTAGCATGATCCAGCCTGATTCCGATTCTTCTTGGCACATCCGTTGAAAGACGGCTGGATCACGAAACAGGTCACGGTTGGCCCGGACAATTTTGAATTCCCACCCCATTAAGCGAGGGTCACGCTGAGCTTCCTTGGCGGCTCCATTAGCGGTTTGACCATTAGCAGTTTGACCATTAGCAGTTTGGCGTGGAGCAGTGGTGTTCCCGTGGCCTGTTTTGGCAATATCTTCTTTCGTCTCGTAGCGGGTCAAAATTTCTTCCTCCTCCTCACTTTGCAGTCCCACAACCACTTGCTGCCAGCGCAACCAATTTCCTAAGAGGGTTGCCTGCGCTCCCAAACTGCCAACAAATAAGCTCAAAATCGTGATTTCCAACATATCTTTATTTCCTACCTGGATTCATTGGTAAATCCGGAATTTGAGCCTGTTTGAAAGCGCTATTGCTGAACTGAGTTAGCGCGAATATAGCAGATATTGCTGAAGTTTAAACCTGTTTTAGATTGCCAGAGAGCGTCAGAGTTTTCTGACATTTGTAATACAGATGGAACCTAGAGCGATCGCCTACTTCATGGTTACGCTAGAGAATCAACCTGGGTTTTTGGCAAATATCCTTCTATTAACAAATCTACTCCTACCGCTCGCCAGCGCAGTTTTTCTAGCGGCAAAGCCTGCGGCATGGTGAGAAAGCCTAAGTCACCGACGGGAGAGGGAGCTGTGCTGCCGCCAACAATTTTGGGCGCAATAAAGGCTAAGACTTTTTGCACCGCACCATCCGCGATCGCCTGCGCTGCCAAGGTACCGCCGCATTCCCATAGCACTGACAAAAAGCCACGATCGTAAAGGTAGGTCATGACTTGGGCAGGCATAAGCGGGGAAAGCTCTACCACCTCTACCCCTAGTTTTCTGAGCAATGATTGAAACTCAGGCTTGACTCCTGGCTCTGTGATTACCAGGGTAGGGGCGGCGGCGGTTTGCCACAGATGAGCTTGTTCTGGCAGATTTAGGGTGCGGCTCATCACAACTCGCAATGGATGAGGGCCATCAACTTGGCGGCTAGTGAGCAGTGGGTTGTCCAGCCGTACAGTATTGCCGCCCACAATCACAGCATCGCAAGTCGCTCGTAGTTGAAACACTGCTGCCCGCGCTGCCTGTCCTGTAATCCAGGCACTATGCCCACTATTGGTAGCGATTTTGCCATCTAGGGTCATGGCGTATTTCAAAATGCCAAAAGGCTGATGGTAAAGAATGCGATGCACAAAAGCTTCGTTTAGCTCCTGACAGGCCGCTGCTTCTACTCCGGTCACCACTTCGATGCCTGCGGCTTGCAAGCGGGCAATGCCACCTCCCGCAACTTTGGGATTGGGGTCTACCATCCCTACAACAACTTTAGCGAGACCCGCTGCTACCACTGCTTCGGAGCAGGGCGGCGTACGTCCGTGATGGTTGCAAGGCTCTAGGTTGACATAAAGGGTGGCTCCTCGCGCGCGATCGCCTGCCTCACGCAAGGCAAATACTTCGGCATGAGGCTGCCCTGCTTGGGGATGAAAACCCTCGCCAATAATTGCACCATCTTTAACAATGACAGCTCCTACTAGAGGATTGGGGGCAGTACGGCCTAACGCGCGTCGAGCTAACTCTAGACATCGCTGCATCATGGCGCGATCGAAGACAGTCCCGATGGTGGCATGGTCGTCTATGGCTGTAACCGAGGCAGACACCTGATCCTGCTGGCCAGTTGAGTCAATCGAGTTGAAACGTCCAGAATCCAAAGCTGCCTCCGAAGCGCGTTCAGTATTCAGGGAAAAATCTTCCCTTAGTTTGACATTGTCCTTACTACCTCTAGGGATAAAGTTCTGGAGCGATCGCGTCGTTAGACTGGGAGAGTCGTATTGTAACCAGTCGTTACAAATTCGCAAACCCTAAATTCTGTTCTGTCCTATTTCAGTCGGTTTCCATATGAGCTTTTTTCAATGGAACATAGATACCAAAGTCCGGGGCTGCCCCCGATCTAGTCATTTCACAGGAGTTGTAGCAGGGGCGATCGCGCTGAGTGTGTTGCCGATCTATTTACTACCTGCCAGAGCTCAGTCTGTTACCGCTCAGCCTGCCACGACTCAACCTGCTACCACTCAACCTACGACTACTCCACTTACCCAAACCCTCAGTCCCAATGTCCAAAAGCTGGATAGTCTCCTCACTCAGCTAGGGACTCAGGGTGACAGCGCTGAGGTGGCGACAAGTGAGGTGCGTTTAGATGGCAGAACCCTCTTCTCTATCGCGCTACCTGTTGTAGGTCAGAAACCAGGACAACCTATTCCGATCAAGCGACGTGGGCAAGACATCGAAACGATTCTGCAACGGATCGCTAATAGTCGGTTTGATCCAAATAAGTTACAAGTCACCAGCGCGATCGACGAACAGAGTGGTTTGCCTGTCATCTATGTCAACGATCAATGGTTGATGACGGTCACCACTTTAGATGCTCAGTTCCAAGGCCGTGACCCAGAACGCTGGGCCAATCGACTGACTGCCATTATTCGCAATGCCCTGATTCAGGCACAGCAAGAACGGCAACCCCAATTTCTCCTGCGGCAAGCTCTCATCGCTGATGGCATTGGGTTTGCGGTAATTATCAGCAGCTACGGTCTAAATCGTCTGCAACGCCGCTTCAGAGCGAAGCAAATTCGATTGCAAGCGCAGATTCCCACCCAAGCAGAGGTGTTGTCAGAAGCAGTGAGTGCGGCTGATCCCACCTCATCGGAAGGCGAGCAGATCGAAACAGTTGCCGCAGTTCAGCACCAATTTGCGACTCGCCAACAACGCAATGTCTATGACATTAAGCACCGACTGGTAGATGCAACTCAAGTCGGTTTGTGGGGTGGCAGTACCTATATTATTTTGGGCTTATTTCCTTATAGCCGCTGGCTGCAACCGTTGCTATTCTCGGCTCCCCTGCAAGTCCTGGGGGTTGGGTTACTGACCTACGTGGTGATCCGCACGAGTGAAGTCTTGATCGATCAGTTTTTTGATGCGATCGCCGAGGGTGAGTTGCTCGCTCCCGAAGCCTCACAGCGTTTAGCTTTACGAGTTTCCACTTTCTCTCGCGTGCTCAAGAGCGTTGCCACCATCGTTTTTACATTCGCGGGTGGGCTGGTTGCGCTCTCAGTGGTTGGGGTTGATTTGGTCCCCCTCTTGGCTGGCGCGGGGATCATCGGTTTAGCCATCTCCTTTGCATCCCAAAGCATTATTAAAGACATGATCAACGGCTTCTTGATTTTGCTAGAAGATCAGTACGCCGTAGGGGACGTGATTACAGTTGGGGAAGTCTCAGGCTTTGTAGAGAACATGAATCTGCGGATCACTCAGTTACGCAACAATGAGGGCCGCTTGATTACCATCCCCAACAGTGCGATCGCCGTTGTGCAGAACCTCTCGAAGGATTGGTCGCGTGTGGATATTGCCATTGATGTCGCTTACGGGACTGACCCCGATCGCGCCCTAGAGGTGATTGGCGAAGTGGGTCAGGAGATGTATCGCGATCGCGACTGGCGAGGGAAGCTGCCTGAACCGCCTGAAGTATTAGGCATTGATGAGCTAGACCACACCGGGATTTTGATTCGAGTTTGGATTAAAACCGAACCGCTGCAACAGTGGAAGGTCGCTAGAGAATTTCGCCGCCGCCTCAAGTACGCCCTGGACGAAGCCAAGATTGAACTCGGTTCGCCCCAGCAAGCCCTGTGGTTTAGAAGCTCCCATGACTTAGCTGATCCAGCTTTTATTGCCACCGATGGCCAACCCCAGCAACTGCAATCTACCGGATCGGGTCGCAATCGGTCCTAATTAAAAGCTAAAGACATTATCTGGCATGAAATTGGCGGGCATCCTTTGGGGTGCCCTTCATTTAACTTAAAACTTTCTCGGTAAAAATCCGGATTCATGAAAGTAGGGTTCGGAATCAGGAAGGGAAGTGCAACCGCTGATTTTCCGGCTGATCCACCGATTCGCTTAGTTGCGATCGCTCCTCGCACTTCATGAACAAAATATAGCGAGTTCCGTCATTTCACGTAGAACGCTAAATTAAGCAACTTTTAGATCAACAGGAATAGAAATCATGAAGACAACAGAGCGCTACAGCCTGATGTTCAAATTGGCCTGCGAAACCGTCAAATACTTCTTTATCAGCTTGTTCGGCTTCTCTATTCTTTGCATTGTCTTGGCAGGGTTAGGGGCTAGCTCGCTCGTTACAGTTTTGTTGGCTGTCGTAGGTCAGTGGTTTTTGCGTGTGGCCGCGATCGCTCTATGCTTTATGGCTAGTGCAATTATCTTTGAGTCGTTGCGGTTCTAAGTGTCCAGACAAACTTCTCAGCCGAATCCCAAAGCTCAAATTCAGGACAAGGAGCGATCGCAACAGATTGTCACCTATCTCAAGAGAGTGTTAAGAGTGCCAGACTTTTAGGGAAACTGGGGAGACAATAGCCCTAGCTGGACTTGGAGTTTGCTCGATCATGCGGCCAATTCGTACTTTCAACGTCTCTCCCTCCTTGCCCCCCCGCTTGGAACCCCTCCGGAAGTTGGCCTACAACCTCCATTGGGATTGGAACTTTGAAACGAAAGATTTATTCCACCGCTTAGACCGAGACCTCTGGGAATCGAGCCGCCATAACCCAGTGCTCATGTTGGGCACCATTAGCCAAGAGCGCTTGCGAGAAGTAGCCGAAGATGAAGGTTTTCTGGCTCACATGGAGCGGGCCGTGCGGCAACTCGATGGCTATTTGGCAGAGCGGACTTGGTATCGCAAGCAAAAAGCCAAAGATCAACAAGCCTGCTACGCTTACTTCTCAGCAGAGTTTGGCCTTACCGATAGCCTACCCATTTATTCAGGCGGTTTGGGTGTTCTCGCAGGAGATCATCTTAAATCTGCGAGTGATCTGGGTTTGCCGCTGGTTGCCGTGGGTTTGCTGTATCAAGAAGGCTACTTTGCCCAATACCTCAATGCGGATGGCTGGCAACAAGAGCGCTATCCCATCAACGACTTTTACAACATGCCGCTGGAACCAGAACGGCATCCAGATGGTTCAGAGATCCGAATTTCTGTAGAATATCCGGGTCGGACGGTCTATGCCAGAGTTTGGCGTGTGCAGGTAGGTACCGTGCCGTTGTATCTGCTCGACACCAACATTGAACCCAACAGCCCCTACGACCATGACATCACCGACGAATTGTATGGTGGTGACATTGATATGCGGATTCACCAGGAAATGATGCTGGGAATTGGTGGCGTCCGCATGCTAGAAGCCTTGGGGCTGAAGCCGACCGTTTATCACATGAATGAGGGACACTCAGCGTTTCTAGCTCTAGAGCGGATTCGCAAGATGATCCAAGAAGATGGCTTGACCTTCACCGAAGCGAGCCAAGTGGCCCAGTCTACTCAGGTGTTTACGACACACACGCCTGTAGCGGCAGGAATCGACTTGTTTCCCCCAGACAAAATCATGCATTACCTGGGGCACTACGCTGGAACTTTTGGCTTCCCTAGAGAAGAATTTTTAGCGCTCGGTCGGGAGAATACAGGCGATTTCTCCTCACCCTTTAGCATGGCGATTCTGGCCATTAAGATGGCGACCTTTATCAATGGCGTCAGTCAATTGCATGGGGAAGTTTCTCGCCACATGTTCCAAAGCTTGTGGTCCAATTTCCCGTTAAATGAAGTGCCCATTACCGCCATTACTAATGGGGTGCATGCCCGTAGTTGTGTCGCTAAATCCACCCAAGAGCTGTACGATCGCTACCTTGGTCCCAATTGGTCGGATGCAGCTCCAGACCATCCGTTGTGGGAACGGGTGGAATCGATTCCTGATGAAGAACTCTGGCGCAACCATGAACGCTGCCGCTCGGCACTGGTGGTGTTTGTGCGCGATCGCCTGCAAAAGAATGTGCGCGATCGCGGTGGCTCTTTGAGCGAGTTGGCGCAAGTCCAAGAGGTGCTTGATCCGACTGTCTTAACCATTGGCTTTGCGCGTCGCTTTGCCACCTACAAGCGTGCCAGTTTATTCCTCCGCAATCTGGAGCGAATCAAAGAAATTCTGCAAGGTGGCTCTAGGCATCGAGCCGTGCAATTCGTGATTGCAGGTAAAGCTCATCCCAGAGATATTCCGGGCAAAGAACTGATTCGGCAAATTGTCCACTTTATTCGTGCAGAAGGCTTGAGCCGCCATGTCGTGTTCATCCCAGACTACGACATCCATGTGGCGCGGTTGATGGTGGCTGGTTGTGATGTCTGGCTGAATACACCTCGACGACCCCGCGAAGCTTCTGGCACTAGCGGCATGAAAGCAGCAATGAATGGTTTGCCCAACTTAAGCATCCTTGATGGTTGGTGGGATGAAGCTGACTACGTGAAAACAGGTTGGCCGATTGGGCATGGGGAAGACTACGAAGACCCCAACTACCAAGATGAGGTAGAAGCCAATGCGCTGTACGACCTGCTAGAGCAACAAATTGTGCCACTGTTCTACGATCGCGATGCCGAAGGATTGCCGCGTGGCTGGATTGCCAAGATGAAACATGCGATCCACCTCAACTGTCCTCGGTTTAACACGGCTCGGATGGTGCGAGATTATGCCATGCAGGCTTACTTCCCCGCTAGCGATCGCTATCAGGCGATGGTCAACAACCAGTACGCGGCTGCCAAGGAGCTATCCCATTGGAAAGCGCATCTGTTTGAGCATTGGTACGACATGAAGATTCAGGATATTGATATCTCTCAACCTGCGGATATTCAAGTCAACGAAACCATTAGTGTTAAAGCCCGCCTCAAACTGGGAGCTTTAACTCCTGCTGATGTGCAGGTAGAACTGTATCAAGGCTCAGTCAATGCCGAAGGTGAGATTGCCGATGGCGTGTCTGTGGAGATGGAATACCAAGGTCAAGACCCGAACCAGCATAGTATCTACACAATCGACATCAGTTACACTAGTAGCGGTCTCCAAGGGCTATCCTTGCGCGTGTTACCCAAAAATGAGTACCTCAGCAGTCCATATGAGCCTGGGTTGATTCTTTGGGCAGAAGCGTAGGGACGACAATGTAGCCTGTCTCGCGATCGCCTAAAACCAAGTTGCGCTCTAGTCCCCAGTACCACCAATGCGCGGCGACATAGGCACAGATTAAAGCATCCAGTTGATCTTCAACGGCTTTCATCTCTGTCCCTTTGGTGGGGATTTCCGGAACTAAGGTTGCGTCTGGAAGAAATAAGCTTGGCTCCAACTGCGTCAAGTCTTGCAGAATGTGCTGACGTAGCTTCAACAGTTCCAATCGGCGATCGCTCAGCTTGCCTTTTTTATACTTTAAAATCTGCGGCAACCCAAACAGATGAATCATCGCTGGATGGGGAAACACCTCAATTTGGTAGCGTCCTGATTGTTGCGCTGCTAGTACTGGCGCATGAGCAAACCCTCGCGCTTCCAAACTTAGACCAAAAGCTACAGTCCGTTCAGCGAACGGCAAACCTAAGTTGGCAGGGTAGCAGCCTGCATGATACCGCCCGAAATATTTGTGAGTGAGGCGATCGGGCAATCGCATCCCCGTTGCGTTGGGAATTAAGGTTGGCGCATCCACCGCGATCACTGCCGACGCTTCAGATGGAGCTGAATAGTCTACCCAAAGCAAAACATCAGCGATCGCTTCTAACCGCTCCAAATTCAACAAATGTAATTTGTCCTCTCGCCATTCAAGACAGCAAAGTCCGGTAGGTTGCGATCGCCATCCCAAATCAATCCCTAAAAACTTCATCATTAAACTGTTGGCACTTTACTCATTTTCTATGTTGCTTGGGAATGATGATTAAGTGACCAGTCGATTGAACCTAAAGAGTTGGTGAACTTTCAAATTCTCAGGGTCTAATCTCATAAAAATTGTTCTAGAACAGAGAAGAAATATTAGGTAGTTCCATATCTTGACAACCTATGCCTAAGGCTGCAGCTAAAACAAAATCAACTAAGAGTAAATCAGCCAAAACATCTAAGGAGCAGGCTTCAGCTCAGCTTAATTCATATTTACAAAATGAAGTTTCTCGTCTTGCAGAGATACACGGAGTTAGTATCTCTGTTTTTGAAGAGTTCGCTTATTTTGTTATTGAAAACTATAAGAAAAAAGAGCCAGTTATTAAGCCGCCGAAAGTTAAACCATTAACTTTGACTCAAATTAAGGCAGCAATCTTTCAAAACTTTTCAGTTAAAAATACCACAGAGCTTAAAAAGTCAGGTGCCTTCAAAATGGCAACCGATGGTATGGATGACTTTAACTTAAGCGTTAAAGAGGATTGGGAAAAGCTATACCGCAAGTTTGTTGGTGTGCTTCCAGGTGAAGAAAATCAGCAGGGTTATGGCTGTATCAATGGCATTAATATCTTCAACTATTTCAAGCCTTGGCAAGTTTTTGCTTTAGATCCTAAAACTGCAACTCGTAAAGATATTCAGAATGCTTATCACAAACTAAGCAAAGTTTATCATCCCGATATTTCTAAAACAGGAGATGCTGCAATTTTTGACAGCCTCACAATTATGTACAAAAGTATCAGTGCAGAGGCATAGGCATGACTAAAAAAACATCAGGTTTTACGATTCGCGGAGCTGAGCTTGCAAGCGCATTGGAAATTGACCCCAAGGAGTTAGACAAAGTAATTACTTTTTTTGACTCTGATCCAAACGATCAATGGGAATTGCGTGAAAACGACCATTTTATTTATCTCAACAAAAGCTTGCAGGAAAGATTGTTTTCTGAACAAGGAGCTTATGCGATCGCTAAATACATGGATGAAAAAGCGACGAAAAGCATTTGGGCACGAATCACAGAGTTTATAACTAGACATAAAGAGAAAATTCGTAATGCTTTTATTAGTCGAAAAATTCAAGAAAATTGTAGCTCTCTAACAGTTAGAAACAACAGACACTTCTTATCTAATAAAGATGTTATTAATATTCTTGGTACCAGCCCTGCACGGTTAAATAAAGCCTTCGATGAGATCCGCAGATCAGACGATCCAATGAAAATTCATGAGGATTTTGATGATTTTGATGAAAAGGAGCATAAAAGCCCGCGTTACTACTCCCTATCAGGCTTTTACAAGCTGTCGCAACATCTGTCAAAGCAACTGACCGCTAAAGACCGTCGTGGCTGGTGTGCAGCAATTGAGGTTGTGGGCAAAAAAACTTTCAAGCTCATTATTGATGAACAAACCGCTTATCAAAAAAGAATTAATTCTGCAATGGATGCTGTTAAGAGGCGCGATGGTAAGCGTTGCCAAGTTACGTATATGAAACGAGACAAATACAACAAGTCAGTCGAAATCGTTGCCCATCATATTTATTCCCAGGAACACTATCCCCACCTAGCGGCATGTCAAGATAATCTCATTAGCTTGACTAAAGAAATCCATATTGATTTTCATACTTGGAATGGTGGTTTTCACAAGCCCTGCACAGTTGATCATCTGATTCATTTTGTAAATGAGCTTCATCCTGAGAATTATGAGGTTGTTTTAAGGCTCAACAAAGTAAAGCAAATGTTGGATGCCCAACAACCTAAATCCAAGGCAGTTTGATGAATGCTTCAATCGAGCATCAAACGTCTTAAGCATTGGTCAAACTGTTTAAGGGGCGATCGCTTTGAAGTATCAGGGGGATACCGCCTTGAGGCGTGAAAGTAGCTCCACGACGGAGAGGCCGAACGGGGCGGTGATCAACCAGGCTGAATTGCCAGCGGGAGAGCAAAGTAGCTAGAACCAGCTTCATTTCGTATTGAGCGAACGCCATCCCAATGCAGCGGCGATTGCCACCACCGAAGGGTAAATACTCGTAGGGCGAAAACTGCCGTTCTAAAAAGCGTTCTGGGCGAAACTGATTGGGTTCTGGGTAGAGATCTGGACGGTGATGAGTCAAATAAATGCAGGGTGAGAGGTAAGTTCCTGGCTCAAACTCGTGCCCCATAATTTTGACTGGAGCCTTGGCTATGCGGAGAAACGTGAACAGCACCACTGGGTAAAGTCGTAGCGTTTCTTGGCAAACTGCATTTAGATAAGGTAGACGAGCGATCGCGCTGGGATCTGCTTCTGGCCCTACCGTTTCTAGTTCTTGTAAGAGGCGATCGTGCACTTCAGGCATAGCATGCACCCAGTAAAGCGCCCAAGACAGTGACGAAGCGGTGGTTTCATGCCCTGCAATTAGCAAAGTCATCAACTCATCTCGCAGTTCCACATCTGTCATCGGTTGGCCTGCTTCATCTTGTGCAGCCATCATCAAACTGAGGATGTCTTCTCTGGTTGCATCTGGTTCAGCTCGGCGTTGCTCAATTTCGGCATAGATGAGTTGATCAATCTTTTGCCGACGGCGGAGAAATTGACCCCAAGGACTCCATGCCCCTAGATCTTGCTGTAGGGCTGGCACAAACACAATGAGAGATTTGAGCGGAGAGTTAAAGCCTTCGAGTAAAGCACCCAAAAGTTGCCGCAGTTGCTCCAGTCTTGGCCCTTCATCCAAGCCAAACACCGCTCGTAAAATTACCCTCAAGGAAACTTCTTGCATTGCCGTCCGAGCCACCACTGTTTCACGAATGGAGTAGTCGCTGATCACTTTTTCTGCCGCATCACAGATCAACTGACCATAGGCCCGCATGCGATCGCCATGAAACGGAGGCGTGAGTAAGCGTCGTTGTCGAGCGTGGCGATCGCCATCTAGCAGAATGAGCGAGTTGTCCCCCAGTGAGGGACGAAATATGTTGTTAGAGCGACCAGAGTCAAATAGCTTGGGATCGGCGGTAAAGATCTCTTGGATGGCTTGGGGATTGCTGAAAACTACAAACGGCGGAAAGCTAGCGAAGCGGGAAGTGAACGGATCACCATAGCGCCGCGCACAATCTTCTAAAAACTCCAAAGGCCACAACACACCTTGCAGCGTCAGAAATAGCTTCGGACCTTTAGGACCATCAGGAAGTTTCATGGCACTCAGCCCTCTCTAAACCAGCGATCGTTAGACCTCTTTCTGTCATAACACTTGAGAAGGGTCTAAACTGTAATGCGCTAAATCGGTTTAGGGAACTAGGTTAATCATGGCAATAGCTAAATAAGTGCTCATCTGCCCCAATACAATCATGTAGCCACAGAAAGGCATGGCTTGCGGAAGGCGATCGCCAACCCAGATCAATTCCTAAAAATTTCATACCATGTGTCTTATAGCACTCGCTTGGGGCTTAAAGAGAGTATGGTGCAAACGTTTTTTCCGCACGTCAAAAAGATACCTGCCCCACACTTACCTTTAATCCGAATCAGGTAATTGATTTTTAAGATGATGAGTGTACGTATGGAAGCACAGTCTTATCATTTGCTGATTGTTGAAGACAATCAAGGGCAACGTGAGGTGATACTTGATAGCCCAATCTACTCAATTGGTACGAATGTGAAGTGTGATATTCACTTGCATACCCAGTTTGCTGCACGCTGCCGTGCCACCCTCGTGAAGTTACCTCATAAACACGGCACAGTGTACTATCGCATCGTAGACGGCAACCTCAAGGGAAAACCTAGTGCAAACGGACTCCTTATTAATGGGCGATCGCTTCAAGCTCATGACTTGCAAAATCAGGATGAGATTGTTTTTGGTGCTGGAGTAAGTGCCCGGTACTATACGGGCATATTGCAACCGCCTCATGAAGATAAACCGCCAAATTCTGAAGCCCACTCTCCTCGTAAGCCAAATCCCCTTACACCTAGCACTGGGGTAGAAGCAATTCCTGATTCAGGCTGGAGTCAGATTCCTTAGAAATTTTTAATCTATAACCGTTCTGCCAAGTATCCCAAGGGCTTAAACAGAGCGTGAATGAATATCGACGTTGCTATACTCAAAGCGAAGTACCGCCATATCGATGCTACATGCTCACCGTTCACCATCTCAACGTCTCTCAGTCCGAGCGAGTAATCTGGCTGCTCGAAGAACTGGAGTTGCCATACGAGCTAAAGGTATACCAACGCGATCTATCTACCCAATTCGCGCCAGAAGAACTGCGATCGATTCATCCGATCGGTAGTGCGCCTGTGCTTTGTGATGGTGAAGTCGTGCTGGCTGAGTCTGGGGCCATCCTTGAGTATGTATTGGCTCGCTACGGAGACGGACGGCTCATAGTACCTGTCACAGCACCTCAATACCCCGGCTATCTGTACTGGTTCCACTACGCCAACGCCAGTCTCATGAATCAGATGAGCCTGCACTGGATCGCGACAATGGCTGCGGGTGCAGATAGTGACTCTCCACTGTTACCCATGCTCCAGGAACGGCGAGATCGCCACCTACAATGGGTTGAAACTCGCCTATCACAAGTACCCTACTTTGCGGGTGACGAATTTACCGCCGCGGACATCATGATGCACTTCCCCTTCGGCACCATGAAAGCCTTTTATAATGTAGGCCTTGACAATCGCCCCAACATTCAAGCGTGGCTTGCGAGAATCAGCCAGCGTGCTGCCTACCAACGAGCCATAAAGGTAGCTGGACACGAGCAAGACCCAGCGCTTGAGTGGAGCGAAACACGAGAGGTATTTTAGAGGAAATTGTTAGCTCTAAATGCTGAGCACCGGAGTAGAACAGGTGGCTGTGCGTTGACCTTCTAAAAGCAGAGGCTGCCCTAGAAGAGGCGAGGTTCCTAGAGAGCGATCGCCTGCGAGTTGCTACCGAAGCGAAAACTAAAAACAATAATTGAAGGACACAGCAAAGCCATGTCCCAGTCATACCCGGCTTAAGGAATTAGGAGCAAACCCTAAGTTTAGGAGTTTGACGTCCACCTATGAGTTCAACAATAAAGGGCCTACAGTCGGTGGGTTGTGATGAATATTACATATTCAAAAGATTCTATTTAGGGGTAGCGATCGCCGGAAAAACTAATGATTATGCTGGTATCGACTGAAAGCGGGTCCATAGGCAGCCAGGAGATTTTGTGGAGATAAGGCGATCTCTGGCTGCCCATGACAGATCAGCCGTTGATTGACACATAACACGCGATCGCAATGGCGACTAACCATATCTAGATCGTGAGACACTTGCAGCACAGTCCACTGTTGTTCTTGCTTGAGTTGGTGTAACAAGGCATAGAAGTCTGCCTCTCCTTGAGCATCTACGCCAGCAAAAGCTTCATCCAAGACTAAAAGTTTGCGAGGCATCACGAGGCAGTAGGCCAGCAACACTCGCTTCAGTTGTCCAGTGCTCAAGGTGCCAATAGGCCGATGGCGTAGGTGATACGCATCCACTCGTTGTAACGCTTGTGCGATCGCGCTTTGTCGTCTTTGATGGCGATCGCCTCTGATCGCTAAAGTTTGCAGGCTCCGCAACCAAGTTTCTATGGGCGTTGCAGTTGGAGCAGTTGGCATTTGCAGATCCACCCAGCCTAACCCGACTAACTCATGCACCGAGATGGGAAAACTGCGATCGAATACAAAGTTTTGAGGCACATAGCCAATTTGATGCCGTAAATTTCCTAAGCGAGATAACGGACGACCAAAAATCTGGATCGTGCCTTGCTTACGGGGTAACAGGCCCAAAATGGCTTGAATTAAAGTGCTCTTCCCTGCCCCATTTGGGCCTACTACAGCCGTATCCGTTCCAGGTTGCAACTCAAAGGAGACATCTTGCACCGCTGGGTGTTGTCCCTGATATACCATCAAGTGCTCAATCTGCAAGATGGGGCCGCTCCAGCTCCCTTCAGCCTGGGACAGCTCTGGGTGATACTGTTGCTCAAAGTCGAAATGAGGTTGATCGGAATTCATCAATACTACTGACATGCAGCTTCGAGAGTTTGGAGATTCTTCTTCATCGCGGTGAAGTAATACTGTGGGTCTAACGAGCCAGCTTCTAGGGAATCGAGGGGCTGCAAAGTGAGATTTAAGTCTTGGGCCAAGCTTTGCAGCAGCTTGTTATCGGTTCCCGGTTCACCAAATAATGCTTTTACTTTGTACTGCTTCACCGTCGCGATCGCGTTTTGCACTTCCCTGGGCGAAAGGTTATCTTCGGGTAACTCCACCACCGCAACTTGCTGCAACTGATACCGCTGTGCCAAGTAGGGATAAGCATTATGAAACGTGACAAAAGTGCAGTTGGGATACTTTTGCAAAGTTCGCTGAAACTCTCCATGCAGAGTATCAAGTTGCTGGAGATAGGCCGCAGCATTGGCTGTGTAGGTGGGTTGATTGGGTGGATCAACCTTAACTAACTGATCGCGAATATTTGTAATTTGCTGCTTTACCAAAACCGGATCAAGCCAAACATGCGGATTACCTTCTGCATGAGCATGGGCGGTTGAGTCTGCTGAGTGTGACTCTCCAGGCTCTGCCTTTGCGTGTCCATGCTCTTCTGTAGCCGCTGCACCAATGGGTTGAATCCCCTGGCTCGCGTCAACCACTACTAGCTTAGAATTCTGAGCACTTTTGATGGTATCTCGTAAGAAAGATTCCAGCCCTAAGCCGTTCTCGACCAGCACATCTGCCTGCGCGATCGCCTGCACATCCCCCGGTTTCGACTGATATTCATGCACTTCAGTCCCAGGAGGAATCAAGACTTTTACATCTGCCGCATCCCCTGTCACTGCCTTGGTAAACAAGTACATGGGCAAGAAAGTGGTCATCACCTGCACCCGATCCGACTGCCCCTCACCTTGGGATAGCTCAGCGCCAGGAGCGCCTGAGGTAGTTTGACTACAGCCCATGAGAACCAACCAAGGCAGCAGCGGCAGAGTTTGTAAAAGCGATCGCATGGTGATATGCAAGACAGCTTCTCCTCAGAGACAGCAGTGATAGAGTAGATAGCCCTAAGAAAATGAGAATCGATCTTATTCTAATTGATTGAGAATGAATCTTATTCTAGTACTTCACTAAATTGGTGTGGGGTTACGTTGGGTAGGCGATCGGCCAAAAGTGAGGACACCCCTAAAGAGTGCCCCATTTCAACTTCTGAAAAAGAATGAGTTAGTTACACCAAACTACGAAGAAAGGTAAGTGTAGCCGCTCAAGCTGCGCTCGTAGTTTTGTAGCAGCAGTTGCGACTCTGCTAAGGTGATGCGCTTTTCTTGCAGGGCGTGTTCGGTTTGCTGGCGAATGTTTTCGATTAAGTCCTCAGCATCGTATTGGACATAGCCCAAAACTTCGTGCATCGTGTCGCCCTTGACCACATGCTCGATCCGGTAGCCTTTGGGTGTGAGGCTGATGTGAACAGCATTGGTGTCGCCGAACAAATTGTGCAGATTACCCATGATTTCTTGGTACGCCCCACCCAAGAACATGGCTAAATAATAGGGCTCCTCTGGTTTGAGGGCGTGTAGCTCCAAAACCGATTTGACATCGCGCAAGTCAATAAACTGGTCAATTTTGCCATCGCTGTCACAAGTCAAATCAGCTAGCGTTGCCCGTCGAGTTGGTTCCTCATTCAATCGATGAACTGGCATGATGGGAAAGAGTTGATCGATCGCCCAACTGTCGGGGGCTGACTGAAACACCGACAAGTTGATGTAATAGATCGAGGCCATGATTTTCTCTAGATCTTCGAGATCATCGGGCACATAATCTTGCTGGCGAGCAACCTCCAAAATCTTTTCGCAGCAGGCCCAGTACAAGCGCTCAGCTCTCGCTCGCTCGGTCAGGCTAACGTAGCCAAAGCCAAACAAGCTCACCGCTTCTTCTTTGAACTGCGTGGCATCGTGGTAAGCCTCTTGGTAATTCTCAGCAGTAATGGCTGAGTAGGTGTCGTAGAGATTGCGAATGATCAAATGCTCATCTTCGCGGGCGGGTTCTGGCGTTTCTGACGGCGGTTCGCTGGTGCCCAAAACATCAAAGACTAAGACAGATTGGTGAGAGGCGATCGCTCGACCACTTTCACTCACAATCGTGGGTACAGGCAGGTTACGTTCGGCACAGGTTTCTTTGATCTCTGCGACTACATCATTGGCATAGTTCTGCATGTTGTAGTTTTTGGAGGCGTAGAAGTTGGTTTTGGACCCGTCATAGTCCACACCCAGACCGCCGCCCACGTCAATATATTTCATGTCGGCTCCGAGCTGCGCCAGTTCCACATAGATTTGGCTGGCTTCACGAATCGCATCCTTGACGACATTGATCGAAGAAATCTGGGAACCGATGTGGAAATGCAGTAGTTGCAGCGAACCCAACATATCAGCGGCTTTTAGTTGCTCAACCGCGTGGAGAATTTCTGGAATGGTGAGGCCAAACTTGGCGCGATCGCCCGCCGAACTGCCCCAGCGTCCAATCCCTTTGGCACTCAGCTTAGCCCGCACGCCCAGAATCGGTTGAATGCCCAGCTTGCGTCCTGCCGCGATCGCCAACGCCACTTCTTCTACTTGCTCCAGCACGATGATCGGAGTTTGGCCCAAGCGCTGCGCCAGAATCGCCGTTTCAATATACTCGCGGTCTTTGTAGCCGTTGCAAATCAGCAAAGCTCCGGGTGTATCCAGGGTTGCCAGGGCAATCATCAGTTCGGGTTTGGAACCTGCCTCCAAGCCAAACTGGTGCGGCTTGCCAAATTTGACCAAGCTCTCAACCAAATGCCGTTGTTGGTTGCACTTGACCGGAAACACCCCCCGGTAAGTACCAGGGTAGTTATACCGCGCGATCGCCCTACCAAAAGCAGCATTAAGGCGCTCAATGCGGTCTTCCAAAATATCAGAAAAGCGAATCAGTAGCGGTAAGCCTAGGTTTCGGAGTTTAAGCGCAGTCACTAACTCAAACAGATCCAGAGAACCGCCGCGATCGCCTTTGGGAGACACCGTAATGTGGCCCGCAGCATTGATGGAAAAATAAGGCTCTCCCCAACCCTGGATGCGATAGAGTTCTTCGCTATCTTCAATCGTCCAGGATTTACGGAGATTCAAAGTTTCTGTTGGCTTCGCTAAACTCAATGATTCTGGTTCAGCGTGGCTTTTGTCTAGCTGAGTTTTGTTAGCGCCATCGTTAGCGGCTTTCCCCATTCCGGATTTTGCTGCTGGCCGTCCACCCATCCTGTCTTACCCTCTGAGTATCCTCCTAGACAAAAGAAAAGCCTGATTTTGACTCGCTGCTGGCAAAATCAGACTTAACTTCGAATGCCAGTCTAGCGCATTCATCTGATGCTAAATGATCATCTAGCGCACTTTCAGCCTCACCTTCTGGCAGAGACTTTCTGGGGTAATCTGGACGTTGTAACAGTTGATGAAATATCAGGAGTACCCCTTGGAACGGACATTTTTGGCGATTAAGCCCGATGGTGTGCAGCGGAAATTAGTCGGTGAAATCATTCGTCGCTTTGAAACCAAAGGCTTTACCTTAGTTGGCCTCAAGATCCTCAATGTGAGCCGCGAGTTGGCCGAGCAGCACTACGATGTCCACAAGGAAAGACCCTTCTTCGCTGGTCTTGTCGAGTTCATCACTTCTGGACCTGTTGTGGCAATGGTGTGGGAAGGCGAAGGCGTAGTTTCCTCTGCTCGGAAGATTATTGGTGCAACCAACCCCCTCGCCGCTGAGCCTGGTACGATTCGCGGTGACTTCGGCATCAACATTGGCCGTAACCTAATCCACGGTTCTGACGCGATCGAAACCGCTCAGCGGGAAATTGCCCTCTGGTTTAAAGAGGAAGAAATTGCCAACTGGGAACCCACGCTGATGGCTTGGACCCGCGAGTAAATCGACCTCTCCGCTGTCCCCTCTCCCGCAGGAGAGGGGAGCCAGAAGACGGGTTGCAGTTGGTAGGACGTTATGAAGTTGGAGCTTCTAGGGGTTCGATGATGCCGCCACCGAGTACCACATCTCCGTCGTACCAAACTGCGGCTTGACCAGGGGTAACGCTGAACTGAGGTTCATCAAACACCAACTTGACGCGATCGCTACCATCCTGATCCAGCGGGATCACCGTCACAGGGACCGCAGGCGATCGATAGCGAATCTGAACTTCTGCACGAATCGGAGTGGCAGGGGCGGCGATCGCAACCCAATTCACCCGCTGCACAGTACATTCTGCATGCTGTGCCTCTGTGCGCTCACCCACAATCACTCGATTTCGTCCTGCATCTAGGCCAATCACGTAGAGGGGTTGAGCCGCAGCAATCCCCAAGCCTTTGCGTTGCCCAATGGTGTAATGATGCACGCCTTCATGCTGGCCCAGTACTCGCCCTGCTTGATCGACAATGTCGCCTTTTTGCGGCGTGATGTACTGATCCAAAAACTTCTGCATAGAACCGTGGGCTTCAATCAGGCAGAGGTCTTGGCTTTCGGGCTTTTCAGCGGTGTAGAGGCCCAGTTCTGCGGCAAGGCGACGAGTTTCAGTTTTAGGATGCTCACCCAGCGGAAACAACACCCCAGCCAGAATTTCTTGGCTGAGGTCGTACAAGAAATAGGTTTGGTCTTTGCTGCGATCGACGGCTCGGCGCAGTTGGTAACGTCCAGTGGCTTCATCAACGGTGATCCGCGCATAGTGCCCTGTGGCAATGCGATCGATGCCGAAGTTCTCGCGGGCGTACTGTAGCATCGGCCCAAACTTCACGGCTTTGTTGCACTGAGAGCAAGGTAGTGGTGTGATTCCAGCGCTGTAACCCGACACCAAGTAATCAATAATGTAGGTTTGGAAGGTGTCTCGGATATCGACGATGTGGTGAGGAATCTCTAATTGTTCGCAAATGCGGGCAGCGTCCACCATGCCTTCAGAGCAGCATTGGCCTTTCCCCTTCATCAGCCATAGGGTCATGCCAACGACTTCGTAGCCTTGCTGGTGGAGGATGGCGGCTGTAACGGAACTATCAACTCCACCGGAGAGTCCTACCACAACTTTATTCATGGACTGCCAATACTGCTGAGAGTAAGCTAACTCTCCTAGGCTAACATTCTCTTGCCCAGAGCTTGTCAAAAGATAGCGCTTTTTCCGTGTTACACTAACCGCAAATTTTTATCGTCAAAAGTATTAGGAAATATCACTAGGGTTGCGATCGCTATGACCATTCATTCAGGCAACAGATCTAAGAAATCTACTCAAGAACTGCGCTTATCTGTGGGTGAATTAAAACCTGGAACCCAACCCCGATGGAGTTGGGCTGCGGCACCTTTAGCAATGTTGTTATGCCAAGGCGCACTAGCACTGGCAGTTAATGGGGCGATCGCGGCTGAACCGAAAGTCAGTGTGTTAGTGGCGCAGGAATTTAACTTTGAGGCACCACCCCCACCCTCTGATCAGTTTCCTTCGGTGATTGTGCCCCGTGATCCTACCCTACCCACCTTAGAGCCAGCCCCCGCTCCTTTTCCAAATAGCGCTGCTCCAGTCAGCGCGCCATCGCCTAGCATCCGGGCGCTGCCCTCAGAAACTTATTTAGTTTTTGTGAATGGCAATAGCCCCTTAATGCTGGACCAAGTGAGACGAGTTGAGCCAGAGGCTTTTCGCAAAGAATATCGAGGCCGTACAGTCATCCAAGTGGGACAATTTATCGACCAATCGAACGCTAGACGGCGAGCCGAGGCATTGCAAGACCAAGGCATTCGCGCTGAAGTTGCCCAGGTTTCTGGCAGTGGTAGTGGTAATTCAGCATCAGCTAAGCCGAAGGGCTATTATGTGGTGGTTCCAGCGGGAAATAGAGAACTTGCCGCCATTCGAGATCAAGTGAAACGGCTAGCAGGCGATCTACGGGTAAACGTGATTCCCCGAGAAAAGCCGAGAGGGCAGCACATTGCGGTGGGACCTTTCACCAATTGGGATGCTGCTAATTCTTGGAACCGTTATGTCAAAGACTTTGGCATTAACAATGCACGGGTTTACTACGGACGTTAAACCCGACTGGCGATCGCTTGAATCGGTGGGTGGGGGAATAGCACTGTGGCTCCAGGACAAAACAGGCTAGAGCAAATTCAGCAGTTTGTCGTGACTGCCGAGCAAATGCGGGCGATCGAGGGACGGGCATTTGCGGCGGGTATGCCTGTGGCTGCACTGATGGAAAAAGTGGCTGGCTTGATCACGCGACGAGTGCAAGCGCTATATCCACTCTCTACTCATCAAAAAGTTGGGGTGCTGGTAGGGCCAGGGCATAATGGCGGAGATGCCCTAGTCGTGGCGCGGGAGCTGCACTTGCAAGGCTATGCAGTGGTCATCTATCGCCCATTTTCCAAGCTAAAAGAGTTAACCCAGCAGCACGCTCAGTATGCCGAGAGTTTGGGCATTGCCCTGGTAAACGAGATAGAAGCTCTGCAATCCTGTGATTGGTTGATTGATGGCCTGTTTGGGTTTGGGCTAGAGCGATCGCTTTCTGACTCCATCGCCGAAGCTGTAAATCAGATCAACCAGTGGTCAGTGCCAGTCGTGAGCATTGATTTACCTTCTGGTCTGCACACCGATACAGGAGCCGCTTTAGGAACGGCGATTCGGGCTACCCAAACGCTGTGTTTGGGGTTATGGAAGCTAGGGTTACTGCAAGACAATGCCTTGGAGTATGTCGGAACTGCGGAGCTAATTGATTTCGGTTTGCCTCTAGTAGATATTGAGGCAGTACTGGCCGATTCTCCCCGTATTCATCGAATTACACCGCAGACCGCGATCGCCAATTTACCGCTACCTCGCTCCGCCACCAGTCACAAATACAAAATGGGGCACTTACTAGCCATCTGCGGCTCTCATCGTTATACAGGCGGAGCGATTCTGACGGCATTAGGAGCACGAGCTAGTGGTGTGGGCATGCTCTCTGTCGCAGTCCCAGAATCAATTAAGCCGTTGCTTTCCGCCCAGTTACCCGAAGCCCTAATCATTGGTTGCTCAGAAACCAGTAGTGGCGCGATCGCTCAGCTCCCTGAAAGCGTAGAACTGAACTCCTACAATGCGATCGCTTGTGGTCCTGGTTTAACAATGGATGCCAGTGATGTAGTTGAGCGAGTTATAGCTAGCGATCGCCCCTTAGTTTTGGATGCCGATGGCTTGAATGTGTTGGCCCAAGCAGGCACCATCCCAACCCTCACTAAACGCCAAGCTCCCACTGTTCTTACGCCACACTTAGGAGAATTTAAGCGGCTATTTCCAGCCATTGCCGAGGAAATGACGAATCGGGCGATCGCAGTCCGAGAAGCAGCCCAACGAACTAGATCTGTGGTGTTGCTGAAAGGGGCAAGGGTGGCGATCGCGAATCCAGATGGCACCGTTTGGATCAACCCAGCCAGCACACCTGCCTTAGCACGGGGTGGCAGTGGTGATGTACTGACAGGCTTAATTGGAGGACTGTTGGTGCAAGATGTGTTGCAGTCAGCTCCAGTCGAGGCAGCGGTGCAAACGGGAGTTTGGTGGCACGCCGAAGCAGGCATTCTCGCGGCTCAGGAACGCACAGAGTTAGGGGTTGATGCGTTTACGCTGACCCAATATTTGATGCCAGCTTTGCGATCGCATTTACACTAGCAAGACCTAACCCCCAGCCCCTCCCCTGTAGGGAAGGGGAGAAATAAATATTCAACAAAAAACGATCGCCCCTTGTCGAGAAGCGATCGCCTGTAATTAACTCAATTGCAAATCAGCTTTAGTCAAACCAACCCAGGTCAGAATCAGAAGTAGTGTTGCTAGGATAGTGCTTGTGCATTGAGTGTTGAGGAATGCGCTCCTGTAGCACAATGCGATGCGATCGGTAGTCTCGGTTGCCTGAATCAGGCGCAGGAGACTGAGGCACCCTTGCCAACTGTACACTTTGGGGTTTAGCAGGTTCCTTCTTCGCTGCTGCCCTATGGGCTGGTACGAGTGCTGCCCTAGCTGCGGTTTCTGACTTAGCTGGGGGTTCTGGCTTAGCGTTGGATTCAGTCAGTTGCAGAATCACCTTCTTGGCTTCCTCCAGCTCAGACTCCAGCTTCTTGCTGTGCTTCACTTCGGTCTGCAACTTATGAGACAACGACTTCTGCTCATCCAAATCTGTTTGGATGGCAGTAATTTTGTCTAATAAGGACTTTTCAGTTTTCCGAGCCGCTTCTAAATCTTTGCGTAACTCTGCGATCGTGGCTTCTAAGCTTGAAGTGCTACCTGTAGATGGCTTCGGGCTAGCATCATCACTGTGATTCGCCTTACTAGTAGCCTGCTTTGTAGCAGCAGCTTTAGCAGGGGTAGATTTGCCACCTGCACTAGAACCACGCTTAGATTTAGCCGCCGTATCTTCAGGCTGCTCAGGAGCGGCAACAGGTTGAGCCTTGACATCTACAGTCTGTGCTGAGGCGGGCTCGGCATTATTAGGGGTATCGTGGGACGTTTGCACCAACTCCTGACTCCTTTCAACAGTTCCAACTACTTCTGATTCTAGGGACTTCTGAGCCTCCTCTCGCAGCAAATCGCCCAAGCCTTTCTTCACCATCACTTCCTCCAGTCTCTCTGTATCTCTTCTGCAACTCGACGGTAGTCTGCCTCAGCCTCACGAGCATTTTTGCCCCGCCATTGCATAATGGATGCCCCATCTAAAGCTGCGCGCTCATGAGCTTTATACGCTCGAATGAAAGCATTACAAGCAGGGATGCCTAACTCTAGCAAGGTATTTTGAGCTTCTAGCGCTTCTGCCAAACTGCGCGGATCAACTCTGGTCAACAGCACTCGGTGCATTACGCCCGTGGGTATCACCGCCGTTTTCACTGTTTCAATCAACACCGTTAAATCCATTGGCGCAGGAGGGCTGGGAAGTACAAGATAATCCGCCGCTGGCACCACTGCCGCCAAAGCCTCTGAACCCAGAGCAGGGGGCGTATCCACCACAATTAACTCGTAGCCTTTGGTTTTTCTCAATTCCGACAGGCGAACCGCATCTGTTTCCTGCGCTAGGTCAAAGCCAATGCCCTTCACACTCCGCTGTACCCACCAACTAGCCGAGCCTTGCGGGTCTGAATCCACCAGCAGCACTCGGTATTTGTCCGAAAACGCCGCTGCCAGATTAACTGCTGTAGTCGTCTTGCCAACTCCGCCCTTCCCATTGAGTACAGCGAGGATCTTTTGTGGCGAGGACGCTGACTTCAAAGATGATCTCCTTTCGTGCGGGCTAGAAGTTGGCTAGTTGAATGCTATCAAAGCACCTTTGAGGTCGAATATACATCGTTCCTAAGGGTAAAAATTGCTTGGTTTTGATTCTTATTGGCTACCGTTGCCGAAAAACTTGTAAGGTTTCTTCTCAATCTTGCTGTTTCGGCCTTGTCCATTCTGATAAGTTTATTAGGTTAATTTAATTACTAGTACCTGCCTGCTCCCTGACAGATTTGACGCTACAACTGTTCACAGCAGCGTAGGAGGGTTGTAGGGGAAGGGTCATGGCGCTGATTGTCCAGAAATACGGTGGAACGTCTGTTGGTTCGGTAGAACGCATTCAAGCAGTTGCTCAGCGAGTGGTAAAGGCAGTTAAAACTGGCAACTCCTTGGTGGTAGTAGTTTCAGCAATGGGCAAAACCACTGATGGTTTGGTCAAGCTAGCCCATGAGATTTCGACCCATCCCAATCGGCGGGAGATGGATATGCTGCTCTCGACCGGGGAGCAAGTTTCGATCGCCCTGCTCAGTATGGCGATTCAAGAACTGGGCCAACCTGCTATTTCCATGACGGGGGCACAAGTGGGTATTGTCACCGAAGCCGAACATAGTCGTGCCCGGATTCTACACATTCAGCCCGATCGCGTCCAACGGCAATTAGAAGCAGGAAAAGTTGTGGTTGTGGCAGGGTTCCAAGGGGTTGCTAGTCGCGAAGAACTAGAGATTACCACCTTGGGTCGGGGTGGTTCCGACACCTCAGCGGTGGCATTAGCGGCAGCCCTCCGAGCCGATGTCTGCGAAATTTACACCGATGTCCCTGGCATTTTGACCACCGATCCTCGCTTGGTGCCAGACGCGCAACTGATGTCTGAGATTACCTGCGACGAAATGTTAGAGCTGGCGAGTTTAGGAGCCAAAGTGCTGCATCCTCGCGCGGTAGAGATTGCCCGCAACTATGGCGTGCCCCTAGTTGTACGTTCTAGTTGGACAGAGGAACCTGGCACCAGAGTTGTTTCACCCACACCGCAACCTCGCCCCTTAGAAAACCTGGAACTAGCGCGTCCGGTGGATGGCGTAGAGTTCGATACTGACCAAGCCAAGGTTGCTTTACTACATATTCCCGATCGCCCTGGAGTTGCAGCTCGATTGTTCGGTGAGATTGCTACCCAAGACCTAGATGTAGACCTGATTATTCAATCTATTCATGAGGGCAACTCCAACGACATCGCCTTCACTGTCACCAAGAACTCTTTAAACCGAGCTGAAGCTGTAGCCGCCGCGATCGTACCTGCTTTGGGCGCACAACTAGGCTTGGGGCCAGATGCTGCCGATGTCATGGTGCAACGCCAAATTGCCAAAGTTAGTATCGCTGGGGCAGGGATGATTGGTCGGCCTGGGGTAGCGGCGCAAATGTTTTCTACCTTGGCAGCCGCAGGCGTCAACATCCAGATGATTTCCACCTCAGAAGTGAAGGTAAGCTGCGTCATCGATGCGGAGGATTGCGATCGCGCCATTGCTGCTCTATGTGAAACCTTTGAGGTTCACAGTTCCTCCGCCAAGCTCACCCCAGCCGTAGAAGTTCACACCCCCGATGAACCTCCTGTGCGCGGTGTGGCTCTAGACCTGAATCAAGCGCGTCTCGCCATCCGTCACGTCCCTGATCGCCCTGGGATGGCAGCAAAAATCTTCCAGATCTTGGCTGAGCAAAACATCAGCGTAGACATGATCATCCAATCTCAGCGTTGCCGAGTCGTCAACGGAGCCAGCACCCGCGATATTGCCTGCACTGTGGCGCAAATTGATGCCGAGGCTGCCCGCGCCGTACTCGAAAAAGCTGCGCCTGAGCTAGGTTGTGGTGAGATTGTCGTAGACTCTGCGATCGCCAAAGTCAGCATTGTCGGGACTGGCATGGTGGGCAAACCAGGCATCGCCGCCCAGATGTTTGAGGCGTTATCTCAGCACCAAATCAATATCCAAATGATCGCCACCTCCGAGATCAAAGTCAGTTGTGTTGTGGCTCAAGACCAAGGCACGACTGCTCTCCAAGCCATCCACGCCGCTTTCAATCTCTCCGGCAGCCAAAAAATCCAAGTTCCTGCTTAGAGCACCTAACCGCTCGGTCCCCTTCCTTAGTAGGGAAGGGGAAGCAAAGATGCTTTGGGCGTTTTACTGAGGAGCCGCTTCAGGTGCGATCGGTTGAGTCAAGGTACCTGTTGAATTTGGCCCAGCGCCATTCGCTCCAGTACCGTTGGGTCCAGTACCGTTGGGTCCAGCACCATTTGGCACCTGTCCCGGACTAGGGAATAGCTGCACATTGGGACTAAACGT
Organism: Trichocoleus sp. FACHB-591; assembly: GCF_014695845.1. Lineage (NCBI taxonomy): Bacteria > Bacillati > Cyanobacteriota > Cyanophyceae > Leptolyngbyales > Trichocoleusaceae > Trichocoleus > Trichocoleus sp. FACHB-591. Next base: position 185,289 of record NZ_JACJPA010000121.1, read on the forward strand.
GGGAGATGGATTAGCTCCTGGAGGCTCTAGATTTAATGGATAGGGTGAGGCACCAGGCAACGGCGCTCCACCGGGAAGTGGAGCAACACCAGGCAAAGTAGGATTGGCAGGGTTTGTCTGATTTCCAGCAGGGTTTGGAGTACCAGGTAAGGTCGCTAAAGCCACGCGATCGCCCCCCACCGAGCGCAGCAAATCCAGCACCCGCACCACATCATCATAAATTGCGGTTTTGGGCGCATACAGCACAATCATGCCGTCAGGATTGGTTTGTTGATAGCCCAAAAGTTGCTGATAAAGTACAGCCTCCGTCACCGGATTTTGGTCGATGTAAGTCTGCCCGACCGAATCGATACTGACCACCAACATCTGACGCATTTGGGTAGCAGCAGTACCCGCTTGGGGTAGGTCCACGTTGATAGCTTGCTGTCGCGTCAGTTGCAGAGCTGCCAAGATGAAAAATGTCAGGATACAGAAGATGACATCAATCAGCGGAATAATCTGGATTTGAACTTCTTCGCTGGGAGACTCCAGGTTAATTTTCATGACCTTGTGAAAATAGGGGCAGCAAACTTAATAGTCAGTCAGGTTAGGAGTATCCGTTCTTGTCTCCGCAGTAGAAGGATAGGTGGGAGTCCCACTACCTACCAAAGGCGAAACTCCTTTTCTTTCCAGCCATTGCTGGCGGTGGAGGAGTTCTAAATCGTTACCAGCTTTTCGAAATAGTTTCACTTGATTAAACAGCAGACCTTGAAATAGTCGATAGAATGCCAACGCCAAAATTGCCACAATTAGGCCAGCGGCTGTACTAATCAACGCTTCACCAATACCACTGGTAACCCCTGCCGTAGAAGCAGTACCAATGTCACCAATCCGAATCGATCGTAGCGATTGGATCAAGCCCACGACTGTCCCTAAAAGTCCTAAGAGCGGAGAGAGCGCAATCACTGCTTCCAACGCTTTGTCACCGCGACGCATGGAGGCCAATTCTTCATCAGCAGAGGCTTCCAACGCCAGCTTAAATAACTCTGGGTCAGGGTTTTGTAGTTTTAGAGGCGCGTAGAGAAAACGCCCAACGGGTTGGTCGTCAGCTCTTCTAGCTAAGTCGGCAGCTTTACCCCAATCATGCGGTGCTGCATCCATCACCCGTTCTACTATTTCTTTCTCTTGGGTCAAGATGCGAGACCAAAACCACAAGCGTTCAATAATGGCACTCAGAGCAATGATCGACAAGACCAGCAACGGCCACATTGCGATTCCGCCCTTCTGAAATAGCTCTGCAATATTCACAGTTATTTCCTGCCTCCGTGCATTCCTCAAGCCAGCATTTTCTCTACAGGGTACCTGCAATTGGTGCCAAGAAGTAGAGAGCGATCGCCCGCTGAAATAGTTTCTAGAAAATTAAAAGAGTTTTTAAGTAGAGCTTGCCGACCGGATGCACCAGATATCCACACCAGAAATTCTATGCAAAATTTGCCAAAATCAAGATAACTTCAAAGGCAAGCTTATGAACTTCTCTATTCAATCCGTTTACAACTGGTACCGCGACACCATCCGGAACCCTAAATATCGTTGGTGGATTATTCTCGGCTCGTTGCTGTACTTATTCAGCCCGATTGATATTGCGCCCGATTTTATCCCCGTGATTGGTTGGATCGACGATACCGTAATTCTGACCCTCCTAATCGGTGAAGTCTCCCAGATGCTAACCGCCCGCTTGAAGTCTGCCTCTAAGCCTACTGAGTCAGATGAAGCTTTCGAGTACACCAATAATGCTTCTGCTACTGGTTCTGGTGGTTCCAGCACAGTTGATGTAGATGCTGTTTCCGTTAAATAGTGCTGCATAGTGCCGCTAAATGATGGGGAAGTCGCGATCGCCCCATGCCATCACTAATACTCCTGCATCACTTACAACTGCATAACTTCTATTGCCCCTCCGGATTGGTGCTCGTTGATGACCAGACTAGAGGGGATTTTGCTGTGCTTTTTGGCTTTGGGGCAGATTTATGGCCTTTTTTTGAGATAAAGAGATCTAGCTGGATTTCTGCTAACTCAGCTAATCTTCATTAGCCTAGTAGGTACATTGCTGTTGATAGCTGTGGTTTTAGATGACTTTTCCTAGCCGCTGGGTTCAATTGAATCCTTCTCGTAGCCTTCAAGCTCGATTGGGGTTAGCAACAGGTGGCATTGTGCTGCTTCTATCAATCTTGCTGAGCTGGTTGGTAGGGTATACCACGAGTGTGCAGCTACAAAATACTCAGGGGCAATCTCTGGCCGAGTTGGCTTATCAAATGGCCGACAAGCTTGATCGCGGCATGTTTGAGCGCTACCGCGAGATCCAAATTTTGGCGGCTCTGCCACCCATTCGAGAGGCAACTTATTCGCAACCAGCTCGGCGATCGCTATTAGAAAAGTTGCAATCCACCTTTTCTGACTACGCCTGGATTGCGCTGATCGATCCTCAGGGCAACGTACTTACAAGTACAGGCGGCATTCTCGAAGGGGTTAGTGTTGCTTCAAGGGATGTGTTTCAGCAGGGACGCAACAAAACTTTTGTGGGCGATGTTCACGATGCCGTCATGCTGGCTAAGCTGCTACCACATCCGAATGGCGAACCTCTAAGATTTCTCGACTTAGCAGCTCCGGTGCTCAGTGAGCAGGGGCAGTTTCAAGGCGTGATTGCAGCGCATCTCAGTTGGGCCTGGGCGGAAGAAGTGAAGAAGTCTTTGCTGGAGCCGCTGGGACAGCATAGCCAAGTCGAAATTTTTGTGCTGAGTACTGACGGCAAAGTCTTACTGGGACCAGATGCTTTGCAAGGCAAAACCCTCACCGTACCGAGTGTGCAGAAGGTGCAAGCGAACCAGAATGACTATCTGCTTGAATCTTGGGCAGGGGAAGGAAAATTTCTAACTGGATTTGCTTGCGCTCAAGGGTATCGAGATTACCCCGGTTTAGATTGGCTTGTGCTAGTGAGGCAAAAAGCAGAGGTGGCGCTAGCCCCTGCTCGCAAACTGCAAAGGCAAATTTTGGGACTGGGTTTAATCTGTGGTGTTGGGTTTGCGCTCCTCAGTTGGCTGAGCGCTAGTCGCATTGTTGATCCGATGTTGGAAATTGCCGCGATCGCCAACCGGATGAGACAAGGAGACCAACGAGTACCAATTCCGCTCTTGGAGGGGCGAGACGAGCTAGCCAAACTATCGCAATCTCTGCGCTACCTGGTTTCAACGCTAAACGGACAACAAGAGGCGTTGTACCAAAGTGAAGAGCAATATCGATTACTCTCAGAAGCGCTACCCCAGTTTGTTTGGCTTTTAGATCCGGAAGGACAAGTTGAATACTGCAATCGCTATTGGTACAACTACACTGGCTTGAGTGAAGCTCAAACTCTAGGCTGCGGCTGGGAAGTAGCGCTACACCCAGAGGATTACGCTCACACGAGACGACAGTGGCGGCAAGCGACCAAAACAGGCGCTCCCTGCGAGATTGAGTACCGAATGCGCTCAGCTACCGGAGAATATCGCTGGTATCTAGCTTCCCTAGGCCCAGCCCATGACCAAGCAGGACGCATTATCAAATGGGTGGGCACGGCTATTGACATAGAAGCTCGTAAGCGAGTGGAGGTGGAACGAACCGAACTACTGAATCGAGAAAAAACCGCCCGCGAACAAGCAGAAACGGCTAACCAGCTCAAAGACGAGTTTCTGGCGGTGTTGTCCCACGAGTTGCGATCGCCCCTGAACCCAATTTTGGGATGGGCCAAGTTACTACGGACTCGCCAATTTGACCCAGAAACAACGGATCAAGCTCTAGAAACGATTGAACGTAACGCTAAGCTACAAGCCCAACTTGTAGAAGATTTGCTCGATGTCTCTCGGATTCTGCAAGGTAAGTTGAGCTTAAATGTCGCCACCGTGAACCTAGCGACAACCATTCAATCGGCGATCGAAACAGTGCGGTTAGCCGCAACGGCAAAGTCGATTCAGATTCACGCGGAGCTAGATCAATGGGTGGGGTTGGTGGCGGGAGATGCCAACCGACTTCAGCAAGTCGTGTGGAACTTACTATCGAATGCGGTCAAGTTTACGCCTGCTGGCGGCAACGTAGAAGTGCGCTTAGAGGCGATCGCGCCTTATGCCCAGATTCAAGTGATCGATACAGGCCGAGGCATTCGTCCAGAATTTCTACCTCATGTTTTCGATCATTTTCGGCAGGCGGACAGTAGCACGACTCGGCAGTTTGGTGGCTTGGGCTTAGGTCTTGCGATCGTGCGTCAAGTCGTTGAGTTGCATGGCGGTACAGTACAAGTAGACAGCCTGGGCGAAGGAATGGGAGCAACTTTCACTGTGCGGCTACCCATGATGCAAGCCGCGACCGAAACAGAGCCTCAGCCATCCTTAGTTTCAGAAGAAACGAGTCTAGAGGGCATTAGAGTTCTAGTGGTAGATGACGAGGCCGATATGAGGACATTAGCCAGCACAGTCCTCAAGCAAGCAGGGGCTGAGGTGAAGCTAGCTGCCTCCGCAAGTGAGGCATTGGCAGTTTTGCGCCAGTCAGGAGCGGACGTGTTGGTGAGTGATATTGGTATGTCTGAAATGGATGGCTATCGGCTGATTCGCCAAGTCAGAACCATTGATCAAGATCTGGAGGAACCCATTCCCGCGATCGCCCTCACCGCCTACGCTGCTGATTCTGACCAAAAACAAGCCCTGTCAGCTGGCTTCCAAAAGCATTTGGCTAAACCTGTGGAACCGGATGAACTCATTCAAGCGATCGCAACCCTGGTAAAACCAAAAGCTTCACGGTAACTGGTCGAACAAGTAGATTGAATCACACAAGCGATGGAAGTGATATATATCACTTTCTAACTTCATGTCATTTCCACTCCTTCGGGGCTTCCTCCGTAACATCGCAATCCATTAATTTAGCAAGAGTTATTCTCATAGCTCCTAATCAGCGTCAGCAGGGGCTTCAGTTCTGCTATGTCCAGATCCGCAGACCAAAAAACAATTGAGCAGCCATTACCGTTAGCAGATTTATGGTTGCTGCTGATAGAAGATGAGCCAGATACTGCTGAGTTGCTAACTTTCGTCCTGGAACAGTATGGGGCTCAAGTCATCACTGTGAAGTCGGGCTACGAAGCGCTCAAAACAATGGAATGCTTTGTTCCCAACGTGCTCATTACTGATATTCGGTTGCCTGATACAGATGGTTGGTCGCTCTTAGCCGAGGTAAGAGCTTTAGGGGACCAAAAAAGGATACAAGCTGTTCCTGCGATCGCCATTACTAATTACAGCACCAAGCTATTAGACCAACAAGTAAACAGCAAAGCGTTAGCTGTCGGGTTTCAGAAGTACTTTTCCAAGCCGCTAGAGTTTAATGAATTTGTGATGGCTGTGGCTGAGTTAGCTCAACGTCAGTCCTACTAGAACCTTAGGCTTACTAATGCGATCGCGTTTTGTCATCGTCTGCCCAAGAACCAAATCACTAAAGCAATCCCCAACCCAATTAAAATTGCCACCAAAATCAGCGTAGACCAAGAAATACCAACCATAGATCAGGTTCGCTTTTCGTAGCGTAACTGTGGGACAATCATATCTTTGCAAGAATCTTATGACTGCTGCGTATATTCAAGGCGAAACTGAGTTCAATACGCTTTTAGAGAGCGAGCCACTGTTGGTAGTAGACTGTACAGCTACTTGGTGCGGTCCTTGTAAACTAGTTGCCCCTTTAGTCGATCAACTGGCAATAGATTATAGCGATCGCGCGAAGGTCTGCAAACTAGATCTTGACTCCAACAAGGATGTAGCTAAGCGGTTTGGCATCCGCAGTATTCCTGCCATCATGATCTTTAAGCAAGGCGAATTAGCAGAAACGCTAGTAGGCGCTAAACCCTATGCAGAGTTCACCAGCGCTCTAGATAAATACCTTGCTTAATCTTAAAAAGATAAGCACTTTTGTGTAACCACAGAAGACGTATTTGGAAGTAGAGGGAAAGCTTAAAACTCTCTACTTCCCTTCATCAAAATGTCATAGAAACTTTTTATTTGAGCAGCGATCGCTTTGCAGGTATCTAAATATAGCTATATTTTAGCGATCGCTTTGGCGCTTGAATTAGCAGATTGAGGAGGAGGTAAGACCTCTCTGCTTTGCTAAGCCGATCCTAATTAAAGTAATTGAAATACTCTTAACTTCAGCTATTGAATATAGCTAAAGATACTCTTTGAGCAGAACTCTAAGAGCAATTTTTCAGTATCTCATCAGAGTAATAGAAGTACTAATAACTATTCTCTAAATTCTATTTACAGATATTCATAGGAGTGAACGGCCGTTCGCCCCTACAGCCAATCATTTGTAGCCTGATTTTCGGGAATTGATTAAGAGCAGCAGGCTAGAAATAATCAAACCTCACTATTAATGGTTACCTACACTAATTTGACAACTTCATTTTGGCTGATTCTAGAACTGAGTTAAGTCAGGCTGCATCGTTAATCACAGTCACTATCTATGCCTGTAGATAGGCTACCGCCCATACTATCTATCCCTGCAGATTAGTTAAGTACTTACTGCTTATTGTTAAATTGTCGCTAACAACGCTTGGTTTAGAAGGTGTAAAAAGTTTTGCTTAAAGCTGTATAAAGCAATGTTTTGGGTGCATCTTCTAGGCAGGCGTTAAACGAATTTTATACAGTTTTTGACACCAAAAAGGAAGCAGTTGTAATGGCAGACAATTATCAATCTGTAATTCAGCCTGAGGAGAATATTTCTTCTGTAGGCACCGCACAACCCTACGCTGGCACAACAGAAAGAAGCGCAGATTATAGAGCCGTTGAAGTACCAAAAGAGCCAGTCACCTATAGCCCTTCCACGGAAGCCAAATCTGTAGATAAAGCAATGAGTCCTGCCTTGTCTAGAGCCTTAGTAGGCGGACTAATTGGTGCCACATTAGGCACATTGGCTGGCGCTCTAGCGGGTAGAAAAACCTCTGAAGGTGTTAATCATGCCATCAAAGGCGTTAGTAATGCTTTTAGGACAATCGGTGAAGGCTTAGGTCAAACTGCGAAAGGCGTAGGAGACGCAGCCAAGAGCGTCGGTGAAGGTGTAACTTATGCTGTGGTTGGTGGTAGTTCCGATGCAGCCAAAGGTATTGTTGAAGGCGCTAAGCAAGCAGGAATGGCGACAGCAAATGTAGTGCAAGCAACAGCAGAAGGCGTTAACGAAACGATTCAACGTGCAGCGCATTCCATTGAAGTTTCTAGTGAATCTGCTAAGCAATCTATTACTGATGTAGCAGAGCAAAGTAAAGAGATGGTTAAGGACAACGCAATATCCACAAGTCAAAAGTTTGACAGCGTTGAAAGTGGATATGTTAGCCCTATTGATCCAGTATTTGACCCCACTGCTAGTTCAGCTGATGCTTTTGATTCCAGCATTAGCTCAACTGGTATTTAGAGCACCTATCTGAGACCTAATAGTAAACCGTTGTAATGAGCAACCAAGGAGGTGATAACAGTGACTAACAGCGATCAGCTTTTAAATGAAGAGGAAGACAACACTAGTAGCTTAGCAAAAGTGATGATTGGAGCCTTAATAGGCGCTACAGTAGGCGGCATTGCTGGTGCTTTAACTAATAAGCGTGTAGTCAGTCGAATTAATCAGACCGTTAAAGATGTTGGCAATGCCGCTAAAGATGCGGCTAGAGGGGTCAACGATACGGTTAAAGGAGTTGGCGATGCCGTGCAGTCAGTTGCTATGGGCGTGAATGATACGGTCAGTGATGTTGGAGGGGCAGTTAAAGATGCGGCTGAGGGTGTGAATGGTACTGTGAAGGACACATTTTATTCTGTCAAAGACACAGCAGCAGATGTTAACACCACCGTCAAAAATACTTTAGACAGTATCAAGCACCAGTCTGAAGACATCATGGAATCTCCCAAAAATAGTATTGATGTGCCAGCTGAGGAAATGCTTTATAAGCTAGTACCCGTTAGCCCAAGCAAACCAGAGTCGTAAGTCTTGAATCTTGCGATTTCTGCCAAATTCCTATTTTGGCTAAAACACTTTTTTGAGCTTTGGCGTTTTAATCCGTTCTAAAAAGACTGCCTACTAACACTAAGTTGGTAGGTAGTTTTTGCAAGGAAAATATACAAAGTTGAATCTGAAAAACCATAAGAAATTGTGATTTTATTCAATCCTAGGATTGATGAATATAGATTTTTTAAATGTTCTAAATGTTTGGTAGAGACATAGCAGTATCACAATAATTATTATGGGCTGGTTACAAAAGCTTTTTCTGAAAAAACAATTTCAAGAGCAAGAACAGCCATCCACTGATTCCAGAATGCGAGATTCTAAGATGGTGCAAGTCGTGGCAGAAGAAGTAATTATGGCTGTAGCACACTGGTTAACCGCTGTCGTGAATCGTAGTTTACAGCCTAAGCCTGCTCCTCAACCCAAAGTTGAAGAACAACCTGTGGTCAATAACACCAGTGAGACAGAGCAATTATTGCTGAAACTTAGCACCTTAGTAGAACGATTGTATGAACGCGATCAAGCAATGGCAGCTTTAGAAAAGCGGATTAATTCGATCGAGCAATACCTGGGAGAAAAAGGTGCTTTGGGACAGCATATGAAAGACTCTCGTCAGGCGATCGCTGCTCTAGAGAGCCGCCTTGATTGTGTGGAAACTTTGACACAACAAATTACACCTTCTTTAGAAAAAGCAGAACTAAATACCCAGCTAATTACAGTTTTAGAAAATCGCACTAAATTAGTGGAAAGCTTATTAGTTAGATTTAGAGTGGTGCCCAGATCGGTAGGAGGAAACTCTCAAGCGATCGCTCTATTAAAAAATCGTGTCGAGGCTTTAGAAGCTGCTCAAGATTTAAACCCGGAAAGCAGCCATAAAAACGTACCTGTCGCCAAAGTTTTCTAAAACATTAAATTCCTAACTTGATGAGTAGAGGTTTCTCAAATTCTAGAGGAGCTTCTATTTTTGTTTAGGTAAAGTTTAGGCAAAACCGGAAGTGGAAATAACAGTGTTAGGTCTGAGCGATCGCCTTACTTTTAGTCTATAACCCTGCAAAAGCTAACTTATTAGGAGCCTATATAACTTATTAGGAGCCTATAATTTAAATTTGGGAATGATAGAAGCATTGTGTCTTTAGAATCATTCGTATGTTTGATGAGCTATTCAAGAATTTGACGGGCTTGATTGGTTCTAAAGTGCAGGAAGCTGCCAAAGAGTTTGAAAAACGTCTCGCTGTTCCTGAACCCGCAGAACCATTTACCCTCATCCGCCAATTCACGATGGCTGACCCAACCAGCACAAAAGGAGGCATTGCGATCGTTGGGGAAAGCTGGCGGGTTGAAGCCTATGACGATAATTCCCTACGCCTAATTGACAACGAGCCTCTGCGAAAGGTCATTTTGTTCGAAATCGTCGAGCCGACTGACCCAGAATGTGTCCTTGCCTGCCGATTTCAAGCAAAGGCACTAAATACCGAAAAAGCAATCACAGTGAAGTTGGGTTTGTGTAAGCAAAGGCAAGTAGGCACATCGGCAAAAGCTTGGTCGACAAGCGTTTCACCAACTGAAGATTTCCATTCTTTTGAAATTCGCGCTCACTTCAAGCAAGACACTACCCCTGCTAAAGTTCAGGTGATTATCGAATTTGAAAGTAGCGGCATTCTTGAGATTAGGAATATCGAACTCCTGCAAGCTCCCGTGAAATTGCAAGCGTAGTCGTCCCAACTAAAAAAGCACCCCTTTAACTTAAAGCAGGTGCTTTTTAGACCAAATCTATATCAGCTATTTACGTTGGTCGCTGAAATAAGGGCGAACGACGGGACTCGAACCCGCGAGTAGTGGAACCACAATCCACTGCCTTAACCTCTTGGCCACGCTCGCCATTGCGTTTCTAAGTATAGCACCCCTTTGAGAAAATTCTCCAGATCTGGGAGCAAAAAAACTGGATTTGCAATCAGTTAATCTGTAATGGGTAAATCGAGCGATTCACTCAGCACAGATCACGGCAGAGCAATTCTTAGCAGGGTTTTATGAAAGGTGTCAGGACAGCCGCATTGTTAACCGGGTTGGTGGCTCTGCTAGGCGTAGGAGTTGGCTCAGCAGTGACCAATCCGAGTGAAGCGGCTTACAACAAGTATGCAGCTGAGCAGCTAGGCGCATACTTAAAAGATAATATTTGCTCTCAAGCTCCCACTGCTTTCGGCTTGCAAAAGCGCTGTCTCTCCTTAGCCGCCAACAATCGTGGCGAGATGGAGCAACTAATCGCTGAAAATACCCAGCGCCAAGACTATATCTTCTTTAGTACTTACCAAACTGATTTATCGATCAATTCACTCCTGCCGCCTTATCTCTCGCTTGGTGGCTCTTTTTTGCCCGCTTACCGTTTCGAGACGGTCGGGGCATTTAATACTTTCTATATTCACAAAGCTCAAAGACGGTAGGGCGATCGCGACTGGTAGCGGGTTGCATTTAACGCTTGTAGGGCTTGGGGGCTGAAGCAATATTCAAGAATTGTGAGAAATTGTTCTAGCAGCTCAGAAATCCTTTAGGTATAGAACATTACCTAATCCGCGATCGCCCATGAGCTACTGCCTGAATCCGGATTGCCAACGACCGACCAACCCCAGTGCTACTCAGTTCTGTCAGCATTGCGGAGGTCGCCTGTTACTCAGAGAGCGTTATCGGCCCCTCCAACCGTTAGGTCGAGGCGGGTTTGGTAGAACCTTTTTAGCAATAGATGAGGATCTCCCCTTCAAGCCGCTTTGCGTTATTAAGCAACTGCATGTGCCGAGACATACAGGCAGCCACTTCACAAAGGCAGTGGAGCTGTTTCACCGGGAAGCAATGCGCTTGCAAGAGTTGGGGGAATATCCTCAAATTCCCAGATTACTCGCCCACTTTGAGCAAGAAAAACGGCTGTACTTAGTCCAAGCCTGGATTAGTGGGCAGACCCTGGCACAGGAACTGCATGAACAAGGCAGATTTAGCGAGGGCAAGATTTGGGAATTGCTGCAAGACTTGCTGCCTGTGTTGCAGTTTATCCATCAGCACCAAGTTATTCATCGAGACATTAAGCCTGCCAATATTATTCGCTACAGCCGGACTCCAACGTTGCCACAAGGGAGCTCAGTCTGGTCTGGTTTATCTGCTTCAGGAATCGATCCAGCAGCTCGATCGTTAGTGGAGTCATTGAGCGATCGCAAATTAGTGTTGATTGATTTTGGCGTGGCAAAATCTCTAGCTAGCCCTACGCCTTGCACTGGCACGATTATTGGCAGCCCAGAGTATATGCCACCGGAGCAAATCAAAGGTAAGGTTGTGCCTGCCAGCGATCTTTACAGTTTGGGAGTCACCTGCATTCATCTGCTGACCCAAGTGCCTGCGTTAGATATGTTCGACATTGCCAACAACCACTGGGCGTGGCGCGATTTTTTGCTCAAGGGAACCAGAATTAGCGATCGCTTGGGGCAGATTCTAGACAAACTTCTCCAGGAGGCTATCAGCCAGCGCTATCAGTCAGTGGATGAAGTGTTGCAAGCTATCAATGCCAGTCAAATCACGAGTCAGCTTACCTCGGTTCAGGCTGGGGCGCTGCATCTATCGCCACTCACCTCGGCCTCAGCGCGATCCTCTGCTGTAACTCCTGCTCATCGCCCTGGTCAGTTAAGCTCAGCCATCGGAGTGGACTATACAAAGTTGCGAGATTTGTTAGCCGCAGCCCATTGGAAAGAAGCTGACCAAGAGACTTGGGCTGTGCTCTGTCAAGCTTTGAGTAAGCCACTGGGTCGCTATTTGCTGCCCGGTGACCTGAGCAAATTGCCCTGTGAAGACTTGCAGTCGATCGATGGCTTGTGGATGAAACACAGCCAGAGGCGGTTTGGTTGGACGGTGCAAGTCCAGGTATATCAAAGTGTCGGTGCAGATTACGGCAGCTTTTGCCAACGAGTCGGCTGGCCTCTGCACAACTCCACTTCTAGCTATAGCAGCCTCAAATTCAACCGTTCGGCGCCGATCGGCCATTTACCTTCACGGGTTTGGGTAGGAGGCTCCTACTGGTGGCGACACATGGAAGCGATCGCGACAAAATTAACTGAATGTAGCCCGCATTCTATGAAGAAAATTGGAGTAAACCCAGCTTGAGATCTACAAGGAAAGTTGTAGAGATTATAAAATTCCAAATTTTATTTATGTGAATTAATCTCACTTAATTGAAGCTGAAGGTCTACGAAAATAAGGGCGATCGCGATCTGAGTAAAGTTTTCTCCAGCAGAATTCCTAAGTGTGTTGACAATCATTCCTAATAGAAATAAATCTCTGTGTTGACTATCAGAATCAGCATGGTAAATTGAGCTTATTCACAGTCTTGAAGACAGTGACACGGGAGGGGAAACGATGTCTGAAACTCAAAACTTATTACGTTCTGTTGACCAGGTTTACGATAATCCAATTTTGCTGGAGCGGAGTGTAACTGTTCCTGTCTGTGAAGGGCTAAACATTGCCCTCGCAAGTTTCCAGGCGCTCTATCTGCAATATCAAAAGCACCATTTTGTCGTTGAAGGTGCAGAATTTTATTCCCTACACGAATTTTTCTCGGAAGGTTACGAAGCTGTCCAAGGCCATGCTCATGATGTGGGCGAACGCTTAGATGGTTTGGGTGGTGTGCCAGTGGCTAGCTTTACCAAGCTGGCAGAACTTTGCTGCTTTACTCCAGAGCCAGATGGGGTTTTCTCTTGCCGTCAAATGGTAGAGAACGACTTGCAAGCGGAGCAAGCCCTAATCAAGCTGTTGCGTCGTCAAGCAGGTCAAGCTGAAAGCCTAGGCGATCGCGCTACTCGCTACCTCTATGAGCAAATCTTGCTGAAGACGGAAGACCGAGCGTTCCACTTGGCTCACTTCCTGACTCACGACAGCCTAACTTTGGCCTTTGTTCAGGCAGCTAATTCGAGTAATTAAAGGTTTTGCCAAAAGGTTGTAAACCCAATTACACTCTTCGCTAAACTTCGCTGAGGTGCCATTAGGCACCTTTCTTTTTGGCCAGAAGCTCTAAATCTAAAAAAGTTGTAACTTTAACCAGAACTTTGTATTTTAGCTTGTTGCTTTCCTTAGCTAATCCATTTCAGGCATAACCCTAAGAAATGGGGCTATGTTGAATCGTCTTGATCACGATCCTATTTGAGTAGCAGAAATCGCAAATTTGTGAGATAAACAGCGACTATTTATACAAAGTATTGAGATTGTAAAGATACAATTTACAAAGAAGACCTCTATCTTTTCGGCGCACTCTTGAACTTACCCTCTGCCTATTTGTTGGTGTTTCATGGTAGCCGTGATCCTCGGCCGGCGATCGCGGTGGAACAGTTAGCGCTATTGGTCAGCAAAGAGATTCAACAGCGCTATCACTTATGGGATGAGGGCCAAGATATGGCACCGCGCTTAAGTTATGTTGGTAGCCCTTACTCAGCAGAAGGCGGGCTGACACCGACTGTTGCTTTAACTCCAGCGACTATTTATAATCCACGGTTGCCCTTAGTTGAGACTGCCTGCCTAGAGCTAGGCCCTCAGCCTCTACATCAACAAATTCAACAATTTGGCGATCGCATTTTGGCCTTAAAGCGGCAGCAAGTGCTTCAGATTGAATCTTCACTCATGCAATTAGTGCCCCTATTTTTGTTGCCTGGGGTGCATGTAATGGAAGACATTCCTACCGAAGTGGAATTGGCTCAAACCGCTCTAGATTCACACCTTAATTTACAGATTTGCCCTTACTTGGGCACGCACCCGAACTTAGTGCAACTCTTAGCAAATCAGATGGCTGCGGCTAGCGTGGATGCTTGGATTTTGCTGTCGCATGGGAGTCGCCGCCCTGAGGCAAATGCGCCTACCGAGGCGATCGCCACGCAACTGAAAGCTGTGCCAGCTTATTGGTCAGTTCCACCCAATCTGGAATCCACTGTGGCTGACTTGGTGCAGATGGGGCATCACCGAGTTGGTATCATGCCCTACTTTTTGTTCGCTGGGGGAATCACAGATGCGATCGCTCAGTTAGTAACTCGGCTGTCTTGGCAATTTCCAGAGATAGAACTCGCGTTGGCCGAGCCAATAGGGACCAGCCCAGCTTTAGCCTCCCTGGTTTTAGACCTTGCCTTGAGTGCTGTCCCCAGCTAGCGATCGCCCTATGCAACTTGCTAGCAAATACCACGTCAAAATTGGGTATTTTTTGTATCAAATCTTTCAGTTTTGTGAAACCAACTCTCTTAGGCTGAAACATTGCCAATTCAGTTGGTGCACGATTTTCGGTTCCTCCTCTCCCCGCTTGCCTCAAAACTTCTATGACTGCTGAAGCTAACCTTGCGCCTGCTCCGACTCGAATCTGCCTCGGTAAAGTGTATCTAGTTGGGGCGGGGCCAGGAGACCCCGGATTGCTGACGGTAAAAGGCAAGACCTTGCTGGAGTGCGCCGATGTCGTCATCTACGATGCGTTGGTTAGTCCGCAGATTTTGGACTTGATTAATCCCCACGCTGAGAAAATCAATGCAGGCAAGCGACGAGGGCGACACTCCTTAGTTCAGGAAGAAACCACCCAACTACTAATTGAGAAAGCTCAAACTCAAGCTGTGATCGTGCGTTTGAAGGGAGGCGACCCGTTTGTGTTCGGGCGTGGCGGCGAAGAAATGGAAGACTTGATCCAGGCAGGAGTGCCTGTAGAAGTGGTGCCAGGGGTAACTTCTGGAATTGCTGCCCCTGCCTACGCTGGAATTCCCCTCACCCATCGATCGCACAGTTCTTCTGTCACCTTTGTCACAGGTCACGAATCTGCTGGCAAGTATCGTCCAGAGGTAAATTGGGCTGCGCTCGCCCACGGCTCAGAAACAATCGTGGTCTATATGGGCATTCACAACTTGCCCCACATCCTGAGCGAGCTGCAAGCGGCTGGACTGGGAGCAGAGACCCCCATCGCCTTAATCCGCTGGGGCACTCGTCCCGACCAAGAAGAGCTGATTGGCACCTTCAGCACCATCGTGGCCCAGATGGAAGCTGCTGAGTTTAGTGCTCCGGCGATCGCGGTGATTGGCTCGGTCGTTAATTTACATGGGCTGCTTTCTGGTTCTCGACCTTCGGAGTTGGGGGTAAGGCGTGAGCAGTAAGGAGGTAGGAGTGAGGAGTGAGGGTGAAAACTTATTTCTCGTTCTAGTAAATAGCAACTGCAAATAGCCTTGGAGCGGCTGCACAACCGACAATGGAAGAAGCGCATCCATGATTCGGTTTTGAGGGCTGGTTACTTTGGCTTTAGAAGTTAATTTACAGGTTGAACAGGCTGGGGAACGGCTCGATCGCTGGCTATCGGAGCAACTGCCTGACTTGTCTCGTTCGCGGTTGCAAAAGCTGATTGAGCAAGGCCAAGTGCATGTGAATGGTCAAGTCTGCACCTCCAAGAAAGCCACGGTGCAGATGGGCGATCGCGTGCAGGTCGAGATTCCTGAAGCGCAACCACTGGAGTTGCAGCCTGAAGCCATTCCCCTGGATATTCTCTACGAAGACGACCATCTACTGATTGTGAATAAGCCTGCTGGGCTAGTGGTCCATCCCGCACCGGGGCATGAATCAGGCACGCTGGTACACGCGCTGCTGGCTCACTGTCAAACTTTGTCTGGATTAAATACTCTGCCTGGAATTGGCGGCGTGCAGCGACCAGGAATTGTCCATCGTCTCGACAAAGATACCAGTGGGGCGATCGCGATCGCTAAAACTGACCAGGCCCATCACCATTTACAAGCCCAACTAAAAGCAAAAACGGCTCGCCGGGAATATCTAGCTGTGGTTTACGGTTCCCCCAACGCCGAAAGTGGCACCATTGACCTGCCCATCGGTCGGCATCCCGTAGATCGTAAAAAAATGGCGATCGTTGCGGAAGCAAAGGGAGGACGCCGAGCTGTGACCCATTGGCGAGTATTGGAGCGCTTGGGGAACTACACGCTGATGCACTTTCAGCTAGAGACTGGCCGCACTCATCAAATTCGGGTCCACAGTGGCCATATAGGTCATCCCATCGTCGGAGATCCGGTTTATAGTTCCCAGCGCCCTATCGGTGTAAACCTGCCCGGTCAAGCGCTACATGCTTGGAAACTCCGATTGCAACACCCTGTCTCAAACGACTGGATCGAAGCGACAGCCCCTCCTCCGCCCGTTTTTAAGACGCTCTTAGAAGTCTTAAAGAAACGAATTGCTTTACCAAACTTAAAGATTTAGTCGAAAATTTGCGTTACACATATCTACACAAGAGCCGAGTTTGCGAGAAACAACTCGAAATTTAGATCCTTTGCTATATCTGGTTTTGAGGTTTTATTAAGAATCTATAAAACTATTAATTGGTAGTGACTAAGTATAAATACTCTAGAAAAATGTAACGAAATGTTTTGAATTTTCTGGTTAATGGTCGGCTGAAGCCTTTGATTGATAAGGATTTGAATTAATCGTTCGCATAGATTCGCTGGTTTTAATAACTTGTAATAAATAAAGCCTTTACCGCGGTGTATAAAAATAACCTGAAGGGTATAAACAACAGGCAAAAGTTGACCAAAGCGCCGAGTTATTGAGTTTTGAGTTCTCTCATACAAATATGAAATTTTCTCAGATTTCTTAAATTGCCTTTACTTTTACCGTCGGTAACGAGTTAGAGGGTGGGAGAGCTAAATAGTTTTGGTTGATGTCTGTTGCAACCTTTCTGGGCTACCTGAGCAGCTTCAAGTGGCTGAACTAACATCCCAGCTCTGAATCCAGATTCAAACTCAAGTCAAAATTAGGAGAAAAAGTCCATGTTAGATGCATTCGCCAAGGTTGTTTCTCAGGCTGATGCTAAGGGTGAATTCCTCAGCACCTCTCAGCTCGATGCTTTGACCAACATGGTTAAAGAAGGCAACAAGCGCCTGGATGTTGTTAACCGCATCACTGGCAACGCTTCCACCATCGTTGCTAATGCAGCTCGCGCTTTGTTCGAAGAACAGCCTCAGTTGATCCAACCCGGCGGTAACGCATACACCAACCGTCGGATGGCTGCTTGCCTCCGCGACATGGAAATCATCTTGCGTTATGTAACCTACGCAACCATCGCTGGTGATTCCAGTGTTCTTGACGATCGCTGCTTGAATGGCCTCCGCGAGACCTACCAAGCTCTAGGTGTACCTGGTGGTTCTGTGGCTTCTGGCGTTCAAAAAATGAAAGATGCTGCGATCGCAGTTGCTAACGACCCCAACGGTATCACCAAGGGCGATTGCAGTGCGTTGGTCTCCGAACTCGCTAGCTACTTCGACCGCGCTGCTGCTGCAGTTGGCTAATTAAGCCTCTGTTTCAACCAAGTCACGGAATACGTTTCTACAAAAACTTTGCAGAACAGGATATTTAGGGAGATACCGTAACTATGAAGACCCCCATTACCGAAGCGATCGCTGCAGCAGATACTCAAGGCCGTTTCCTCAGCAACGCTGAGATGCACCAAGTTTATGGTCGCTATGAGCGTGCCGCTGCTGCTATGGAAGCTGCTCGTGCTTTGACCAGCAATGCTCAAAAATTGGTTGATGGTGCAGCTAATGCTGTTTACCAGAAATTCCCTTACACCACTCAGCAAGCTGGCAATAACATGGCTTCTGATGCTCGTGGTAAGTCCAAGTGTGCTCGTGACATCGGTTACTACGTGCGCATCATCACCTATAGCTTGGTAGCTGGTGGCACAGGTCCTTTGGATGAGTACCTCCTCGCTGGTCTAGATGAAATGCACCGGACCTTCGACCTCTCCAACAGCTGGTACGTTGAAGCTCTGAAGCACATCAAAGCTAACCACGGTATCACCGGACAAGCTGCTGTAGAAGCTAACGCTTACATCGACTACGCGATCAACGCTCTAAGCTAATTGAACGCATGGCCCGGAAAGATATGCAAGTGCTGGCGAGTGTTAGCAGTTGTTTATCTTCCCGGGCATTGTTTTTCTCAATTTGAATATAAGAATCTTCGAAAATCTTTTGTGTTGGGAGGGCATGCATGAGCGGTTTAGCAGCGTCCAATTTGGCGGCAGCAGGGAAGCTCGGTGTTTCTGCTTTTGATGCGACCAGAGTAGAATTGCGTCCAGACTGGTCAGAAGATGATCTTCGGGCCGTAATCCGGGTTGCCTATCGCCAAGTTTTAGGCAATGACTACGTGATGAAGTCTGAGCGCCTCAGTAATAGCGAGTCTCAACTCCGCCAAGGCAACATCACGGTGCGGGAGTTTGTCCGGGCGATCGCGAAGTCCGACCTTTATAAAAACAAATTTCTTTTTCCTAATTCCAATACGCGCTTTATTGAACTGAATTACAAGCACTTACTCGGTCGTGCTCCCTATTCAGAAGACGAAATCAATTTTCACCTTAACCTTTACAACGAAAAAGGTTACGACGCTGAAATCGACTCTTACATCGACAGCGCTGAATACGAAGATAACTTTGGCAACAACGTAGTTCCTTACTACCGTGGCTTTTCGGTTGATCCTGGTGTTAGAACCACGGGCTTTACCCGCATGTTCCGCCTTTACCGGGGTTATGCCAATAGCGATCGCGCTCAAGTTGCAGGTAAAGCTCCTCACGTATTCCGCGAGTTGGCTCAAAACCGCGCTTCTAGCATCGTGAAGCCTACGGGTGAAGGTAGCCGTAGCTTCCATAGCAGCGTTGGTGATGACACTCCCAACAAGGCATTGGGTGGCTCTTGGGGCGAAGGCGGACGGATTTATCGTCTAGAGGTGACAGGAATTCGCAACCCTGGATATCCCAAAGTTCGTCGCAGCAGTGTTGCTTATCTCATTCCCTACGAGCAGATGCTCCCCAAGATGCAGCAGATTCATCGCATGGGCGGCACAATTGTCAGCGTTACGCCTGCTTAAGGCTGCTGATCGCATCTTACTGAATTAAGTCTTTAAGAAAAGACGGTAATGGCAGGCATCAGTTTAATGAGCTTGCCATTACTGCCTGCAATCATCTAGTTCAACTTCATAGGAGCTATTGTAACGATGTTTGGTCAAACTGCTTTAGGAAAAGCTTCTTTAAGCGATTCCGCTAGTCGCATGTTTCGCTTCGAAGTTCAAGGCTTGCGCCAAAACGAAGAAGCTGACAAGCTCAACTACTCGATTCGCCGCAGCGGTAGCACCTATGTCACTGTGCCCTACGGTCGCATGAATGAAGAAATGCAGCGAATTAGCCGTTTGGGCGGCAAGATTGTCAACATCACCTCGGTCTCTGCTTAGTTAGTGCCTATGGCACCAGGGAGTGAAGCTTTTTGCTCCCATTCGATTCACACTGGTTCGATTCACAGTGGATTGATTTCGTCCCAGAGCTAATCTTCTAAGTTTTGATGAGGGAGTTGTTGCAATTATGTTTGGTCAAAGTTCCTTAGGAAGCAATACCTCGGTGGACGATTCTGCTAGCCGCATGTTTCGGGTTGAAGTGCGGGGTTTGCGTCAAACCTATCGTTCTAATAAGCTCAGCTATCCGATTCGCCGTAGTGGCAGCACTTACGTGACTGTGCCTTACGGTCGCATGAGCGAAGAGATGCAGCGGATTAATCGTTTGGGCGGCAAAATTGTCAGCATTCAGCCTTTGACTGCTGATCATCCTCAAGCAAAAGCAGAGGCGACCGCAGCGCATCAGAATATTGAGGCGACCGCAGAAGCTGATAACGTGACAGCCGCACCCGTTGCCAAAGGTTAACTTGGGTGCCATTGTCTGTTCCCTGTTCCTGTGCTGAACCTGTTAGATTCATGTCCGAAACCAGCCTACAGCAGTCTTTTGAATCTGAGTCACAACCCACTGAGTCTTCTGGCAGCGAAGCTTTAACTGTTGAGCAAGCGATCGCCAACCTCACTCATGAGGACTTGAGTCTCCGTTATTATGCTG
Source organism: Trichocoleus sp. FACHB-591 (assembly GCF_014695845.1). NCBI lineage: Bacteria > Bacillati > Cyanobacteriota > Cyanophyceae > Leptolyngbyales > Trichocoleusaceae > Trichocoleus > Trichocoleus sp. FACHB-591. The sequence goes on from NZ_JACJPA010000121.1 coordinate 205,225, forward strand.
CTTGGTGGCTGGGAAAGTTTGCCAAAGGCGAACCTGAAGTCGTTGACGCCCTGATTGCCGTCCTAGAGGATGAAGCCGATCGCACTGAGCTAGGAGGCTATCCGCTGCGGCGAAATGCGGTTCGGGCATTGGGGAAACTGGCAGACGCTCGGGCCGTACCAGGATTGTTAGGTTGTCTAGACTGCCCTGACTATTATGTGCGCGAGGCGGCAGCTCAGTCTTTAGGCATGTTGGGCGATCGCACCTGCATTCCGGTTTTGATGTCTTGGCTAGAAGGCGGTGTGGCAGCGGTGCAACTGTTTCCAGGGCGACCTCACCTGACGCAACCTGCTGAGGCAGCAATGGAAACCTTAGAAGCCTTAAAGGTGACAGAGGCGGTGCCGCTGATCGAACCCTTTCTCCAGCATTCGTTGGACCGGGTGCGGCATGGAGCAGCAAGAGCTTTATATGCGCTAACTCAAGATCCGGTTTATGGAGAACGGTTGGTTCAAGAGTTAGCCAATAGCGATCTGAAAATGCGTCGCATGATTTTGCTAGATATTGGCGCGAGTGGCTATTTGTCAGGAGCTGAGGCGATCGCCCAAGCTTCTGTCGAAAATAGCTTTAAAGTAATGGCCCTCAAAAGCTTGCTAGAAAACCATCTTAAGCAGCAGCCAGAGGCTGTCTTGGTTTCACCGTCTACTGAGCGAGTCATGAATTTGCTGGACTCATTGCTGTAGGCGGTTACGGATTTTGAGGTCATCAGCACTTAGTTCATTGATCTCCCTCACAATCCATTGCCCATCTTCTTGAACTTGATACAGCCATGACCCATTCTGCTTGTGCTTCTGATCTGATTTTTGCTATCGAACAAGCGGCTACTCCCGTTAGTTTAGTGGCGGCAGTTCAAGCTTTGGCAGAAGCGCGCCTAGAAGCAGGCATTCCCACACTTATTTCAGCGCTGGGCTACAACAACCCCGAAGCGGCTGTGATTGCAGTGCAAGGACTGGTTGAGTTAGGAGAGGCTGCGGTTCAACCTTTAATTGAGCGGTTAGATGATTACAACTATGGCGCTAGGGCTTACTCATTTAGAGCTTTAGCCGCGATCGCCGACCCTCAAGCTTTAGACGTTCTCATTAATGCCGCAGAAACTGACTTTGCTCCGAGTGTACGTCGGGCAGCGACTAAGGGAATTGGGCAACTTCACTGGTCTCAACTTCCAGATGAACAACGCCGAGCAGCTCAAGATCGGGCATTGCAGTCACTGTTGGCCTTAGTCCAGCATCCAGATTGGGACATTCGTTATGCAGCGGTAGTGGGTCTCCAAGCTTTAGCCTCCTCCGGAGAGGCAACTGAAGTGGAGCTGGCTGTACGAATCTTAGCCCAGTTCAATCACATTGCTCAAACCGATGCCGACTTAGCTGTGCGTGCTAGAGCTGAAATGGCTCAGCAGCAGCTAAACGCATTGAGCAATCAGTTGGCAGCGATCGGCTAGCGATCGGCTGTCATTTTTTGTTACTCGATACCTGTTCCTCGATACAGTGGTAAACGTTACCTATGTCTATTCCACTCCTTGAAGTTACACCCAAAACCCAGAATCAACGGGTTCCTGGTTTCGAGGTGCCCAATGAAGATGCTCCTCAGCCTTACCGCTTTAGGGAACCTGCATCCCAGTCTGATGTGCAAGAGTTGATTTGGGCGTCCTATCGCCAAATCTTCAGTGAGCACTTAATTCTAGAAGAGTATCGTCAACTCGCCTTAGAGTCCCAACTACGCAACCGTCAGCTTTCTGTGCGGGAGTTCATCCGCGCCCTCGGAAAGTCGGATGTCTACCGTCGCGAAGTTGCCGACACCAACTCGAACTATCGCTTGGTTGATATTACCTTCAAGCGCTTCTTAGGGCGGGCTACCTACGGCAAAGATGAGCAAATCGCTTGGTCAATTGTGATTGCCACACGAGGTTTGCACGGCTTCATTGACGCTGTCGTAGATAGCGATGAGTATCAGCAAAACTTTGGTGACTCCATCGTGCCTTATCAGCGCCGACGCATGGAGGGGAGACCCTTCAACTTAGTGACTCCTCGTTACAGCGACTACTGGCGGATTCAGAAGTCTACTTCAGGTAGCAGTAGTGCGTTTGCTCAAGGTCGGCAGTACCAAGCGGGCGATCGCGATATGCAAGTCATTCGCAGAGGGATTCCGGCAAGCTTCTTGAATATGGCTCAAGGTATCTTGGTGCCTCAAATGAACTATCAGCGGACAACTGACCAGGCTCGGGGTGTCGCAGCAGCTTATACATCTGGTCAGACTGCTTCTACCCATGATGTGCCACCGCCCCCCACTGTGAAGCGGACCAATGTAGCACTGCCCTATCGTTACATTCCGACTCAACCCAAGGTCTAACTCAGTCCACATTTCAAACTGATGAATCGGGGCGATCGCTTACAGGACTATTCAGGAGTTTACTGATGGCAATTCCTCTACTAGAGTACAAACCCTCTTCACAAAATCAGCGCGTTGCTGGTTATGAAGTGCCCAACGAAGATAATTCCGATATCTACAAGCTAGATAGTGGTAGCGCCAGTGATGATATTCAAGCAATCATTTGGGCTGCTTATCGTCAGGTGTTTAGTGAGCACGAAACCCTCCGCAACCACCGCCAAACGGCTTTAGAGTCTCAACTGAAAAATCGGGCGATTACAGTCCGCGATTTCATTCGGGGCTTGGCTAAGTCCGATGTGTATTGGCGGCTAGTTGTAGAAACTAATTCCAACTATCGCGTGGTGGAGTTGACCCTCAAGCGCTTGTTGGGCCGTGCTCCCTATAACAAAGATGAAGAAATCGCTTGGTCCATCAAGATTGCGACCCAAGGCTTGAGCGGCTTTGTGGATGCTTTGGTAGATAGCGAAGAATACACCCAAAACTTTGGCGACAACACGGTGCCTTATCAGCGTCGTCGTTATAAAGATCGCCCGTTCAATTTAGTCACGCCACGCTACAACAGCTACTGGCGTGACAAAGAAGAGGGCGATCGCTACAAGTGGGGCGATGTGAATAACTTCTTGGAGATGGCACGCTCACTCAAGCTGCCTCAAGCCAAGTTTGTGACCGTAAAAACCGCTAACATCCAGATTCCGAATACCACTCGCGACGCGCAGCCCACAGGCACCCTCGCTTCGATCAATACATCCGCTGGTTTTCCGATCCGCTAAAAGCGTACAATCCAAGAGAGGCGCGGAATTGGCAAATTCCTCTGGCGACGCAGTTTGCGGGTGACCCAGTTTGCACGCTCTAGGCATTGTAAGTTTTTAACTATTTTCATAAGGGAGATTCTGGCATGGCATTGCCGTTACTTGCATACAAACCAACTGCCCCAAATCACCGGGTTCGTAGCTTTGGTATTTCTGACCAAAACGAGGACACCCCTTACATCTATCGGACGGAGAACGTCAGCTCTCCCGAAGAACTGCGTCAGTTGATTTGGGCGGCTTATCGTCAAGTCTTTAACGAACAGCTGATTCTGAGATTTAACCGTCAAGTGACTTTAGAAACTCGCTTGGCAAACGGCTCCATTACGGTTCGTGACTTCATCCGGGAATTGGCAAAATCAGAGCGCTTCTACACCTTGGTGGTAGGCGTGAATGATAATTACCGCTTGGTAGAAGTTTGCTTAAAGCGCTTGCTAGGTCGTGAACCTTACAACCAAGATGAAAAGATCGCTTGGTCGATCAAGATTGGTACTCTAGGCTTCCACGGCTTCGTTGATGCCTTAGTAGATAGCGAAGAGTACACCCAAAACTTTGGGGACAGCACTGTCCCTTATCAGCGGAAGCGGATGCAGAATCGGCCTTTTACCTTCCTGCCTCGCTACGGCGAAGACTATCAGGAAGTGGCTGGAACTGCTACCACCGACTGGCGCATCACCTTGGAGAAATTCTACACTCGCAAGTTCCAAGATCGGCAGTTGCCTGAAGGCGATCCTCGTCGCTTCCGGGATGTTGCAGCTTCGATCGCACCCAAAGGCAATTATGCACAGCGGATTTCTGCTTTTGACATTGACTACCTGAACAAGGTACCTGTGCGCGGCAGACGCTAATCTTTACAGCCCGCCCCTTGGGGTTGGTAACGAGTAATTATTAACTGGGTCTAGTTACTGTTGACTAAAAACTTGGCGAATCGCGATCGCGGTTCCGTAAGTTCTCTAGATACAACAGTAGGTAGACCCAGTAGTTTTATAAATTCATGGTGTAAAGTGTTGCACTTGTTCGCACTAGTTATTTCTAGGGAAACTCTATGTCTCGCCTGATTAAAGTTTTAGCGATTGATGGCGGTGGTATCCGAGGTGTGATTCCGGCGATGCTCCTAGCCGAAATTGAGAAACGCACAGGCCAAGCGATCGCTGAGCTATTCGATGTCATTGCTGGAACCTCAACCGGTGGCATCCTAGCTTTAGGTTTAACTAAGCCCAACGCTAGCGGCAAATCTGCTTATTCGGCGGCTAATCTCGTACATTTATACGAAGCTGAAGGAGCACGGATTTTCCCCAAGTCTTCGTTGAGTAAAATACGCGGCTTAGTCAATCAAAAATATCCAGCGATCGGCATCGAAGCCGTCCTCAGGCAGTACTTTGGCGACGCCATGCTGAGCCAAGCGCTAAAGACTGTTTTGGTGCCTAGCTACGATACTGAGTTGCGGCGTCCTTATTTTTTCAAAAGTCGCAAAGCGAAGGCAGATAGCGATCGCAATTTCCCTATGGCAACTGTCGCTCGCGCCACCTCTGCGGCCCCAACTTACTTTGAGCCGCTACAAGCTAAATCGAGCCAGGGTTTAGTGCCCTCTACCTTCATTGACGGTGGCGTGTTTGCTAACAATCCCGCCATGTGTGCTTACGTGGAAGCTAGAAAAAATCACCCAGAAGCCCATGATTTTTTGGTGGTTTCACTCGGCACAGGTGAACTAACTACTAGTTTCAACTATGCTCAGATCAAAAATTGGGGCTTACTAGAGTGGGCACGCCCTATTTTTAATATTGTTTCAGATGGTGTTAGTGACACCGTAGACTATCAATTACAAGAGTTGCTAGCTAACGAGGAAACCCCACCGCGCTACTACCGTTTTCAGGCTTCACTGCATGCTCTCGGTAAGCTCGATCGCGGTAACCACATCGATAATGCCAGTCCCGAAAATATTGCTTTCCTCAAGCGAATTGCTCAAAACACGATTCACACCAATGAGCGGGAACTGAACTCATTATGTCAGCAGCTAGTTGCTGGACTAGTCATTAGCTAGCCTGCTTCACCAATCGAACAAGCTAGCTGAGGGTTAGTTGAGGTTGCCTTAAGCGGAGGGAGCTTCGTCTCTAGGAGCATCAGCAATGGCTGCTTCACTCTTGGCCTGTGCTCTTTGCTCACGTTGTTTGCGATCGGCGTTGAGGATATCTTCCATCGCTGCTTGCGCCTGAGCCATTTTCTCCAAATTGCTGCGGTAGAGTTCCAGATCTTTTTGCACTTTATCCTCTGGCAAGTGCAGTGTGGCTCCTACTTGCTTCAGAAACTCAGTGCGCTGCTTTTCATCCTTCACCATTTCTGGGTCAGCCAACTCCAGAATCGTGAATAAGCCAATGGCAAACAAGCGACTATATTTGAACTTAGAACTGGCAGCGATCGCTTGCAGGGTCTCTTGGAGCGCTTGACCACCCTCTAGGCTGCTAAGTTGCCCAGTCGGGGAAATTAACTCTTGGGCCGACACCTGAGTCGCTAAAGTTTTTAATTGTTCAGCATCTTGACGATACTTTTGAGGATCGGCTCCTAAAGCTTGACAAAGGGCATTGAAAATTGAGACTTTATCTTGCTCAGGACGATAGCCTTGCATAAAACGGTCAAAGGAAGACACAACCCCCAACGCGTAAATTGGGTCGTAGTGAAAGTCAACATTGACCGAAAGCAAGTGCATTTCTACCATCAACTCTTCCACCACTCGTCGATAGATCGAGTTGATGGGACGGGTATGAACCGTATAGAAGTTGCGCTTAGTATCGGAGACGGTGCGAACGTTATTCACAGGAAGCATTCAGGGGATCAGTAACTTCATTGTCTCGCTTGGCGGGAGGTTTGCCAAGGCAACAGCACGCCAATCAAGGATGGCTGTCTCTGTATTCTACAATTTGAGATTGCAGAGACTCGCCTACTCTGAAATTTTCACCTGAATGAGTGGCCTTAGCCTACTACCTTGGTGGTGAATTTGAGCACCACGACCCAACGATCGCTGAGGCAACTTGATTTGCGCATCTGCGGTTATGGCAAGGTCCGATTAGAGCAATATATTTAGCTAGCAATGCCCCTAGGTACGCCTTCTAAAGCCTCTTCCTCAGTTTCAAAAATTTCAAAAACTGAGTCCATCATGGTGACTTCAAAGACTAGCTTGGCTTCTGGATGGACGTTACAAATACGGAAGCTGCCTTTGACTTTTTCCGCATCGCGCATCCCTGCAACCAGAGAGGTGAGACCAGAACTGTCAATAAAATTGACCTGGCCTAAGTTCACCACTACATGGCGGCTCAATTTGGAAATACATTCCTGTAACTTTAAGCGAAACTGCCAGGCGGTTGTAATGTCTAAGCGTCCGGTGGGGGTTAAGACAATGACTGTAGTACCGTCTTGGGTTGTGTAAGTTCTCTGCTCCATTGGGATCGCTGATCCTCCCCTAGCAATAATGGGTATTTGGGAAATGAACTGGTGCTGGCAATAACTGAGAAGATCAAGAGCAGCCGCAACTTAAATAAAATTGAGCTACTGATCCGTAGATTAGTGGATACCAGCCATTGTTAAGCCTGTAGACTCCCCGAGTTAGACACGAGTTGCGCCTTATCTATAGTTGGCAGGTGGCAGAGGTTTATAACAGATCGGGCAGAAAAATTTCTGGCGATCGCAGCCCTACCTCCCGTAGTTTACCTCAGCTCTCAGAGGCGGGAGAAAACCAGTTAACCCAGTCTTGCGGCTTGAGAAAGGTTTGGTACAGCTCAGCTTCAGGGGTGTTGGGTTCTGGTTCGTAACCATACTCCCAACGTACGAGGGGCGGGAGAGACATCAAAATTGATTCGGTGCGGCCATTGGTTTGTAGACCAAAAATGGTGCCTCGGTCGTAGACCAAATTGAACTCGACGTAACGACCCCGACGATAAAGCTGGAAATTCCGTTCGCGATCGCCATACTCAGTACCTTGTCTGCGCTCTGCAATGGGCACATAGGCGGGCAAGAAAGCCTGACCGCAGGACTGAATGAAGCCAAAAATTTCCTCCCAGCTACGGCTACCGATCTGACCTACTTGATTGCTATGGAGTGCCGCTGGGCCGTCTGCCGCTGGACCGCGATACAAGTGATTAGTGAGTCCATCTTGATAGTCGAAGAAGATGCCGCCAACCCCTCGCGTTTCTTGGCGATGGTTTAAGTAGAAGTATTCGTCGCACCACAGCTTAAAGGTGGGGTAGTACTCAGGATGGTGAGCATCACAAGCTTGCTTCAGAGTTTGGTGAAAATGCACCACATCTTCAGCAAAAGGATAGTAAGGGGTTAGGTCAATGCCACCACCGAACCACCAAACGGGACCCGCTTCAAAATAACGGTAGTTGAGATGCACCGTGGGGATGTAGGGATTTCGGGGGTGCAGCACCATGGAAGTGCCTGTGGCATAAAACTTGTGACCCGCCGCTTCTGGTCGTTGAACCAGCACCGAGGGGGGGAGATGAGTACCCCAAACTTCGGAGAAGTTCACCCCTCCCTGCTCAAACACTCTGCCTTCTCGCATCACCCGCGATCGCCCACCACCGCCTTCGGGCCGTTCCCAGGCATCTTCTTGAAACGTTGCTTGCCCGTCTAGCTGTTCCAAACCTTGGCAAATTTGGTCTTGCAGGTCTTTCAAGAATTGGCTGACCTGCTGCCGTGAGTCAGTAGGAAGGGTCAGTTTAGATGCAGTTGCCTCAGGAGTGGAAGAAGTAGTCATAACCTTCAGTGCAATACCGTTAAAAATTTTGGCTGGCGTGCTGGAATCTCAACAGAACTTAAAAATGATTGCAAGCCCGAAGTTTAGCTGGGCTTAGTTAGGCTGAGTGAAATGCATCAAGACCCAGTTTCAAGGTCTTCGAGTGCGTAAACTTCTATAGAGTTTTATCGAGAGAATCGCAAAAAGCTTAACAGATAGCCGCACAAAATTGGCGAACTTGATACGTTTTTACAACATTATCTAGCAGTCTAACTTTTCCCTGGATTACTCTGAAACTTATTCTCTGCGGTTGGATTAATGTGGGGGCGCGAAGGTCGTTGATTTTGCCTGCTAGAGCTCAGTTTAAATGGCTTAATAACACACAAAATCTGTGGCGTCGTTGATCTATCTTTAGTGCGATCGCACCTGATTGTGACAATCGCTATGATGGCTGATCCGAGATGAGCGATCGCAATTGTTAGGATCGAGCTAGGCAGCGATCGCGCTATCCCAACCTGTTGAAGTGACTCGATGCGGGAACGAAAATGGCAAAATTTTTAACTAAACTGCGACTTCGGCGTCATCGGATCAGGTTTCAGTATTCTTTGGTGAGAACTTATCAAGCGCTCAGTACGGCTTCTGTAGAAGACCTATGGTGCAAGATTGGTGACCTCACCGATGTGTCTTGGCATCCTTTACTGGCTAGCACTGATGTCCCGCATGGCTTGGTCGTGAAACCAGGGCTAATTTATCGAGCCGTGACGCGCTTGAGTCCGATTCCAGTTCGGATTTTTGTGGAGCGGGTGAATCCAGGAGAATTACTCAGCGTCCGAATTTTAGCAATTCCTGGGGTGGAAGAACGTGTTACCTACCAGGTTGAATCAACGGTTTGTGGAACCCGTGTATCTTACTCAGTGACGTTGCGTGGTTGGCTTTCCCCTTTAATTTGGTCCTTGACTCAACCTTACGCAGCTAGGGTGGCAACAAAATTGGTGCAAGCGGCAGAGCAAGCAGCCCTATCCACAGTGCCAGTTGATGCCAGGACGCGATCGCCCGGAAATAGTTGTTTTGATTTTTGATAGGCGATTCGGCAGTCGCGATCGCCTACAGACACGAATCCACTCTCGGTAACGGTAAGATTGCACTAGAGGACAAAGCCACTTACCTTATATCCTCCCGTTGCAGTTAGGGTGGAGAATTTATAATCTCGTATGCTTAATGCTGATTCAGTTCTAGAAGTTCTACGCCCCGTTCAAGACCCTGAACTTCGCAAGAGTTTGGTGGAGTTGAATATGATTCGCAACGTCGCGATCGCAGATGGCACAGTTAGCTTTACCTTGGTGCTCACAACACCCGCTTGCCCCCTGCGCGAATTTATTGTGGAAGATTGTCAGAGAGCAGTCAAAACCCTACCTGGAGTTCAAGAAGTCAAGGTAGAGGTCACTGCTGAAACTCCACACCAAAAGTCGCTACCCGATCGCACTGGCATTGAAGGTGTGAAAAATATTGTTGCGATTTCCAGCGGTAAGGGTGGTGTTGGCAAAAGCACTGTAGCAGTGAACGTGGCAGTAGCCTTGGCCCAAGCGGGAGCCAAAGTAGGACTGATCGATGCAGATATTTATGGTCCCAACGCTCCGACGATGCTAGGTCTAGCTGATGCTCAAGTGATGGTTTCTAAAGGTCCTCAAGGAGATATTCTGGAGCCTGCCTTTAACCACGGCGTTAAGCTGGTTTCAATGGGCTTTTTGATTGACCCTGACCAGCCTGTAATTTGGCGGGGACCAATGCTGAATGGCATCATTCGGCAGTTTCTCTATCAGACGCAGTGGGGTGACCTAGACTACCTGATTGTGGATATGCCACCTGGGACGGGGGATGCTCAACTGACGCTGGCGCAAGCGGTACCGATGGCTGGCGCGGTGATTGTCACGACCCCGCAAACGGTCGCGCTATTAGACTCCCGCCGAGGCTTAAAGATGTTCCAGCAAATGGGAGTGCCTGTCTTGGGCATTGTAGAGAACATGAGCTACTTTATTCCTCCTGACATGCCCGATCGCCAATATGACATTTTTGGTTCAGAAGGTGGAGCGAAGGCGGCTCAAGAGCTAGGTGTACCTTTGCTAGGATGTGTGCCGCTAGAAATTCCGCTCCGACAAGGAGGCGATCGCGGCCTACCGATTACAGTTGGTGATCCTGATTCAGCCTCAGCCAAAGCTTTAAAGGCAATTGCTCAACAAATTGCGGCAAAAGTTTCTGTCGCCGCGCTGGCATCAGCGTAATAGATGTTTATGGTGATTGGGACAACCCAGTTACCTCCCTAACAGCCTTCGACTTAAACTTGACCATTTGCTAGAACATGTTGCAGAAATCGCTAGCCCGGATTCGCTGGAAATCTTTAATTCAACCTTGGCAAGAGACTGACGGCTGGTTGTTTTTTCTCCCTATTGGTCTCACGTTCCTCGGTGGCGTGATGATTTATAGCACCGAGTTGAATCAAGGCTGGACAGACTGGTGGCAACACTGGCTGATCGGCGGCATTGGGTTAGTGCTGGCGTTAGTAATCTCTAGGTGCCGCTACGAAAACTTATTGCAGTGGCGTTGGGTGATCTACGGCATCACCAATGCATCTCTGCTAGCCGTTATGTTTATCGGCACCACAGCGCTGGGAGCCCAGCGCTGGATTACGATTGCTGGTTTTAACATTCAGCCGTCTGAGTTTGCCAAGTTAGGCATGATTATTACCTTGGCGGCCATGTTGCACGGGCGGACTGCTTCCACCCTGACTGCGGCGATTCAGACTTTAGCAGTGACGGCGCTGCCTTGGGGCTTAGTCTTTTTGCAGCCAGATTTGGGTACGTCGCTGGTCTTTGGGGCAATTACCATTGGTATGCTCTATTGGGGAAACGCCAATCCTGGTTGGCTGGTGCTGCTGATTTCTCCAATTGTTTCGGCCATCCTGTTTAATGTCTTTTTCTCTAGTTGGTTGCTGGGTTTGGAGCTTATCTGGGTGGTGGCGATGGGGGCGATCGCCTGGATGACCTTGCCTTGGCCTAGGCTCGGAGCGCTAGGGGCAGTGGCTGTTAACCTGATCTCTGGAGCGCTAGGGCATGTTCTCTGGGGATTGCTCAAGGATTACCAGAAAGACCGCCTAATTTTGTTCTTAGATCCAGACAAAGACCCCTTGGGCGGCGGCTATCACTTGATTCAATCTCGGATCGCGATCGGAGCGGGCGAGTGGTGGGGCCGAGGGTTCATGAAAGGCACTCAGACGCAGCTCAACTTTATCCCAGAGCAACATACCGACTTTATCTTTTCTGCCATTGGTGAGGAACTTGGTTTTATTGGTTCTTTTCTGGTGTTGCTCGCTTTTTGGTTGGTCTGCCTGCGGCTGATTATGGTGGCGCAGAATGCCAAGGACAACTTCGGTTCGTTGCTAGCAGTGGGTGTGTTTTCCATGCTAGTGTTCCAGGTTGTCGTGAACGTCGGGATGACCATTGGCTTGGCTCCCGTAACTGGAATTCCCCTGCCTTGGATGAGTTATGGGCGATCGGCACTCTTAACCAACTTCGTCGCGATCGGCTTGGTGCAATCGGTGGCAAATTACCGCCAAAGGCTAAAGTTCTAGAGCGGCAGAATTAGGCTAGCTGCTAGTACTTTACTCAATTGGATTTGTTGAGTGGGCCTCGCCTAACCAACAACCAAAACTAACACGGTGAAATACTAGTAAGCTATTTAGAAGAGAAGCGACTCCAGTCACTCCATCCTATTCACTGAACACCTATTCACTGAACACTATGATTTTGCCTGGCTCAGCAGTTCGTGTGACCAGCACCTCTGATATTTACTACGGCTTCCAAGGTCTTGTGCAGCGTGTAACCGATGGCAAGGCAGCCGTCTTGTTTGAAGGAGGTAACTGGGACAAGTTGGTTACGTTTCGTTTATCGCAGTTAGAGTTGGTAGACGCAACTGCGGGCCGCAAGAAAGCGAAGTAGCACTTATGCGGTTGCCCCTACCCCAATTTGCTCACCAAAATCGCCCACCGAATCACATTGCTGAAGTGATTGAGACGGCGACGACGGAGTTTTTGGCGCAGTGCTTGGAACCGGAAGACTTAAGTTTTCCGGTCATGCCGCCTTTTGGCAGTTGGGTACGCTCTATTGATGAAGAGTCGGGGAATCACGTTTATGCTGTGGTGTATCATGCCACGACGAGCCCGATCGATTCAGTGCATCGGGCGCGGGCTTTAGGGTTGTCGTTGCAAGATTTACGCGAGCAGCAACCCCAGATTTTTGCCATGCTGAAAACAGAGTTTCGAGCCGCGATCGTTGGATTTCGGCCTTGCGAAACTGGAGTAGCTGGGACACAACGCCTGAGTGAAACGATTTATCAGCACTTGCCGCCTCGACCGCCGCAAATTCATCAAGCAGTATATGTTTGTGAATCAGAGGAAGTGCTGCACTTTAGTGAAAAGCTAGATTTTTTGCGAGCTTTGCTACAAGTGAATGGAGCTCCAGTCGATGCGTTAACTGCGGCAGCCATTCGAGAGATTTATCAATTACGCCAAGCCGATCGCACCTGGCTAGTGAACGCGGGACGCACTTTGAGTGTGTTACTCAAAGATGATTACGATCGCCTGCGAGTAATCTTGAGTCAGATCCACCTATAGGTATTTACTTCTTCTTCCTTTAGAGCCTTAAGGTTTGGAATGATGCGGACAAGTCAGCACTCAAGCAAGACTTTCCGTGTAATGCCTGAGAGCTGCTGGCACTCATTCACTTTAATGGACGCTCTATGGAATCGATTTTGAAATTTTTTGAGGAACCCATCGTTTCGTTTGCGGTTCTCCTAGCAGTAATTCTGACTGTACCTATCCTAGTAGAGCGGTTCCGGATACCAGGCTTAGTAGGGTTGTTAGCAGCAGGGGTGGTTTTAGGGCCGAATGGCTTGCACTTGCTGCAAAAAGAGTCGGAAACGCTCAGCCTGCTGGCGGAAATTGGGTTGCTCTATTTGATGTTTGTGTCGGGTCTGGAAGTCGATATTGAAGAGTTCCGCCGCAAAAAATATCGTTCGATTGGGTATGGTAGCCTGACTTTTGCCATACCCCTAATATTTGGCACGGTTGTAGGTCGCCTATTTGGGTTTGACTGGAACGCTTCGGTCTTGATCGGTTCGTTGTTTGCTTCTCACACTTTGCTGGCTTACCCAATGGTCAGCCGCTTAGGGGTGGTGTCCAATGAGGCGGTGACGGTGACGATTGGAGCGACTATTTTTACCGATGTCGGGTCACTGTTAGTTCTGGCAATTTGTATTGGGATTAATGCGGGTGATTTTACCGCTACCAAACTAGCAATCTTACTCGGCTCTCTAGCAATTTACTCAGTAGTGGTGCTGTTTGGGTTTGATTGGGCAGGTCGTCAATTCTTTAAACGCACTGGAGATGACGAAGGCAATCAGTTTTTATTCGTCTTGTTAGCCATCTTCCTAGCTTCTCTAGGGGCACAACTCATTGGGGTTGAGAAGATTGTGGGGGCTTTCCTCGCAGGTTTAGCAGTTAATGATGCTGTTGGTCAAAGCCCCGTTAAAGAAAAAGTGGTATTTGTCGGTAGCGTTTTATTTATTCCAATTTTCTTTGTTAACTTAGGTCTGCTGATTGATATTCCTGCTTTCATCGCCAGCATCTCCTCGATTTGGTTAACCCTAGCGATCGTCACTGGCTTAATTATTAGCAAGTTCTTGGCTGCCTATGGCGCAAAACTGTTATATCACTATAACCAAGACGAATTGCTCACGATGTGGTCGATGTCGATGCCTCAAGTAGGGGCAACTTTGGCTGCAACTTTGGTAGGCTATCGAGCTGGCATGTTGACTGAAGGCGTGCTGAATAGCGTCATTGTGTTGATGCTAGTAACTGCTACTTTAGGTCCCTTAATTACGAGTCGGGTTGCTCCCAAGCTGATTACTTCAGACACGACATTGGAGCCTGATACTACGCCCAGTAATTGGGGTGCTGGCACAACCGATCATCCTTTTACGGTGGTGGTTCCGGTTTATAACCCTAAAACCGAGCAGTATTTAATTGAGATGGCAGCGATGCTGGCTCGCTATGAGTCGGGGCGGATTGTCCCTTTAGCGATCGCCACAGCTCAAGCCAACATGGATACTCCCACCATCGGTGCGGCAATGGAGCGCAGTGAAGCCTTGCTAGCCAATGCTAAAGCTGTCAGTCGAGAAATCGGAGTTGAAGCCGAGCCATTATTGCGAATTGATGATGGAATCGCTCAAGGAATTAGCCGTGCTAGCCGAGAACAAGATGCCAGCCTCATTGTGATGGGTTGGGGACGGCGAACTGGGTTCCGGGCTCGTCTATTCGGGAATGTGCTAGACAGCGTGCTTTGGTCGTCCCACTGTCCAGTCGCAATTACCCGCCTGTTAAACTCTCCCAGCACCATGCAGCGCATTTTGGTGCCGGTTGATAACTTGGGATCTACATCTAGCAGAACGGTGCAATTTGCTCAAATGCTAGCCGCCGCCAATCAAGCCACTGTGACGCTGCTCCATATCACCGATCGCCGAGCTTCAGCGGGCAAAAGAGCTTGGACTGAATCACAATTAGCGATGTCCGTAGCGAAATGGGCACCCCAGCTGAAGCCAGAGATTCAGGTGGTGAGTAGTGATAATGTCGTGACGGCCATTTTGCAGGCTGCTAAATCTTGCGATTTGGTGGTGTTGCGATCGCTCCGCCGTCGGACTAACGCTGGACTCGATATTAGTGATGTCACCACCCAAGTCGCTCAACAATTGACCTGTTCCGTGGTGCTGTTAGGAGAACCTCAGCGATCGCAACCTGGTGTACTAGTGAATCCAACTCGGGACCAGTTGGCTACCCAGGCTTAGATCAACACGAGACAACAAGGGCTTAATACAGTCTTGGCCCGCTCGTTGAGAAGTAATTGGCCGTTTTCGCTCACACTGATATCTCTACCGGGCAAAAAGCCTTTACCGATCAGCCGTTGGTAGATCGCAGGAGAGGTGATGCTGCGGATTTCTGCCATCACATCGGCAGGAACTAAGTGTTCGACTGCCCAAAAAAAGGAATCAGTGTCAAAACTAATTAAACGCTCAAAACTGACGAGCAATACTCCTGCTACCTCTACAAGAGTTAATTGGCTTTTGAGATTGGCTATGAGATCTCTACCGACGTGAGTGTTGCGGATCATCATAGCCAAAGCCATTCTTTCGATTTCTTGCTCTAACTTCAAGTCGCTCATGTTGGGCACTAAGTCAATTCTTAAGGAATTGTGATTTTGCCAAGTATACCTGAAGGCAGATAAAAAATAGCTCCCAAGATAGACGCAAATACTAGTATTTTTTAACCAATTTTTATTTCTCTAAAAAAGAAATCTTTAGAAGTAGCTGTTTAGTTTCTAGAAGAATTGCTGAGACTGCTTTTTGGGAAAAATAGCTCAATTTGTAAAGAAATAAAAACTATGGCACCAGTGGAATTGAAACCTTAAGAAATTGCATACCCAAAAATAAAGCGGCGATCGTTCCAGAAACGCAAATTTCTCCACTCCATATCCTTTCTGATAATTCTTCCACCGGGATTAAAACAACTTCAATGGCTTCAGTCATATCAAGGTTTTGTTCAGCAAAAACAAAAGCATTTTGCGCGAGAAATAAGTGAATTTGGTTAGTATCTTTGACGGGGTTGTCGTGGAGCGTTGCCAGCTTTACTAAATGCTCAGCTTTATAACCTGTTTCTTCTTGTAGCTCTCTCTGGGCAGCAACTTCTGGGCTTTCAGTTTCGGGGTCAAACGTGCCCGCTGGGAGTTCTAATAAGATTTCCCCCACCCCGTGGCGATATTGCCGCACAAAGACAACTTTTTGGTTCGGCGTGATCGCAAGCACCAAAGCCACATCAGGTCGAACCACAACAAAATAGTCATCAATTAATTGCTGATTAGCTAGTCTCACGGTGTCTTGGCGGACTCGGCACCATTTGTGCTCAAAGACCATGCGTGAAGTTAAGGTCTGCCATTTGGAAATCGGCTGCATAACTTTAAGGTTTTCTGGTAGTTCTGGAAGGGAAAGAATGTATGCAAAGAGAATAAGCAAATCTAGGCTAGATCTCCTGCTGCCATAAAATCTGCCCCTATTGGCAAGCCATGAATACGCTTGACTCAGTTTCAGGTAAAACCAGAGGCTGCGTCTGAGTGATTAGTATGTCCCTAGTAGAGTTGTAGGGATTCTGCTCAGACTCCGAAACTTAAGGTGTTGCCTTGTAGTCAGGTTTAAGCAGCAGTGGCTTGAGTGTTAGTTGCAAAGCTCGCCTAGATGGGTTGCTAAATGCGCTGGCTGCTGCAAATCACTAACCCCCTACATGTCCCCTACAGTTTTCTCGTGATGCAACGTCGTCTTTCTTCCATTAGTAAAGTTTTAATGGGTGCTACCCTAGCCCTACAACTCTTGCCCCCTTCTGCGATCGCGGCTCCTCCTCGAACCCCTGACCAAACTGTGACCTGCGAAGTGTTAGTTGCAGGAGGTGGCTTGGCGGGTGTAGCAACGGCTTACGAAGCTTTGTTGGCAGGACGCACTGTCTGCATGACCGAGATTACAGATTGGGTCGGCGGGCAAATTTCAGCTCAAGGCACCTCAGCGCTGGATGAACGGCAGACTCAGCGATCGCTCTTGTTTTATCCACGTGGCTACCTCGAACTGCGGCAACGTCTAGAACGCTATTACAAAGGCGATCTGAATCCGGGTGATTGTTGGGTGAGTGAGTCTTGTTTCTTGCCACGGGACGGCCACAAAGTTTTGTTCGATGAGTTGCAGAGTGCTGCTAAGCGTGGCAAGGGGACGCTGAAGTGGTTTCCCGCCACGGTGATTAAAGAGCTAAACACAACTCCTGCCGGAGCTGGGCAACAGATTCAAGGAGCGATCGCCATTCAGCATCGGCCTGCTCCTGGTGCAAGTCCGCTCAATGCCTTGCCCCTTTCCCAAACGATTGAAGATGCCTATCGCTACGAAAACTCAGCCCAGTTTCAAAAAGCGATCGTGCGGTTTGTGCCAGCTCCAGCAAAACCGTCTAAATCTCAAACCACTCAATCCCCGGCTAATGCTCCGCAATGGTATGTGGTAGATGCCACCGAAACCGGGGAACTAGTAGCGCTGGCTGATGTGCCTTATCGCTTAGGTATCGATCCTCGCTCTTATCTAGAACCGTCTTCCTCTAGTGAATCGGGCGACCCCTATTGCACTCAAGGCTTTACCTACACCTTTGCCATGCAGGCCACGGAGCAACCCCAACGGCATACTGAGCCTGCGTTTTACCCCAATTACGCCGGGTACTACAGCTACGAATTGCCCCGATTGGCGAGTTTCCCGCTTGTCTTCACCTATCGCCGGATTCTGAACCAAAACCCCACTCGCCAAGAAGTGAAGGTTCAGTCGAACACTGGCGCGGTTACCCCTGGTGATATTTCCATGCAGAACTGGACCTGGGGGAACGATTATCGCCCTGGCACCGCAACCGATAACTTTGTCTACACCCGCGATCAACTTGCCAGTACGGGGCAATTGCAGCCAGGAGCGTGGATGGGTGGCTTACGAACTGAAAGCCTCCAGCGAGCTGAGGAATTGTCTCAAGGATATTTCCATTGGTTAGTCGCAGGTACGACCGACTCTCAACTCGGAGCAGGCGTAAAACAACCGCAACCCAATCACCGTTACCTGACAGGATTTGATACCCCCATGGGGACTGCTCATGGTCTGTCTAAGTATCCTTACATCCGCGAGGGTCGCCGGATTATTGGGCGTCCATCTTGGGGGCAGCCTCAAGGTTTTACAGTTTGGGAGGTAGATATTTCTCGACAGGATTATTTCAAAGATGAGTACTACCGCAAAACACTATCACCCCAGATGTATCGCAGCTTGCAAGCAACTTTAGCAGGCTTAGAAGCTACGTCTTTTGTAGGTAGCAAATTGCCGTCTGAAAAAGTGACCCGCCGGACGCGATCGACCATTTATCCAGATGCAGTTGGGATTGGGCACTATGCGATCGATTTCCATCCTTGCATGACTCAGAGTCCACCTGAGCAACCTGGCAATACTGAGCGAGCAGGAGAACGACGCGGGGCGGGTAATGCCTACCCCTTCCAAGTGCCGCTACGAGCCATGATTCCACAAAAAATTGACAACATGCTGGTGGCGGGTAAGAGCATTGCCACTAGCCACGTTGCCGCAGCAGCTTATCGGGTGCATTCATTTGAATGGTCTTCGGGTGCAGCAGCAGGCACGACAGCTGCCTTTGCGCTCGAAAAGGGCATCATGCCTTATCAGCTGGTTGACCAATTACCGCGAGCAGAGCCACAACTCGAACTTTTGCAACGTCGGCTGGCGGAAAATGGCAATCCAATTACGTTCCCTGATACTTCGATCTTCAATGAAAAATGGGAGGATTGGAAATAGATTTTTGCCCCGGAGGCCGAAGCGGTGGTAAGTCGCTAGAATTGCACTAGGATAAAATACGTAGTTTTGTTAAAAGTGTTTCCGGTAACGGCCTATGAATCTGGTACTTACGGCAGCTTCCCATTTTGCAGCCGTTGCGCCTACGGTAGCGCCTGAAAAGGCTGGTCAAGTTACCCGTCAAACTTACCCGAATTACAAAATCATTGTGCTGAATGACGACTTCAATACGTTTCAGCATGTCACCGAGTGTTTGATTAAGTACATCCCGTTTATGACTAGCGATCGCGCTTGGGAATTGACCAATCAAATTCACTTTGAAGGTCAGGCAGTGGTTTGGGTAGGGCCGCAAGAGCAGGCGGAACTTTATCACACGCAATTAAGCCGCGCTGGTTTGACGATGGCTCCTCTAGAAGCGGCCTAACTCAAACTCTCCGGTCGCTGCGATTTCCTCTATGCTGAGAAGTGCTTGAATTCGGCGATCGCAGCACACCTCAACTGGCAAAACCATGGGTAACCCCTCTCGCGGCAGGCTTGTTCTCAACCACTCCACCCACATTCCGGGCTTGATTCCGTTGTTGGAACGGCTGCTTCAGCAAGAGGGGATTCAAACGATTACCCCTGGTGTGATTGGTGCCGTACGAGCGCACTCTCCAAAGCTCAGACTTAAGATTTCTGTCCCGATTCGCGGCGGTTTTAAGGTGCTCGCCCGACAAGGTAAGACGGTACAGGAAGTGTTTATTTTGACGAACTTAAGTCAGGAAGTTTTGGAAAGTGCGATCGCTACGGTTTTAGCGAAGTAACAGCCTTAACAAAGCCATTATTCTACTGAGCTAGTACTACTCAACTTGACGCAGTACGACGGCCAAACGATTCAGCGGCAAACTAATCATGCAGGCAAAAGTGAGTAAGTAAGAAATAATTGCCGTGAATTTCAGGCTTAGCAGCAGAACTTCCCAGTCAGGCAAGGCAAATTTCTGCACGCCCAAAGCGACGCAGTGAACAGCCCAGTAGGTAAAAATCATCAGCATCAGCATGCTTTCAGCTTGTTCAAAATCTTCCCCTTGATCTTGAGGCATGCCAACCAGCAAGCCGAGACCAGCCAGACAAGCAAAAAATGATAGCAAAACCAACCAGTCATGCCAGAGGAGCGTTGGCATCATTGTGTCCTTGATTACGCATTGAATCGAAAATTAGTCTAAAAGATTAGAGCTTTTAACTCACGAAAATATTACAAACTGCAATGAATTTGTGCGAGAAAAAATCCTGTTTCGCACTTTTATAATTCCCTATTAACTGCGAGAACTAAAGCAGCTTAAAGCTTTAACCACTCCTTTCTAATTTGGGATTAATTTTTTAGTTAATTAAAGTTAATCAAGAAAAATGAATCAAAATTCACTTTGGCAGCAGGAGGGTAAAGTCAAATTTCAAATCGGCAATACTTTCTATCGCTCTCAGAGCCAAATTGGCCGAGACCTAGGGTTGTTAGCCGCTGCGATTTATAAAGCTGATACTGGAAAACTGCGAGTTCTGGACGTTATGACCGCTTGTGGCGTGCGGTCTCTACGGTATGTGCTAGAGAGCCAAGCAGATTGGGTTTGGGCGAATGATGCCAACCCAGAAGTAAACATAACTTTAAGCCAAAATCTAGCTAGCTATTTAGAGCCAAGTTCTTATCAAATCACCTATCAAGATGCCAATCGCGTCTTTTTTGATTGCTATCAACGGCAAGACTACTACGACTTAGTAGATGTAGATAGTTTTGGCAGTCCTGCGCCCCACTTCAGCACTAGTCTTTGGGCAACAAAAGTTGGTGGATTGCTCTATCTAACGAGTACCGATGGACGCACCAGTTCGGGCCATGAACCTGAAAAAAGCATGCAAGTCTATGGTGCTTACGCCCGCTGGCATCCTGCTTTGCATGAACAGGGATTGCGGCTGTTACTTGGTAGTGTTCTGCAACAAGCCAATAACAAGGGCTTAAGTATTCAACCAATTTTTTCGCTGTTTAATGGTCAGGTTTACCGGGTGATGGTGCGAGTTCTAGCCCATCCTAGTTCTGAGC
Source organism: Trichocoleus sp. FACHB-591 (assembly GCF_014695845.1). Taxonomy (NCBI): domain Bacteria; kingdom Bacillati; phylum Cyanobacteriota; class Cyanophyceae; order Leptolyngbyales; family Trichocoleusaceae; genus Trichocoleus; species Trichocoleus sp. FACHB-591. The sequence continues at coordinate 225,710 of NZ_JACJPA010000121.1, forward strand.
TAAAACACTATGGATTTCTGGGCTACTGCCATCATTGCGGCCACTATGAAACCGTGTCTTGGCGTCAACTCAGCCGTGCTGTTTGCCACCACCATCCTGCTTCAGAGCCACTCACCCTCAGCGGCCCAATGTGGCTCGGCCCCCTACACGATCGCCCTATGTTGCAGCGGATGGACCAGTTGGCCCAACAGTGGAATTGGCCAGAACGAGTGCAACTGCTACAAACTATGCAGGTTGAAGCAGACCTACCTCCCTACTTTTTTGGCTTGGGAGAAATTGGTCGGCGCGGCAAAATGGACCCGCCTCCTCGCGATCGCCTGATCCAGCTACTTCAGGCTGAGGGCTACCAAGCCAGCCCCACTCACATTAATGCTCAGGCCATCAAAACCAACGCCGCGATCGCCGTTTGTATTGAACTAGCCAGGCAATGCCAATCTGCCACTAGTCCTAGCTCCTAGAATTAAAACAAAATAGATGCGATCGCTTGTTCGCTTCATGCCGATCGCAACTATGCTGCAAGACAGAGAGACAATAAGACCTGTCGGACACGCTGCAATAAAAGGAAAATGCGATCGCCATGCAGTGGACATTAAGAGATGAGTGTTTTAGCAATCTGAGCCAGGTTGTTCACAAGCACCAATACTCACCCAGCTGCTAGAACCATCAGCCCAATGTTCTTTTTTCCAGATGGGGGCGTTGTGCTTCAGCGTGTCGATCGCAAACTGACATGCCTCAAATGCCTCAGTGCGATGCGGACAGCCTACAGCGACAAGAACGCTGATTTCGCCAATTCCTAACTTGCCAGTGCGGTGATGAATCACCACCCGCGTTACGTCTGTCCACTTCTGCCGAATCTGGGTGGCAATTTGCTTAAAAACCTCGATCGCCATTGGCTCATACGCTTGATATTCCAATGCAACGACAGGTTTGCCATCGGTTTGGTTACGGACCATGCCACTCATGACCACGATCGCGCCATTGGCAGCATCGTCCGCTAACTGATACACCTCGTCTAGAGATAACGGTGCAAACGTCATAGCAAAACTGTCTCGCTCGTCTGGGGAAGTGGGGGCGAAAATGGCTAGGGTAGTAGCGGCATCCATTGGCATCAGCTTTGTAGAACGTCCTGCCTCTATTGTGCGGATCTTTGCGTGAAACCGAGGCAATTTTGGATTGAGATTGCAGAATTTCTCCGCCGCTCTCTCAAATCCAAACGTCTTAAGCTTTGCCGCTGCCCATCAAGTACAACAAAGCCATTCGGACAGCCACGCCACTGGTAACTTGTTGCGAAATCAAGCTGAACTCCGGGTCGTCCATCAAGTCGGAGCTAATTTCTACCCCCCGGTTCACAGGGCCAGGATGAAGGACTTTGACATTTGGCTTGCAGAGCTTGAGGCGATCGCGGGTGATACCGAATTGTTGATGGTACTCTCGCAAGCTAGGCAACAAATGCTGGGTCATGCGTTCTTTTTGCAGCCGTAGCGTCATGACAAAATCAGCATCTTGCAAAGCGGGCTCTAGATTCCAGTGCAAAAATAGCTTGCCCGCTCGGTCTTTGCCACAGTCAGCAAACAGTTGGGGCAGAAGCGTCGGAGGTCCAGCCAAATGTACTTCCGCGCCACTGGCCGTCAAGCTCCAGATGTTCGATCGCGCCACCCGTGAATGCAAAATATCTCCGACGATCGCGATTTTTTTGTCAGCCAATAAATCTAAGCGGGGTCGTTCTGGATCGAGCAGGGTACAAATTGTGAATAGATCGAGCAGAGCTTGGGAGGGATGCTCATGTTGGCCATCTCCGGCATTTAGCACCCCAACTAGCGAGGCTAAACGGTCCATCTCATCGGCGATCGCTTGGGGTACTCCTGCCTGCTGATGACGAATCACCATCAAATCCGTACCCATCGCCAAGTAAGTTTTGGCCGTATCGAGAATCGTTTCTCCTTTTGTTAAAGAAGAATTTCCCGGAGTAAAATTAAGAGTATCAGCGGATAAACGTTTGGCCGCAAGTTCAAAACTGCTCCGAGTGCGTGTAGACGGCTCGAAAAACAGGTTAGCAACTACCTGCCCCTGAAGAGTTGGAACTTTCTTGGTTCGCCGAGATAAAACCTCTCGAAAACTGGCAGCAGTTTGTAAGACTGTGTCGTACTCTGCGGGAAAAAAATCAATCAAAGAAATGACGTGACGGCGAGTCCAAGCTGTAGTAGCCATGCTGGTGATTTAGCCCGATAGTCTCAGGTTCCAACTTTAAAACTTTTACGGAACCATTAGACCAATCAGCCGATAAATCAGACTCAATTAAAGTTACTCAAAGTCAACGAGCACAACCTTCCAAATCGGTCCTGTAAGCTTCGAGCTTCGACCATTGCGCTTTAGCGGATTAGATTCAGCCATCTAGCTAAGGTAACTCTCCCCTCAAATGGGCACTATATACGGGTATGTACGGAGTCGCTACAGGTTTAAACCGATGGGTGGCATGCCATTTGTTTAGCCTTCACTGATCCAGGCTGGATAGACAGGTCCGCTAGATATGTTGGCGAGATCTAGAGACTTGTCTCAAGACAACCAATCCCACGGCTTTAGCAAAGCACTACTTCTTCAGGAACCATAAAAATTCATGAAAGCTGCTTGTCCAGATCATGAGACAGAGAGACTACAGTCTCTTCAGCAATATCAGATTTTGGATACAGAATCTGAATCTACTTTTGATGAACTAACTAGCTTAGCTGCCCGCATTTGCAGTACGCCAGTTGCTCTCATTAGTCTCATTGATCGCGATCGCCAGTGGTTTAAGTCAAAGGTTGGTTTGTCCATCAGCGAAACTCCGCGAGATCTGGCATTTTGCGCTCACGCAATTTTGCAAAATGACATCTTGGTCGTCCCCAACGCTTTGTCAGATGTCCGCTTTGCCCAAAATCTTTTAGTGATTACGGAACCCTACATTCGTTTCTACGCTGGGGTGCCGTTAACAACTCCTGAGGGCTTTAACTTAGGAACATTTTGTGTCATTGATTATGTTCCTAGAGAGATAAACGTTGATCAGATCGAAGCCCTGCGGGTTCTGAGCCATCAAGTAGTAGCTCAGCTAGAACTCAGACGTCAGCGCTTAAGTTTGAGTCAGGCCAGTCAACTGCCGCAGGCGAGCGAATCTCTAGGGTTGCGCCCCAGTGAAGACATTCAAACTCATATTCAAACGCAACTAGGCTTTGTACCACCTTTTTTTGGTCCCGCTCAGACCTATCCTCAAGTCCTAGAAAACTTATGGCACCAGACTCAGCTAGCTTATCTAGGTAATCCTTTATCGCCAGTATTTAAAGAAAAGCTTTCTGCCTATCTCTCTCGTTACTGCGCGATTCCTTACTGCATGATCTGCCATAGCTGCTCTTTGCGTCCTTTGGGAGTAGAAGCTCAGGAGGTCTTAGCTTTGTTGGAAGCGCCGCCTCCTACGGAGCTAGAGGTAGACGACCACCTCGCCTTGTTGTCAGCTCATCCCGAAGTACTGAGGGCTCTATCCAAAGGCGACAGGGCTGTAGAAACAAGTTTGCTGTATTGCTCTATCTTTATTTTTCTCAATTCCGAGGAAGCAGAGTTTTGCCGGCAGGAGCTACGTCGGATGTTAGGGCTGGAGATGTACCAGCACTTAATCACCTTTATCGCCTATGTCAAAACCTGCCACATGTGGATGGAGGCCCACCCTGAGGTGGCTTACACCACTGATGCGCGGGTTTTGGGGCATTTTCACGCTCTTTTGGAAGAAGCACCTAACTTAGCAGATTTCTTTGAGCACTACCGAGAACGGGTGCAACAAGAACAACAAAATTGGGTACAGCAGCAAGCGGCGATCGCGGCTCATAAGCAGCAGGAGCAAGCTCTACGCCAAGCAGCGGTCGAAAATTTGCGCTTAGCTAGGGCGATCGCGGCGGTGACTGATGGAGTACTGATTACTGACCCGCATCAAGTAGATAATCCGATCATTTATGTCAACTCTGCTTTCAGTCGCATGACGGGGTATGAACCCGAAGAAGTGATAGGCCAAAACTGTCGGTTTTTGCAAGGTCCAGAGACTGACTTGCAAGAGGTGGCAAAAATTCGTCAGGCGATCGCAGCAGGTAAAGAAGCGCAGACCACTTTGTTGAACTATCGCAAAGATGGACAGCCTTTCTGGAGCGAACTTCGCATCTCGCCCATTTTCTCGGAGTTAGGAGAACTGCTTTACTTCGTGGGGGTTCAAACGGATGTAACACCACGTAAGCAAGCGGAAGAAGAGCGGCGTTGCTTCTTGGCCCGCGAACAGGCAGCGCGAGCAGAAGCAGAAATAGCGCGTGAGCGAATGACCAATATTTTAGAGAGCATTACAGATGCTTTCTTCGCCGTCGATCATGAGTGGCGATTTACTTACATCAACCCGCACGCAGAACGCTTATTGCAAAAAGCTCAACACCAACTATTAGGGCAGCGTTTGTGGGATGAGTTTCCTGAAGCCGTTGATTCAACCTTTCAACAGCAGTATCAGCTAGCAATGACGAGGGGGGTGAGTGTTGAGTTTGAGGGACTCTGCCCCGCTCTAGGTGCCTGGTTTGAGGTGCATGCCTACCCGACTCAAGATGGTTTGTCGGTTTATTTCCAGGACATTACCGCTCGCAAACAAGCCGAGCACAAACTCCGAGAACAGGCAGCATTTTTAGAAGTTGCAACCGATGCCATTTGGGTGCAAGACCTCAACAGTGAAATTTTAGTCTGGAACCGAGGCGCTGAGACTCTGTACGGTTGGACAGCGGCAGAAGCGATAGGACAACCTGCCAACCAGTTCTTGGCTAAAGAGACTTCCTTGCAGCTAGAAACAGCTTGGCAGCAAACCCTAGCGAAGGGGGAGTGGTATGGCGAGCTACACCAGGCTACCCAAGATGGCCCCGAGGTCGTGGTGTCTAGCCGCTGGACTTTATTGCGAGATGAGCAAAGTCAGCCTAAATCGATTTTGGTCGTGAATACCGATATCACTCAGAAGAAGCAAATCGAGGCTCAGTTTCTCCGAGCGCAGCGCATGGAGAGTATCGGCACCTTGGCAGGCGGTATTGCCCATGACTTGAACAATGTGTTGGCTCCGATTTTGATGTCTACTCAATTGTTAGAGCGCAAAATCAAAGATGAACAAAGCCAACGCTTACTGAACACTGTAGAGTTGAATGCTAAACGAGGAGCGGATTTAGTTAGACAGGTTCTATCCTTTGCTCGAGGTTTAGAAGGAGAAAGAACTTTACTCCAAATTAGGCATTTAATTCTAGAGATTGCCAAGATCGCCAAAGAGACATTTCCCAAGTCGATTGAGATCTACACAGATATTCCGCAGGAATTGTGGCCAGTTTCGGGAGATGCCACCCAACTCCACCAAGTACTGATGAATCTCTGTGTGAATGCTAGAGATGCCATGAGTGAGGGAGGCACGCTGAGCATCACGGCTGAGAATTTGCTGATTGACGAAAATTATGCTCAGATGCACCTTGATGCTCAAGCAGGCTCCTATATTGTTGTGACGGTATCGGATACAGGAGCCGGAATTCCGCCAGAAATTCTCGATCGCATTTTTGAACCCTTCTTTACTACCAAAGAGTTGGGCAAAGGTACAGGTTTAGGCCTGTCAACGGTGATGGGAATTATTAAGAGTCATGGGGGCTTTGTGCATGTCTCTAGCAAGCTCAATCAAGAAACTCACTTTAAGGTGTTCTTGCCAGCCACAGAAGCGACGGTACCGCAACCGATAGCTGAGGCCTCCGACCTACCTTGGGGCAGGGGTGAGCAAATTTTGGTGGTAGATGACGAAGCAGCGATTCGGGATATTACCAAAACTTCGCTAGAGGCGTTTGGTTACCGAGTACTGGTGGCTAATGACGGCATTGAGGCGATCGCTCTCTATGCTCAACACAAGGATGACCTCAGCGCTGCTTTAGTAGACATGATGATGCCCTCTATGGACGGTCCCACCACCATCCGGACCCTCCAGAAGATTAACCCCCAGCTAAAAACCATCGCGGTGAGCGGTTTGGTAACCAGCGATAAGTTAGTTGCAGCAGCCAAGGCTGGGGTTAAAACCTTTTTGAACAAACCCTTTACTGCCAAAGAGCTACTCCAAACCCTCGATCAGTTGTTGCACACCTAAACTCCCTTAGCTGGGGCTAGAGCAATATCGGCAGACCAATCAGGACGATTCTCGTGATTGTCCTGCTTCAAAACTTTAAAGGCTTTGCGTATCCAGCGTTACTTGAAAACTTGTAAAGCGATGGAAATCAGGGTCAGGAAGGTGAGAAAGCCCACTGCATCTAGCAGGGTAGTGAGTAGTGGCCCACTGATTAAGGCAGGATCTAGATTTAGCCGTTTCAAGCCCATTGGCAGCACTGTTCCTAAGCTGGCGGCAATGAAGACATTAATCGCCATTACCGTTCCTGCCACCAAAGCCACCCAGCGTTCATCTGGAGGAGACCAAATCAGGGAGAGGAGGCTAAGGGATAGACCTAAGCCTACAGCAGTGCCCAAGCCAGCTAAAACCTCTTTGCGTAGAATTTGCAATGTGTCATCTGGTGTGACCTCACCCACCCCTAAACCTCGAACGGTAACCGATAAAGCTTGAATTGCTACGTTGCCGCTAGCGTTAGACAAAATTGGCATAATCACAGCCAGAACAGGTACTAGGGCAATCGTCTTTTGGAAAGGAGCGATCGCACTGGCTGCACCTACGTAAAGCACAATGTTGCCCATTAACCAAGGTAAGCGCTTGCGAATTGTGACATGGGGAGCCGACAAAGCTGCTTCGTCTCCACCACTTACCCCAGCCAGCTTTTGAATATCTTCCGTGGCTTCTTCTTCCAAAATATCGACTACGTCGTCAATTGTGACAATGCCTACTAAGCGATCTTCTCGATCGACTACAGGCACAGCCAGCAGGTCGTAGCGCTTCATCAACTGCGCCACTTCCTCTTGAGGCATTTCGGTGCGAGCTTTGAGGACGCGATCGCTGGCAATATCCTGAATTAGGACGTTGGGCAGTGAAAAGAGAAGTTGGCGCAGTGACACAACCTGCACCAGTTTGCGGTTGTTGTCAGTCACATAAGCGTAGTAAATCGTTTCTTTATCTTGATCAGTCAGGCGGATTTTGCGAATGGCTTCTTCGACGGTTAATCCTTGGCGTAACCGCACATACTCGGTGGTCATCACCCGTCCAGCAGTGCCTTCGGGATAGCCTAGAATTGTCGCTGTTGCTTGGCGTTCCGTAGGGCTGAGCTGTTGCAAGAGCCGCTTGACCACGCCGGCGGGCAACTCGTCAAATAACTCGGCTCGATCGTCGGGTCGCATCGACTCAACGATCTGACAGACCTGGGTACCGTGCATGGAATTAATCAACTCTTCCTGCACTTCAGAGGGGAGATATTCAAAAACATCGGTGGCTTGATCTTTCCTCAGCAACCGAAACGCGATCGCTCGCCGCTCAGGGGGGAGTTCAACAATGTAGTCCCCCACATCCACAGCAGGTAATTGATTCAGCTCAGACTTGAGCTGGTTTAAGTCCGCAATATCGGACAGCAAGGCACGGTTTTCCTGAGTTAGCATACAACCTCCTACGTCTCCCCCGCGCTGGGAGACTTACGCCACCAGGCTAGAGGAGATATCTACTACCAGGGAATGGACTAGAGTCCATGGAATCAATAAAACTCAACATCGACACCCAAATCAGGTATCGCTACGTTCTATGCTAACCCTCTCCTGCTTCTGGCGGTAGAGTCCGGTTGAAGTTTATGGAATCACAGGTAAGAAGACGATGAAATTTTATAAAGTATCTTTAATAGTTTTGCTAGCTGGTAGTTTGTGTTTAGGCATCAGCAGTTGTGATACGCCTCCCAGCGAAGAAGGCGATCGCACCCGCTCATCTCCGCCCAACTCCACCGCAGCGAACTCAACTATTCAACCAGCCGCCTCAGTTCCAAGGGCAATGCCAACCCCTACGACTAGCCCTTCCTCAGCGACTTCAACTCCAGCCGCTCGCAGCCAACCGCTAAATGCACCCGCTAAAACCGTGGCGGCAACCACAACGGCTCAGACTCAAAATACAGTCCCTGTGACGATCTACAAGGTGGATGGTCAATGCCAAAACTTGGTGCCGCAAAAAGTAACGGTGTCAGCTCAGAAACCGCTGGAGGCAGCAGTTAGTAAAACCCTAGCGCAATGGGATACTGCTGATTTTAGTTTGACAGGCTATCGGGTCAGCGTTGATCCAGACAGTCGGGTTGCGACTGTGGATCTGCGCGTCAGCCCAAGCTCGAAACGGCAACTAGAGTCGCTCTCTAGCTGTGAGCAATTAGCTTTGTTGGGGGCAGTAAATAAAACCTTGACTGCCAATCCGCAGTGGAAAATTGAGTCTGTTCGCTTTACAGAGCAAGGAGAAGAAGTGGTGCTTTAGAAGGCGCAAACTCTAGAGTTTGGAGACAGCAGGGCACTGTTTGACATACCAGCGCCAAGGAAGATCAGTCCCTTGGGTTAAGCCAATCCGGGTGGTTTGTACCAACGCGATCGCCCCTTGCTCGAAATCTTGTTGCCAGTTGGGTTGACGATGCCCCAGCCAGAGGGGTTGGCCTAGAGCGAATGGCAAAGCCGTCAAACTTAAGTCAATTTGGAAGGCACGGCAAAGTTTTCCGGGTCCGGCGGCTACTCGGTCTAGTTTGCGTTCTTTGAGGGGGTCGATTCCCGGAGGCATAGCATCCAACTGCAAAGCCCGGATTAATACAGCGCTAGGGACGCCATCTAGATCAGTGACTACATTCAGACAGTGATACATGCCGTAAATCAGATAAACATAGCTTAGCCCTGCGGGACCAAACATCACAGAATTCCGAGTGGTCTGTCGTCGGTAGGCATGACAAGCAGGATCTCCGGGTGCATAAGCTTCTGTTTCTACAATCAAGCCACGCAACACGGTACCATCCGCAGTTTGTCTAATCAAGGTGCACCCTAAGAGATCGGGGGCTACCTCTGTAGAAGGACGAGCCAGCCAAGTGGGCTGAATAAACTGGGCAGTGGAAATCGAACTCGGGGAGATTGTGTCAAAAATGTTGCGATCGCTAAGATCTTGATTGGTTTGTTCTACAATGCCGTCAAGTTTGGTCACTGAATTCCTACTTCACATTCCATAAGGTACTGAATTTAAGCCTGATATTGCTGTTTACCTGGTTTATAAATATGGACGTTAAATTAATTTTGGCCGTTCTCACCGTTGTATTTACCATTTCCTGTCTATTCTTTGGCACCCAAAACGGCTTTTACGATTCAGACAATTACCACGGAAATGGTTCCGCTCACTAATAGCGGCTAACTGCTATAGAGTTGATTTAATTCACATTTTACTGGCACGAGATAGCATCAAGGTAAGGGCAGAGTGTGCTGCCCTAAGCTGAGAGTAGAAGTATCAGAATTTGGGTTTTTAGCGTTCCCTAGTTAAAACCCAAGTTTTGCTATATCTAGCCTACATTCGCAACTATGCTAATTTTTTGTGGCTAAAGAAATATTGGTTGCCCTCAGAAAATCCGGCACACTTCTCTGATTTTGGGTTCTACGGAGATGTAATACGGACGTGGTTGAGCTGGAATGTTTGCCCTATGGTGCTGGTCAAGCAGGTGAAGGCGTCTGCTTACTAGTACGGATGGGACCTTATCGGATTTTGCTAGATTGCGGTCTGCAAGATGTTTCGCCTCTGGTCGTAGATGCCGATCGCTCGCTGCCTGCCGATTTGGTTTTATGCACACATGCCCACCTAGACCATGCCAGAGGTCTCTTGGCGCTGCACCAGGCGTTTCCACAACTTCCTATCTATGCTAGCGAAGTTACCACCGAATTGTTGCCCTTCAACTGGCCAGAGCTAGATCCAGCTGAGATTCCGCCTTTCTGCCAAGCCTTGCCGTGGCGATCGCCGATTGAGTTTCAAGAAGGGTTGACGGCTGAGTTATGGCCCGCAGGTCATCTTCCAGGGGCCGCAGCATTCTTACTCACCTACACCACACCACACCGTACCTACACGGTTTTTTACACGGGAGACTGCTTCCTTTCTAATTCTCGTTTAGTCGAAGGGTTTCCGCTGGAAGAGTTGCGGGGGTTGCGGCCTGACGTGTTGATTGTCGAAGGCAGTTATGGAACTTCGCGGCATCCACGTCGCCGTCAGCAAGAAAATCAATTAGCCGAACGAGTCAGCCAAGCCATTACAGAGGGCTATTCTGTGTTGCTGCCTACGCCTACTTTAGGGTTAGGGCAAGAGTTGCTGATGTTGCTGCGAAGCCATCACCACTTTACGGGACGTGACCTCAATATTTGGGTCAGTGGCACTGTGGCGGCTGCTTGTGATGCTTATATTCAATTGCTGCCACATCTGCCTACGACTGTGCAGAATTTTGCTCAACATCAACCTTTGTTTTGGGATGAGCGAGTTCGTCCACGAGTACGACGGCTGCACACCGACCCTATCGGCACCGCTGAGGAGTTGAGAACCGGGGATTTACAACCTCCTTGTATTATTCTCACCGACGCAACTGCCGACTTGAGCCAGTACTGCCGTCCTGGAAATGGGCCTTGGCTGCTAATGCTGCCCCAGCAGTTAGTCACAATTCACTCATCCTCGGACGAGCCATTCTTAGCTGAGCGATCGCAGCGTCATCGTCAATTGGTATTGTCACAGTCGAGGACCGTTGAGAAGAAACTGCAAGCCGAGATCCGATCGGGTCGCCTAGCCGTAGAAACCTACCTACTTGCTGATCACTGCGATGGACCAGGCACTACCCAGCTGATCCACAATTTACGGCCTCAGCATGTGGTGTTCGTACACAGTTCTCCTACCTACTTGTCCGATCTGACTAGTCTGGATGAGCTGCATAACCGCTATCACCTGCATTCCCCCGCATCGGGCACGGTAGTTGAGTTGCCAGTCGGCGAAACGTTTTTGCAACCTGCCGCACCCGAAACCAGTTATGAGGGTGAGCTAACCGAGCTAGGCACTGTAGTCACTATTACGCTACCCGATGCCATCACGGTGGATACTCGGTGGCACAATTTTGCCGATACGGGTCTGATTGAAGCTCGTTGGCAGGGGGAGGAACTCGTGCTACGTGGTTTGCCTCAATGGGAGCTATTAACCCAAGGTAGCGATCGCCCTGCTCCAGTGACACTAGATTGTTGTGGCAACTGTCAGCACTACCGAGGTCAGCGGTGCTGGAATCAAACTTCGCCTCTGTTCGACTTCAAAGTTGCCCCTGAAGGGTACTGCCCTGTTTTTGAGCCCATTCACCCTGAGTCCCCTAGCTCCAGCTCGCCTCTGAGCAACACCTTGACAGGAGATCTAGAGGGGCTAAACAGTGACGACGAACCAGAACTCAACTAAGGCGATATATCAGGTGCGCAGGTAAGCTGGCAACCAGGGATTAGCAGTGGTTTAAAGCAAAAAGACAGGCTGAGGAGCCTGCCTTAAAGTTGATCAGAAACCTACATCAGGTCAGGTCCTAATCTGGGTTGGAGTCAGGATGATTACGAATTTGCTCTGCTTCAGGACAGTCATCGGAAACTAAAGGTTCGACATCGCCTCTGGGGACTGTGGCTAGCTTCTGGGTCACAGCACCGATGCTTTCTAGCCGCACCATCTCCTCCCAGGAGCACATTTCATCCTCTTCTTCAGTTTCGTAGCGAAGCGTAACTAAATCTCCCTCAATATCAAGAATGCGTGCGCGTTCAATCCAGCGCTGCTGGTCCCGCAAGAAGATCCAGACTTCGCGACCATCTGAACAGAGCTGATAGATCTTGCGGTGTAGCATGTTTGGTTTCTCCTGAGCACCTAACTCTTCGAATACTTAATCAATTGCCGTAGCTTTACTCGAATCAATGCTGTCGCCCTCAATGTGTAGCACCCAAACCTAACAGGGGTTTTGGCTGACTTTGAAAGCGTCCAATGGGTGATTGGAAGTGAGCATTGCTGAGTTGTTGCCTGCCTGCCTGTAAGGTGCAGTTAATAGCAGGTAGCCCTTGATTGATGTGATTTGAAAATTTAGCAAGTTGAGCCTGAATCAAATGGAAGAGAGTAGTTTGGAAACGTTCTTGGAGATGGATGGTACCTGTTACAGTCATTATCCAAGGTTGTTAAGAAATAATTCAGCGAGAGCGCGAATGAAGCCGTTTGCCGGGAAGTGTGGAGGAGCTGCTGAAAGACATTATGGTTTCAACCGTCAATGCTGCTGAGGGGCAAACGTAACTTCTTACCAGCAATCTGGCCAGTGATCTGGAACACTGAGTTTCCATCATTCTAGCGACTGTTGAGCAGAGTTTGCGGTTTCCAGAAGGGATTTACCAAAAAATTGCACTTTAGGCGAAAAGTGAATTGGTTTCATGAATATTTTCTCCCTTCAGGAATGAGGTGAATTCGAGAGCCACACCAAGCTTTAAGAGGTTGATGCGATCGCCATGACCGACACTTGAGCTTGCGCTTTGAAGTCTAGCAATACACCCTAGTTGAGGTAGTAGCAGACTAACCTGCCTCAATCCTCGCATAATATGAACTTCAGTCTACTGCCAAGCAGATCCAGATTTTTAGCTTAAAAGTTAGGACTGCACACCCAAACCTGAAATAGAGGCTGGTAAAGTCAGGTCGTCTTGATACATCAAAAAATTATGCTGACGCATAATCTCGTAAAGATTGACATTTGCTTCTAAGAGGCAGGCGTGACCACTATCGGGCAGAACCACCGTTGTGACGTTTGGCAAAACTGCTGCTAAGCGCTCTGCCTCGGCTAAGGAAGGTAGCAGGCGATCGGCGGCACTGGCTAAGAGTAAAACAGGTTGTGTGAGACAACGCAGTTGGTCATCGGCAATGTCAAACTCATTGAGCAGAGAGAGACGCCAGATGGAAGTTTTTTGCGGGACTGACTGCACCGCCGTGAGCAGCGCTTGGCGATCTTCCGGTAGTATGCGCCCAAAGGATGCTAGAAACGGCAGCAATCCTACCGATGAGATTTGGTACCAAGTTTCTGGCAACCAACGAGTCAAAGATGAACCCCACTGAATCCAAGGCCGCCGTTTAAAGGACGAAGCTGGATTGACGAGCACGAGCCGATCAAAGAGTTGAGGAGCTTGAGTGGCAACTCGAAGCGCTAGACAGCCACCGAAGGACTCACCGCAGAGGTAGACCGCCCGTGGTTGCTCCTGTTTGGCAATTTCTTCTTGAATCAAATTGATGACTTTGGTGGCTAAGACATCCCAGTTAGTTAGATCATCGGGAGGAATGGCTAAGCAGCGGATATCAAAGCTGGTCTCTAGTCCTGAAGTTTGCGATCGCAAAAGTTGCCCAGTCCCATCCATACCCGGTAGGAACACAAACAGGGAATGGTGAGGATTCAGCCGCCTGGGCGTGAGAAAACAGATTTGGCTCTTGACTTCCTGCATTTTCTGAGGGAGATGAGAATTAGTAAATTCCAGCTGGAGCGTTGAGCAGCAGCCTCAGGTAGGCGGCTTTAGTAGCAACCTTGAGCAAGTAACTGGTCAATTTCGACGTGACAGTAGTTGGTTAAGTCAGCGACAACTGTTTTGGCATCCTTGCCGCGGTAATGTTGGCGTTCAGAGGCTTTGACCCAGTGTGGCCGACCAATGAAGACGTTGACCCGATGGTAGATTACCAAAGGATGCCAACCATTTTGGTCAAATAAAGGCTCTGACGGATCGATCAGGCTTAATAATTTCAGCGGAACCCCTGCACCATTGCTTTCCTCGCAGGAGGCGATCGCGACAGGCAACACGGCCAAATTCTGAATTGGAGCGCGCAAAGCCAGGTGAGCAAAGCCTCGATGGAACTCTCCAGTTTTTTGAGGATGAGTCGCTTGCACCATAGGCTCTCCTCCTTCAGGAAACACCCCAATCATTTGAGGGGACTGGAGTAGTTGACTAGCCTGCCGAAAGAAACTCTGTTGTCGATGTTCCAGCGAATCTAAAGGAAAACAGCCTAATAGTTTGACGAGTTCCCGCATCACTGGCACTTGGTCCATATAGTGATGGCAGGCAAACCGAATGGGGCGATTAACTGCGGCCATCAGGATCGGAGCATCCATAAAACTGCGGTGGTTGCTCACTACCAAGACAGCGCTATTCCGAGGAACCAAATTCTCATGGTAGAGAAACATGCGAGTTCCTAAGGCAGTTAGCAGCCAGCGAGAAATTTGCAGTGGGCTATTTGAAGACATTGGAGAAAATAAACGCCTCAATCCTTACTTAATGACAGTGTTAACATTGCTTTACTCGGCTTGACACATGTCTTAGAGTAGAAACTAACGAGTCTAGCTAAGTAAAGAGTTGCGGCTAGCCCTGCTGCTTCTACCCAACGAGGCAGACTGAAAACTTAACCCGCTTACGAGCTAGAACTCCTTGTCGCGTAAAGTGGCAAGGTATAGCTGCTTTATTTCAATTGATTTAAGGTTCTGTAACCTTTTTTAAGTAAAGTTTACGGTTAAGATAGTAAGTAACTTCAGCTTTGTCACCTTAATTATATTTTTGTTTGATTCTAGACTTATTAATTAAAGCTAATTAGCCTAGATCAAAGAGCAGATAAAGGACTTATTTGCAGGTGCTCATGTATGATTAAAAACGGATTTAATGTATTGTATTTTTCTCTTCCATGATTTCTATCGATACGAATAAAGAAAAATTTGCTCTTACAACACCTCTTTATTATGTAAATGATTTACCGCATATTGGCAGCGCTTACACCACGATCGCCGCAGACGTAATTGCGCGCTTTCAAAGATTGCAAGGTAAATCAGTTTTACTAATTACAGGTACTGATGAACATGGGCAGAAAATCCAGCGTACGGCTGAAGCGCTAGGGCGATCGCCGCAAGCACATTGTGATGAAGTTTCAGCTGGGTTCTCTCAGCTCTGGCAGCAACTCAATGTTCAGTGCGATCGCTTTATTCGTACCACTGACCCACGCCACGCCGCCATTGTCAAAGAGTTCTTCCAACGGGTGTGGGAGCGCGGCGACATCTATTTAGGCCAACAGAAAGGTTGGTACTGTGTTTCTTGCGAAGAATTCAAAGAAGAGCGAGATTTATTAGAAGGTCATCGTTGTTCTATTCACCAACGCGAGACTGAATGGCGTGACGAGCAAAATTACTTCTTTCGGCTATCGAACTATCAAACCAAATTAGAAGAACTTTACCAACAGCAACCAAATTTTATTCAACCAGAAATTCGCCGTAACGAAGTGCTCAGTTTCGTGAGCCAAGGGCTAAAGGATTTTTCGATTTCTCGCGTCAATTTAGACTGGGGATTCCCGGTACCCAACGATCCTGGTCATACCCTGTATGTGTGGTTTGATGCCTTATTAGGTTATGTAACGGCTTTGCTGGACCCGGACAGCGAACCCACCCTAGAAAATGCCTTAGCCCATTGGTGGCCGATCAATTTGCATTTGATTGGCAAGGATATCTTACGCTTTCATGCAGTTTATTGGCCTGCCATGCTGATGTCAGCCGAGGTACCCTTACCAGGGCGCTTGTTTGGGCATGGCTTTTTGACTAAAGACGGTCAAAAAATGGGCAAAAGCTTGGGCAACACGATCGACCCAGTGGCCTTGGTTAATCGGTATGGCTCAGACGCAGTGCGTTACTATTTCCTCAAGGAAATCGAGTTTGGCCGAGATGGCGACTTCAATGAAACCCGTTTCATCAATATTTTGAATGCTGACTTGGCTAACGACTTAGGCAACTTGCTAAATCGGACCTTGAAGATGGTCTATAAGTACTGTGATGGCAAGATTCCCGCTGTCGTGGGCGCAGAGGTTGCTGCTGATCATCCGTTGAAGGCAATTGGCGTAACTCTAGGCGATCGCGCGTCCCAAGCTTACCAAGCCCTAGCATTCAGTGAAGCCTGTGAAGCCATTCTGGCTCTGGTGAGAATGGGCAACAAATTTATTGATGAACAAGCTCCCTGGAGTCTCTATAAGCGAGGAGAGCAACAAGCAGTCGAGCAAGTACTCTATTCAGTTCTAGAATCGGTCAGGCTTGCCGCTTATCTCTTGTCGCCAATCATTCCGAATGTCAGTGGTGCCATCTACCAGCAGCTCGGGTTTGTTGTAGATTTTAATGATCGAAGTTTAATTGATGTTTCGCTGCCGTTTGTGACCCATGCTACCTGGGGAATACTACCTGGTAATCAATCCTTAGGTGACGCTAAACCTGTGTTTCAACGCTTAGAGGCTCCGGAAGCAGTGATCTAAGGTCAGTCTAAGCAGACAGTGTTAGCAAACAGTGCTACGGTCATCAATAGGTGAACTAATGAAACATCAATTTTTTTCATAATAAAAAAGAGGTATAACAACAATGTTGAACAATTTAGAAAGCAATACTGTATTCACCCCAGAACAAGTTCTAGAGAATCGGGGTCGAGTGGCCATTTTTATTGATGGCTCTAATCTGTTTTATGCCGCGTTGCAGTTAGGGATTGAAATTGATTACACCAAACTGCTTTGTCGTCTGACGGCGGGTTCTCGCTTATTACGGTCATTTTTCTATACAGGGGTCGATCGCACCAACGAAAAACAGCAAGGCTTTTTGTTGTGGATGCGTCGCAATGGCTACCGAGTGATCTCTAAGGATTTGGTGCAGCTGCCAGATGGCTCTAAAAAAGCCAATTTGGATGTAGAAATTGCTGTAGATATGATGGCCTTGGTCGATTCCTACGATACGGCTGTTTTGGTGAGTGGCGATGGTGACTTAGCCTACGCGGTTAATGCCGTTAGTTACCGAGGTGTGCGGGTTGAAGTGGTCAGCCTCCGCTCCATGACCAGTGATAGCTTGATCAATGTGTCGGATCGCTATATTGATCTGGACAATATTAAGGAAGATATTCAAAAAACACCACGCCAAAGCTATACCTATCGGCCCCTCTCCGGTATTAGCATCGTTGAAGAGCCAGAGGAGCGGTAGGGAAACTGCCAACTCGGCGCAGTGTTAATGGCTGAGAAACGGCCATCTTGGATGAGGCCATCGTTTTACTGCTGTTAAAAGGCGATCGCGAGAAAAGTGCATCAGCGTCTAGAGTGGAACCAGAAGCCTACTGTATAGTCAATTCTGGTATTGAACACTTTGAGAATGCTGATGTCACTGCTGCCTCGCTTGAGACCCTCTAGCTTGCGCCGACACCCAATTTACTCCTCGCAGCTTGTGTGGTTGATCTTGCTGGTGGGTCTCAGTGCTTGTGGGGGACCCAAGAAAAGCCAAACGGTTGATAAGCTGGCTCAAGATAGTTCTGCGGTGCAGAATTTTGATAACAACTTGACGTTTAATGATGTCACCCTAGAGCAGGTAGACGAAAAAGGTCAGTTGCTATGGAAAGTCAAAGCCAAGCAAGCACGCTACAGTAAAGACCAAAAAATTGCTAACGTTCAAAGCCCTGCGGGTGAGTTGTTTCAGGATGGCAAGGCGGTCTACAAAATTCAGGCTCAGAGTGGCGAAGTCCGAAAAGACGGCCAAACTATCCTGCTGAAAGGGCAAATTGTCGCTACTGACATCCAAAGTGGGGCGATCGTTAAGGGTAATGAGCTGGAATGGCAGCCCAAAATCGATCTTTTGCTAGTTCGCAATAACATCACGGGCACTCATCCCCAATTCCAAGCCACGGCTAAAGAAGCCAAAGTATACAGTCGGGCGCGGCGGATGGAGTTTTTTGGTCAGGTAGCAGCTATGTCTAAAGATCCTGCTATGGGCTTTAAGAGCGAGCATTTGATTTGGGAAATTGCTAAGCAGTTAGTAGTGGTTGATAAGCCAGTCCAAATCGATCGCTATGTGGGGACTGTCGTGAGCGATCGCGCCGTAGCCGACCAAGCCGAAGTGCAGCTAAAAAACAAAGTCGCGACGCTGAAACAGAACGCTAAACTGTCTGTGGCTGACCCACCACTAGAAATTGCCAGCAATTCTCTAGTTTGGAACCTCAATGACCAAACAGTAGTTTCCGACCAGCGAGTTGATGTGTTGCACCGGGAGCAACTGGTCGCTATCACGGCCAATCAAGGACGTGGTAATCTGGAGCCGCGAATTTTTTACCTAACGGGAAATGTGCAAGGAAACGGACAGCGCAACCAATCCCAACTAGCAGCAGACAACCTCACTTGGTATATCCCGACGCAGCAAATTGAAGCCACAGGGAATGTGGTTTATAGCCAAGCGAATCCACCCTTTAACCTCAAAGGCCCCAAAGCTTCAGGAACTTTGCAAGACCAAAATATTGTGGTGAGTGGTGGACGAGTAGTGACGGAAATTATTCCCTAAGCTCGAACCTCAAACCTGGACCTTAAACAAAATTTGATTGCGCCTGTCATCGCCTAGTTGAAACTTTTGGTGCAGGGTCGGTGATGCTGCCTTGGGATTGCTAGGAGCAGTTGTAGTTCCCATTAGCTGAGTAGCGGCGGGTTCACTGCTGGAGGCTGGAGCTGAGAAATTGAGCGGTGTATTAGAGCCTGGTGCGCTGTTGGGAGCAATCTCAGCCACAACCGATTGATCGGCTCCCCACTGCTCTAGTAAATTTTGCAGCAGTTGGTCTTGGCGATTCCGCAACCCATCTAGGTCTTCGCCTCGATTCAAAATCGCAAACCAAATTAAGCCGCGATCGCGAGTAGGTAAGGCTCCTGCCAGAGTACTCACATCCCAAAGCGTCCCCGTTTTGACGACTGAGGCGACAGGAATATTGCGGTCTTCGAGCGTACCACCGTCGCGACCAGAGACGGGAAACAAGTCAGCTACACTCATCTGCTGAGGCTTCAAGTAATTTTCAATCGCCATAAACATGGCGCAAACAGCCCGTGGGGAAATTTGATTTTCTGGACCCAAACCAGAGCCATTAATCAGTTGAATTTCTGCTTGTGGCACCCCCGCAGCTTTGGCAGCCTGAGCGGCAACGACAGGCGCTCCTCCCACGGAAGCAGCTAACATCTCAGCCATCGGATTGTTGCTGTAGATGTTCATCTGTTTGAGGATTTGTGCAAGCGGTAGAGATTGGTGCCGTAACAAAGCAATTTGCTTAGGAATCGGCAAGGTAGCGACCTTCACATCGCCCGCGATCGCGACTTGAGGCTGAGGGGTGCCTTTGGGTAAGTTGAGGTGCTGTGCCTTGGCTTCCTCAGACCACAGTTGAGCATTTAACCCTTGCTTTAGCAACGTTCCTGCTAGCAAGGGATCAGTCTCATAGTTCATGGCGAAGTTGCCAGTGATTACTAGGCTGCCTGTGACTTGACGAATGCCCATGCGGTTCAGGGTATTGCCGAGGGCGATCGCTTCTTCCCAAACAAAGAAGGGGTCGTTATTGCCCTGAATTACCAAGTCTCCCTGTAACACTCCGTTCTGAATTGGTCCCGTGGCCCCGATCAACGTGTCAAATTGGTGGGCAGGCCCCCAAGTTTCTAGTGCTGCCAAAGAAGTCGCGACCTTGGTTAAAGAGGCCGCAGGTAGGGGTTGCGTTCCTTGGTGATTGGCCAACAGATTGTAGCCCACTTGCACCCAAACACCTTGGGTCGTCTCAGTCAGCCCTGTGGCGCTCAGACCTTGCAGATACTGTTTCACAGTTGCTTCGCCTGCTGGGTCAGGTTGGGCAGAAAAAACTAGGCCAGGTGTATTCCAAGACGCAAGCAAGCTATCGGGATTGATGGGTTGTGGCACATGGGCCATTTTGAACCAAAGCGAAACCAACCCAGAGCTGACTAATTCCAGCACTACTGATTTGCCTCCACACGGCTGAAGCTAAAACCAAGACGGAAACATTCTATCTATTACGATGGTGAATAGATAGAATCAGGCCCCAAGGCATGGCAAAACCCGACCAAAATCAAGTTTTACGTCGTTTACCCATTGTTGTGGGCGCTTTGGCAGGGACGTTGCTGCTGGTGAATCGCCTGCTTACGCCCAATTTAACGGATGCTCAAGCTCGTTCTGACGCTTTAGGCGTCATTCTTAGTGCCTTACTGATTCTAACTGGGTTGCTGTGGCAGCGCATTCAACCGCGATCGCCCGATGCCGTAAAGTTAGTCGGTGAAGAAGGACTCGAACTAGCTTCAAATCTGCCAGAAGCGGTGCGGCTAGAACTGGCTTGGGCCTCTCAGATTTTGCTCACTAATACCGTGACGCGATCGCTGGTGGTGTTGTATCAGGGGCGCGTCTTACTGCGGCGAGGAATTTTGGCGACCAATGCGGAGGTGAAGCCAGGCCCGATTCTGCAACGGGTCTTAGAGAAGCAAAAACCCGTTTATTTAGTCGATGTAAAAGCTTATCCTGGACGCATTGAGTTTGACTATTTGCCAGAAAATACTCAAGGTATTATTTGCCAACCCATTGGCAATCAAGGAGCTTTGATCCTGGCCGCCAATGCTCCGCGCAGCTATACCAAGCAGGACGAAAACTGGGTGGAGGCGATCGCCGACAAGCTAGACAATACTCTGAGTCATCATTTATCCGTCACTATTTAGAAGTTGCTCAACCTCGCGCTTAAACTATGACCGTACTCTATTGGCTGCTTGTAGCTGTAATGGTGCTTGGGGTAATTGGGGCCGTGGTCCCAGCTATCCCAGGCACCAGCTTGATTGTGGCTGCCATCGTTATCTGGGGCGTTATCCACGGATTTAGTACAGTGACCGTTCCCCTAGTGGTGGCGATCGGGGTGCTGGTGGTCAGCATGGGTGTAGATTTTCTGGCGAGCTTCTGGGGAGCCCAGCGTTTTGGAGCCAGCAAGTGGGGCCAGATTGGTGCAGTAGTAGGCTTGCTGCTCGGCTTTTTTGGCTTGCTGCCAGCGCTGCCCTTTGGTGGGCCATTGTTGGGAATTTTGATTGGTCCCTTACTGGGCGCGATCGTGGGTGAGTTGATTTATCGACGAGATTTTGTTGTAGCTGTCAAAGCTGGCATCGGGATTGTTGTCGGTTCGTTGATCGGTAACTTAATTCAAGGTTTGCTGGCATTAGGAGCTGTGATTGTGTTCCTTGTGACCACTTGGCCCCTGGGAGCAGTTACTTAACCTCAACGCCTACATGTCAACGCCTGGTAGGGGCATCCGTTGCGGATGTGTTGTGGGTGCCTTTTCACCATTGAGGGCATCCCTTGTGGGTGCCCCTACAATAGATCAAAAATTTTGTGTCTACGCAGCTATCAAGTAGGTTTAGGCGTAGACCTTGCGGTAATAGGCTTGATATTCCTCAGAGAGCAGAGGTCGCCACCAATTGGGGTGGTCTAAATACCATTGCACAGTTTTGCGTAAGCCTGCTGCAACCGTTTCTTGGGGAGTCCAGCCCAGCTCGGTTTTAATCTTGCTGGCATCAATGGCGTAACGGCGATCGTGCCCTGGGCGGTCTTTGACATACGTAATCAGCTGATGGCAAGGACGCACAGGTGAGTCGGGGGCCAGCTCGTCCATCAAGTCGCACAGCATGTGAACTAGGTCAATATTTTTGACTTCGTTATTGCCGCCAATATTGTAAGTTTCTCCTACCTGCCCTTGGTGAATCACGGTGTCTAAGGCGCGGCAATGGTCTTCTACGTAAAGCCAGTCACGCACGTTTTGACCATCACCATACACAGGTAACGACTTGCCCAGCAAAATGTTGATACACATCAAAGGAATCAACTTTTCTGGGAAGTGGTAAGGACCGTAATTGTTGGAGCAGTTAGTAATGAGGGTGGGCAGGTTGTAAGTGTGGTAGTAAGCGCGGGCGAAATGATCACTCCCTGCTTTAGAAGCCGAGTAAGGGCTGTTTGGAGCGTAGGGAGTGGTTTCGCTAAAGGCTGGATCGTCAGAGCCTAAGCTGCCATAAACTTCATCGGTAGAGACGTGCAAGAAGCGATAGTGGCTCGGTTTTTGGTGGGCTTCCCAATGGTGACGAAACGCCTCTAGAAGTGTGAAAGTGCCGACAACATTGGTGCGGACAAAAGCACCAGGCGATAGAATCGAGCGATCGACATGGGATTCGGCAGCGAGGTGAGCGATCGCATCAACTTTTTCTTGCTTCAGCAGAGCATCCAGCAACAAGCGATCGCAGATGTCTCCTTGAACAAAGCGAAAATTAGGCCGCTCCTCTAAACTTTCCAGGTTCCGCAGATTGCCAGCATAGGTCAGCGCATCCAGCACAATCACGCGATCTTCTGGATAGCGATCGCACCAGTAATGGACAAAATTGGAGCCAATAAACCCAGCTCCTCCCGTGATGATGATGCGGCGGGGATGACGGCGCTGAGATTTTTGGTCTGCTGTGCCTTTGCCTGTCTCTGTCATGTCGCTTGTTGTCTCCAGGTTACTTAGTTCAGTAAATTTTGTAAGGCTAGTTTAATTTCAGAGGTAGTGGTTGTAGCAGTTCCAAACTGCCGCACCACAATGCTGGCTGCTAAGTTACCTAGAACAGCGGCTTCCCATACCGATGCTCCTGCAGTTAACCCCAGAGTTAAAGCTGCTACGACAGTATCGCCTGCCCCAGTGACATCAAATACGTCAGTGCGGTTAAAAGCAGGAATATGAGATTCCTCCCCTGATTGCTCAAACAGGGTCATACCTGCTTCCCCACGGGTGATCAGAATATTTTGGGCCTCAGTTAAGTCTAAAAGATCACGTCCCGCTCGACTCAAATCCTGGGGAGTCGCGATCGCATAACCAACCGCTTGCTCCGCCTCCGGCAGGTTGGGCGTAAACAACAGGGCACCTCGATAGCGGTTCAGTTCTTTCTGAGTGTCCACAATCGTGCAAGGATGCTGCAAAGCTGCGGCAGTTACCAATTGGGTGAGAGTGCCATCCCCGTAATCTGAACAAACAACTGCATCTACGGTGTCTTGATGTTGCTGAATATACTGCGCTAATTGGAGCTGCAACTCTAGGTCTGGTGGCTCATCCGATTTGCGATCGACCCGCACAATCTGCTGCGTCACTGACTGACGAGCATGCCCAGAAATGCGAGTTTTAGTCACAGTGGGACGCTGGGCATCGACTAAGACTCCTTGAGTATCAATCCCAGCACTGGCGAAAATCTCGCGAATCACCTGTCCTTGCTCATCCTTGCCAATCAGCCCTACCGCTTTGACCTGGGCTCCCAACTGAGCAAAGTTATAGACCGCGTTCGCGCCGCCTCCCGGAACTTGCCTGGTATTTTCATGCCGAATAATCAGCACCGGAGCTTCGCGAGAAATCCGCTCTACTTGACCTGTGAGAAATTCGTCTAGGGTTAAATCTCCCACCACAAGAACCTTCGCCTGACTAAACTGCTCCAAGTAGTGAAACAGTTGGTCAGCCGCAGCGGTTAATTGCTTTGTAAACGAACGGTCTAAAGCCATATCTGCTGAAGCAGCCTAAGCTACCTGGAACAAACTTACAAAATTTGTTACACAAGTTCAAACAAAAACTTAGCTAGGGGGTGCTTCCTCTGAAGGGATATCAGCACAAGTATCACTGCTGTAGTTAAACGGTAGGCTGACTAAATACGGCTGAGACTCACCTGTTCCCTCAAACTCGTAGGCTCTGACTGCTTCTTCGGCCTTTTGGTTGAGCAGTCGGTAGCCAGCACTTTGAATCCGAGCAAGTTCACCCACAATTTTGCCATCAGCATCGACGACAACGCCAAACGTCGCTTGTCCGTTTAATTTCCGGGGACAGGCTGCTGTCGGGTAGCTCGGTTTTAACTCTAAACGCTTAAAGTCCTTCCCTGTTGATTGTGAGGTTTCCTCAGTCCAATCCGATAAAGTACCGGAGGCTTCCTCGTTGCTGGTACCTGTTGCGTCGTAAGCATAAAGTTCTTGCTGGCGTTGTTGGGCTTCACGCAGTCTCGCGATCGCCTCAGCAGGAATTTTATCTGGTCGGGGGCCAGGGGCGGAGGGAGGTGTGTTTGGGGCAGCAGCCTGCTCTGTCTCTGGAGGCAAAGCTTGAGTCGTAGCTGGAGGAGTGGTTTGTTCTGGTGAGTTGCTAGGAGGCTGGGGCTGTGGAGTTACTGGCTCAGAGGGGCTAAGGTCTGTGGGTGGGAAATTGATTGTCTCAGGAGCGCTGGCTTCTAGCTGTGGCAGTTGAGGTAGATTTTGGGATTGCAAAGCCTGAGAATTCTGCTGAATCGCATCTAGACCCGGTTGATCTTGAAAGGCGATCGTAGGTCTGGAAGATTGAGCGGGTTCCGAGATTCTAGGGGCTGGCGCATCGGGAATGGGAATTTGAGTCGTGGGAAGCCCTAAAGGAGCGGGTAGGGGCACGGACGGAGAAAAAGAAAAGCCTGAAGGGGGCGGTGCGAAGAGGGGAAGATTATACGGGGACGAACTAGAGCTAGGCAGTGAGTTAGACGACTGTAGGGACGGCAGGGATGGAAATAGGTTTGTGGTCTTGGGCAGAGGAGGCAAGGAAAGTTGGGGGGTAGCAAAGCTGGGTAAACGGCCTTGTTCTGCTGGCGTCAGCTCCACCAGTTTTACAGGTCTTTGCGCCTCAGATTCGGTGGTTTTTGAGGATAGAGGTAAAACAGGTAGAACAACCCAGAGCAGCCCGTGAACCCCGACGGAAGCAATAGCTGCAATCCCGCTGGGTTGGCGCAATACTTCGGGCAGAGACTTAATCAAGGACCAGTAAGACATAACCGTGACAATCCGCTCCGCTCAAGCATCAACAACCGACATCTCGTTTGGTACTAAAAAAGCACGCACTCAAATCTTAGCCTTAGGACCTTAAACTTTAACTGGCTCATGATTGTAAGGATGAGCGGCTTAAAACTGCACGTAATACCACGATGGGCCCACGATGGGCTGTATGGGAAGACATTATAGTGGCGCTAAAAGTTGCCTACGCCACCTGAATTAACTACCAACAAGACTAGGGGCTGTAACTTGCACAATCAGCAGTGAGAAGTAAGACAGTTGGAGGTTAGGGCGATCGCTCAGATTCGCATAAATTACCTGCTCTGGCAAGGTGGCTCGCTCAACCACATAACTACGATTTAAAAGTTGCTGCTGCTGCAAAATGGCCCATACCTGTTCGTACACAGAACTAACTTTCATTAAAACCACCACATCTGCCCATTGCAGCGCGGTTTCTAATTCTGATACATGGTACAGCGCTGGTAGCACCACGAGCCGCTGCGCTTGCATCGTCAAAGGAATACCTAAAGTCGCCGCCGCAGCTAAGGGAGAACAAATCCCTGGAATGGTCTGTACCTTAGCTTCTGGGTGGAGGTGTTGCAGGCTTTGGGCTAAATATGTGAAAGTGCTGAAAAAGCTGACATCCCCCTCAGAAACAAAGGCTACATCCTGGCCTTGCTGTAAATAGGGCCAAACCGACTTGGCGGCTTGCTGCCATGCTTGAGTCAGCGTGTCTGTATCTTGAACATAAGGAAAATTTAGGGCTAGGCGCACTTGATGGGGCTGTAACCACTCAGCCACAATCTGCTCAGCCATGCCGAGTTTGCCTTTTACTCCTGCCGGAAAAGCAACGACTGATGCTTGCTTTAGTAGGCGTAGCCCTTTGAGCGTGAGAAGTTCTGGATCGCCTGTACCTACGCCAATGCCATACAAGGTTCCAATTTCGGCGATCGCAGGTTTAGTTGAGTTTGCGAATGCAGCAGTCACCAATTCATCCTTTGCAATAGTCTCTTTTGAGTCTGACATATTCGCTGCTCGTTACTTGCGCTTAGTTGATGACGGGCTAGGTTGCACGCGGCGATAAGTCCTGAGATCCAAAGAATTTTCCAGTTCTGCAACCTGCGATAGAGTGGCTGATTCTGGCATCCTTTGTTAATTTAAGAGTTAACAAAACTACACATTAACGAGCCATGAAAAACGTGCAGTACGCGGTAGTTTGGCGGCGACTCGCTACGGTTTTGGCTGTAGCTGTTTTGACTTTGAGTCTCATAGCAGCGATCACAGGAATTTTGCTTGCGTTCTATTACGAACCTACAGCGGGCGGTGCTTACGAGTCCTTGCGACTGATTAATACTGAAGTCACGAATGGTTGGTTAATTCAAAACCTGCACAGCGTGGCTGGCAATGGCCTCATTGCTATTTCTCTCATCCAAATTGTGGTGATGTTTCTCGGAGAGCGTTTTCGCTCCAGTTGGTTAACAGCTTGGATTAGCGGTATTTTACTGACTTTGACCGCGATCGCTTTAGGCTGGACCGCTATGATCTTGAGCTGGAGCCAACTTGGTTATTGGCGCTTCAAAATTGAATTAGAAACCATCCAAGCTATCCCCTTAATTGGACCTGCCTTACGCGAAATTTTGACAGGTGGTTCAGTCAGCACAGTTACGGTAGAGCATCTTTACACTTTGCACAGCTACTTGCTGGCCATTGGAGCCGTTTTGCTCGCGATAATTCACCTAGTCAGCTTGTTATTTCAAGAAAAAGAAGCTAAGCAGGCTGATGTTGGAAGTACCAATCTAGATGCGGAATTGTCCTAAAAGTTAAACCTCTCACCTAATCTCACCTAACTTGAGATAGAAGGTGGTACAACTTCTGTCTCCCTAGGCGTTACTTGGGCTTCTACCAAGACAGGAGCTTCTAAGGCAGGTTCGGGAATCGGAACTTCTTCTACTGCGGCTAATTTCTCCAAGGTGAGGCGAGGCTGGGTGGTGCCAGATAGCAACTTTAGCAGGGTAGGCCGAGGGTCATGTAATAGATAAATAATGCGATCGCCCGCTTCCCACTCTTCCTGGGCAGGCATAATTTGCAAACGGTCATCGCGCTCTAGGAGTAGTGGAATCAGCTCACCGGAGCGAATCAAAGCTTGCAGATGAGCCTGCTGAAAAGCAAAACCCTCATCCCGCAGCATCGTCTCGCCCAGCTTGACGGCACCGCTGCTCAAATAGTCGTTCCAAGCTTTGATGGGGAGCTCTGGAACAAAAGCTTGATGCACTTTATGGCTCTTATTCACAGCACTCGCTTGAGGATCGCGCGGGAAAACAGCTAGAACGCGAGGTGGATGAAATTCTTCGGCGGCTCGTTGCGCTAGCACCACATTCACTTCACCGTTGTTGGTCATGGCAAGAAAGGTGCCAACTGAGCCTAGTCCTGCTTCTTCTAAGACCCCAGCATCTAAGCCGCTGCTGACAAAAACCCGCACATTTTCTTCTGCCGCTAAACGACAGGCTTCAGGATCTGTGTCAATCAGGACTACAGTTTCCCCGCATTCATCAAATAAGCGTGCCAGAAGACGGCTGAGAGGACTACAGCCAATAATGACCGCACCTGTCGCTTGAGTAGAGGTAATCCCTAACCAGCGAGCGACCCAACCCGCAGATAGGCCTTGGACAAAAACGGTCATGAGGATTGTCAGAAAGACCAAAGCTTTAATTGCATCTCCACCATTAATCCCGCGTTCGGTCAGCAAAATAGAAAACAAGGAAGCAACCGAAGCGGACACAATACCTCTAGGAGCCACCCAACACAAAAATAGCTTTTGTCGCCAGTTCAGGTTGCTGCTCCAAGAGGTACAGAGCCAGATGTTGAGGGGGCGGACGATGAACATCAAGACTAAGACTGTGAGTACCCCACCTGGACCTAAAGCGAAAATACTAGCGATCGAAAGATCCGCTGAGAGCAGAATAAATAAAACCGAAACTGCCAGTGTGGTCAACTGTCCTTTGAAGCGTCGAATCAAGCGCTCTTCCGGCAGTGAGGATGCTCGCAACATCATTCCAGCCGCCACCGTTGCCATCAAGCCTGACTCACTTCGGAGCATTTGAGCCAAGCCAAACAAGCCCCAGAGCCCCGCTAAAACGATTAAGTTTTTGAGATCATCTGATAAGAAGCGGGCTCGTTTAATCACAAAGCCTAGCGAGAGACCCCCCACCAACCCAATTCCACCGCCAATGCCCAGTCGGAGCATTAAGCCACTAAATACTAAAACTGGGTCGGCATCACCGTTGAGAATGATGTTGAGCACTACCACAGCCAAAATAGCTCCCACCGGATCGATCAGGACGCCTTCGCCTTCCAGCAAGGCTGCCACCTGACGATCAACCTGTACTTGCTTCAGCAGGGGGCTAATGACAGTGGGTCCAGTAACGACCACGAGGGAGGCATAAAGAAACGCGATCGGCCAAGGAAATTCACTCAGCCAATAGGCCGCAATGCCACCACCCACTAAGGTAATCAGAGTGCCGATTGTCACTAGGTTGCGGAGGCTCCCGGAAACTCGACCCAGCTCTCCGAGTTCTAGATTGAGTCCCCCTTCAAACAAAATCAGCGCTACGAAGAGGGAGACAATCACTTCTAACCCGGTACCCAGCAAATTTGGGTGCAAGATATTGAAACCATCAGAGCCCAGCAGAATGCCAAAGAGGAGCAAGAAAACAATGCTCGGCACCTTGCAAAATTCGGCAATTACCTGAGCACTAATGCCTGCGATGACTGTAATGATCATCAGCAGTGTAATTTCAAAGGATGCTTCCATAGGCGCTACTGTTGCAGGCTTTGGTCTCTGTCTAGACGCCTTACTGATTTAAGGGAAGGGTCTTATAGCAATGGCAATGTAGAGCTGGGTAGTTCGTTTGCCTATCTTTGAATGTGAGACGCTTCTATAGACAGGGTACAACCTCAACAGGGGTAGGTAGAAATAGGGTTACTGCTTCAGTAATAGATAGTAGAGTTGACCCGTTGAATTTGTCAGGCCCGCGCGATCGCCTGCCTTCACCCCTGTACCCATGAAAATATCAACTCGTCCTGGGCCTTTAATGGCGCTTCCCGTATCTTGATCCAAGACGTAGCGGCTCACGGGGCGTTGTTCTAATTTGCCAGCCGCACTTGGCTGGGGCAGCGGGGTGTCAATCAAAGCTAAAGCGCCAGGTGGCATGAGAGATTTGTCGGTTGCGATCGATCGCTCAGCCGTTACGGGCACGCCTAAACTACCAGTTGCCGCTGCACCATAGGTTTCTCGAAAGAACACGAAACTGCGGTTGCGTGGCAAATAAACGTCGAGGTCTTCAGGATGCTGATGAAAGTATTCCAGCAAATTAGGCAGTGTTAGGTCTTCCAGACGCATCTTGCCATCTTTGACTAACTCGCGGCCAACTCCGGTGTAAGGATGATTGGTCTTGCCCGCAAAGCCAACGGTCATTGTGCTGCCGTCCGTCATTTGCAGGCGAGCCGAACCTTGCACTTGAATCAGAAATGCTTCTAGGCGATCGCGCAACCAAACCAACTCCAGATTCTTCAGCGGCCCCTTGGCAAATTGAAGCCCATCCTTTCCTTCCAATCGAGCCCTAGTTGGCTGAGGTTTAGACCACTCAGCTAAACCGGGCGGTACCCGAAATAGAGGATAGCGATATTCAGCCGTACGGACACGGCTAGCAGTATAAGTAGGCTCAAAGTAACCTGTATAGGCAACAGTGCCTTGGTTGTCTTTGCCCACGGCTCGATACAAAACAAACTCCCGCTGCACGGCTGCCTTTAGCTCTGCCGCAGAGCGCGACTTTGTCACCAACTGACGAAATCTAACTAGACTGCGACGCACGCGATCGCGGCTAATTCCAGGCACCGAATGCTTCTGATAATCTGTCGCTGCTTTAGGAGTTTGGAGATAGGTTAAACTATGGTCGATCGCCGCTAATAAAGCTGCCCGATCCCCCGGCTGGCCTGCTTGAGGCCAGATTTTGTCGTCAAGCCCGAGGGAGGTCGGTAGCGAAACAGATGAAGTAACAGGTTGCAGGGGTTGAACTGCAAAAATAGGCTGATGAGTTGCTGTGAGCGTAACTCCAAAACTGAGAGCAACGGCAGCAAGCCATCTTTGAGCCTTAGCAAAGCCAGACATACTTTGGTTGAGTGGAATAAAGAATCTAAGGAGCTAGTATCGCTCGACGCTAGAATTGAACACCGGTTCCACTCGAATCGCTATAATCCGCGAGGGTCGGGCCACCATGTACTCGCCCTGAATATTTTTGATCGGAACACTGATGAAGTCATCAGACGAGGATTTGGGCACTAGCTCACCGCTGTACCACTTTTGGAATTCTTGAATGGTAGGGAAACGGACTTCTTCCCGATGGCCTCCATCAAATAGGAGGTGAACAATGAACTCATTCGGGGTTCTAGGCATACTGTCGAAACTATCCTGAATACACCGACATTATTATGGGCTCTGAATCGGCGAAAATCGACAATTCCTTGCGAAGACTTGTTAGAAAGCTAGATTTACGAGAGCAAGCTGAATCGCTGTAATTGAGTTTCTACCAAGCTGGGTAAAGCTTTGCTTAAGTCTTTAGCGTCCTTAAACACTAAGCGGTTCTGGCTGGGTAAATCGAAGGGAAACTGCCCTGGCAAATCGGAGCGGTCCATTTGAGCCAAAAGGATCTGTTCGGTGCGCTTGCTTTGCAGGGCATAACCAACCTCAACACAAACCTTAGGGCTCGGAATCAACTGCGGTGGTTCAGCGCTAATTTTAGTGATGGGAGTGCTATCAGCGACAAAAAGCAAGCTCTGGCGAATTTTCCGCATCAAAGTACTGCTGAGCCGCACTGGTCCTTCTGTCAGGCGATGGGACTCTTCTAAACTCAGGGGTAAGCGCGATCGCCGATTTAGTTTTTCAATTAGGTCTTGGAGTGCGTCTCTCAAGACATCACTGGATTGGTTGTACTCGGTTTGGTAGCAGAGAAAAATGGTTGGCTCCAGATGAGCCATCACTTCTTGCTTGGTGAAGTAAATTTCGTGACTAATTAGATCAATATTCGAGATCGCGTAGCCACCACTCCCCTCGATATAAAACTCGATGGTTTCCCCTTCTAGGTAGCGCTGAAACCAAGCAGAGCGCTTTACTTCTTCAGAATCTTCTAAAAAGTCAGCTCGCAAACCAGATTTCAGTAGGCTATTTTTACTTAGGCGTAAATCATGGGGACGTTTCTCCAGTTCTCGAATCGGCTCATACTGCTGGAGGTACCAGGCTTTCAGGGCAATAATGGCCATGATACGCGTTTACCTATTGGCTGAAATTTCTATAAAGATAACGACAATAACAGAAAGTTTAAACGACAACAACACCCAAGCCTTCACTGAGTAACTTCCCCTGGTTCATCGATCATGGGCAGAGTTGCTTTGATTGAATTAATTCACAATCAACGACAGAGCTCCCAATTAGCCAATTGATGAGGAAGTATCAGTATCACACTTGAGTGCTGTTGCGACGATGCGAGACAGACTTTGTAAAAACAGCGCTTTTTACCTCTTGCTGAATGGACACTTGGCTGTTAAATCTGCCAGGGAAGCTTAATTGCTTCACTTATCAATATAGCGTCCCCGATTCTAGAAGCAAGACAGTGAAACTAAAATTTACTCCTCTGAGAGTACCTAATAATTTTGAGCGTTACGAAGCTTTAAATATTTACTCTGCAATGCTTGTGGCAGCTTCAGCTATTGAACCTGACTTCAATTCAGGCTGTATGAAATGAGTGAGGTTAACTGAAAATAGTTGAGCTAGCTTTATGAATTGAGATTTTTAGCTATTAGAGTAAAATTAATGAGAACTAAGATATTTAGGTTTAGGAAAGACTTAAATAAACAAAAACGTAAGGCTTTACTTAGCTAACTCAATAGCTTATTGCAGACTATTCTGTGATGACGCAAAGTCTAATGGATTTTTAGATTTCGGTGTTGATCTTTTGCAGCGGTCTAAAGAATCAACTAGTTAAATCTATGGATTAAATGAGACTTGGGTATCTCTGTCTCAAAATCGTTTCGGCTCTTCTTGCAGCCAAGGTTCTAATTGGACGACAACCCTATATAAACAATTAGCGTTGAGTGGATGCAGCAGCTCTAATTCTTTGCGGAAGGGCTGCGATCGCTCGACTGCCTACTGGATGACTAACAGTAGCGCGTTACATCTTCACCACATTTGTCTGCCAAGTAGCAAAGCGCTCGGAACCGTAGACCTACCACTTCTTCGTATAAAGGATTGAGTTTGCACATGGGAGGAATGTGAAACAAAGTGCGACCAAACAGTTTAACGTCACGCTCAAAGGGGCACTGAGAAGGAATAAGTTGGCAAAGCCGATGAGCTAGACCTGGAGTCGCAACTTCGACTTGCTCTAGCCATTGACGCATAGGTTGCCAAAAATCAAATTTAGCTTTTGCAGGGGGATGTAGAGGGCTTGCTGTCATTTCAGAGTCTTGACTGGAGGAGAGCCAAGTCCAGCTAACCAGGGCCAAATTTTCGGATGTGCATTCAGAAGTATTCATACTGCCTTTCCTGTGAATTAGTAGATGGTATGGAACCCTGCTTGCAGCTACAGCCCCTCAACGGGAAATATCGGATCGGCTGGGAAATGGTTGAGTAGACTTTGAGAAAACTGAAGGAGCGCTTAACTGAAGTTGGGCTTTCATCTATTCCAACACTGCTATTGTGTCTAAGATCCGGACAATCCTGAGTGAGCGATTTCACGGAAGTTTTGTGAATGTCCTCTCTCTAGTTCAGTGACTTCCGTAAGGATATGCCTATGACGGTCATCACCAAAATGGACTGCCATAAAGAAAGAGATAGGGGAAGCACGTTCCTCGCCTATCTCTACTTAGGTTTGCAATTGTAGTTTTATGCAGTGCTACGACTCAGCCGCCCGCCCGCAAAATAACGGTCAGCCTCTAGGAAGCTACTTTGGCAGTGGAGCGCCGACGATTTGTGGTCACTTTTGCGGGTGGCTTCTCAGGATTTTGCATCAGGAAGACCAAAAGTGGCTTGCTTTGCAACTCACGTCGCAGCAGTCGCTGTACGGCTGACTCAATCTGCGCTTGTAACCCTACCCAATCCACTTCAATTTGATCGTCTTCTAGAGACTGCACAAATTCCCGCCAGCGATCGCTCAACACGCTCTCAATGGCTCGGTTAATCAGCTTTTGCAGCAGCGATCGCTCCAGGGTAGTGACTACGCCGCGCAGATGTACTTCCGGCTGAGTTAACAATTTGCCGTCCCAACCGACTGTGGCAGCCACGGTGACAACACCATCTTCAGCTAGGTGCTGACGCTCTTGGAGGACGTTTGCATTGACGACTCCAGCCCGATCCACTAGCTCAATCCCAGAAGGTACCTTGCCCGCAACTTGAATGCTATCCGGAGCCACTTCAACCACATCACCGTTATTGATGATGACCATATTTTCGGCGGGAATGCCCATGCTTTGAGCCGTTTGAGAATGCTTAACTAGCATCCGGTGCTCGCCATGTACGGGCAAGAAGAACTTAGGCCGAGTTAGGGCAATCATTAGTTTCTGGTCTTCTTGGCAACCATGACCAGAGACATGAATCCCCTGCTCGCGACCATAGATCACCTTGGCCCCCTGAATCATCAACTTATCAATCGTGTTAACCACGGCGATCGTGTTGCCAGGGATGGGGTTGGCAGAGAACACAATCGTATCGCCGGGGCGCACCTTGATTTGGTTATGTTCGCCGTTAGCAATTCGAGTCATGGCAGACATGGGTTCGCCTTGAGACCCGGTTGTCAAGATCAGTACTTGCTCGGGAGGCAAATGTCGGATTTCTTGAAGCGGCTTGAACAAACTATCTTCACACTTGATGTAACCCAAATTCCGCGCATGAGCAATCACGTTCAGCATGGAACGGCCAATCACCGAAACAAAGCGGTTACGTTTCTTGGCCAACTCCAAAATCATGTTGATGCGATGCACAGACGAAGCAAAGGTAGTAACAAGTAAGCGTCCTTCTGCTTGGCTGAAAACGCGATCTAAGTTTGGGAAGACAGAGCGCTCAGAAGCTGTGAATCCAGGCACCTCAGAGTTGGTAGAGTCGCTGATCAGACAAAGAACGCCCTTCTCACCATGCTCAGCTAGCTTTTGGATATCAAAATGCTCACCGTCTACGGGTGTGTGGTCAAATTTGAAGTCACCTGTGTGAATCACTACACCTACAGGGGTGTGTAGGGCTACGGTATAGCTGTCGGCGATCGAGTGGGTGTTGCGAATAAATTCTACAAAGAAGGACGAACCGATCCGCACCATATCTCTAGGACGAACGGTACGCAATTCAGTTCTGTCGGCGACTCCTGCTTCTTCTAACTTACCTTCTAGCAAAGCCATGGCTAGGCGAGGGCCGTAAATGACAGGGATGTCAAACTGCTTGAGGTGAAAGGCAATACCGCCAATGTGATCTTCGTGACCGTGAGTTACGATCATGCCTTTAATTTTGTGGCGATTTTCCCGCAGATAAGTGGTGTCGGGCAAAACGATGTTGACACCATGCATGCCATCGGTCGGGAAAGCCAATCCAGCGTCTAGCAGCAGAATCTCATCATTGATTTCAAAAACACAGGTGTTTTTGCCAATTTCATGGAGGCCACCTAAAGGAATAACTTTGAGAGCAGGAGCTGATTGAGTTTGAGTCATGTGTATCCTTAGTACAAGTTTTTTACGAATGTGTAGTCAAGGCAAAAGAGTTGATGAATAGGCCAGTAAAGCGGTGCAAAGTCGAAAAAATGGCTAACTGCACTGGAGGCTCATGGCGGGTCAAAAACTTTTCTAGAATCAAATGTTTGTCAAGAAATAGCCTTGCTCAAAGGGAGTAATGGAATATCAAGACATTTGCTAGAACTACAGTGATTCAGAGAGGGTGTGGTTAGAATATTTAGTTGTCTAGAAACTTCAGGGCGCTCGCCCTACTCAGCTCAGCCAAGGTGCTAGAGCAAAGCCAACTCAGCGAGAACGGTCTTCAAGGCTGCGACAACATCGGTAGGTGGATCACAGAGCGGTAGCCGGGAAGGGCCTACCTCCCAACCTCGAAGTTTCATAGCTGCCTTGACAGGAATTGGATTTGTCGTCAAAAACAAAGCCTTAAATAAAGGAAAGAGGCGCAGGTGAATTTGTGTGGCTGCCTGAACTTGTCCTTGTTCAAACGCTTGAATCATTTGTTGCAGTTCTGGGCCAACGATATGGCTGGCAACACTGATAACACCTCTAGCTCCTACAGCGAGCAAAGGTAAGGTCAAGGAGTCATCCCCTGCATACATTGTAAATTCTGGAGGGGTCAATCGTCGAATTTGACTGGCTTGATCTACGTTACCACTGGCTTCCTTGATTGCCACAATATTAGGAATGTCAGCTAAGCGAGCTACGGTTTCGGGTTGTAGGTTCTGGCCCGTCCGACCTGGCACGTTATAAAGCATTAAAGGTAGATCAGGACTTGCTTGTGCGATCGCCTTAAAGTGTTGGTAGAGGCCTTCTTGGGGTGGCTTATTGTAGTAAGGCACAACCTGCAAAGACCCGTCTAAGCCTAGCTTCTCGGCTTTTTGGGTGGCAGCGATCGCTTCTTGGGAAGAATTCGAGCCAGTGCCTGCCATTACCTTAGCTTTGCCTGCGACTGCCTTTTGCACTACCTGAAACAGCTCGTACTCCTCATCCCAACTGAGAGTCGGAGATTCGCCTGTAGTGCCACACACAACCAGCGTATCTGTTCCATTATCGGCTAGATAAGCTGCTAGTTGCTCTGCAACAGAATAATTAACAGTGCCATCTGCTTTAAATGGCGTGAGCATCGCAGTGAGAACGCGTCCAAAATCTACCACGCTCTTTCAACTTCTCCTCATGATGAATAGGTCAGAAATTTTTAGCTGTGAGTCAGCAGTTGTCCTCATCAAGTTGCTAAGGCAGGAGCCGCAGGCTGAAGCAGATTTCTTGCAACCAGTAATTCAGCAATTTGCACTGCGTTGAGAGCTGCTCCTTTGCGAATCTGGTCTCCGCTCAACCAAAGCTCTAATCCACAGGGATGAGACAGGTCTTGACGGATTCGACCCACCAAAACTTCGTCACAGCCACTCGCTTCAATGGGCATCGGGAAATAATTAGCTTGCCAATCTTCAACTAATTTGACCCCAGGCGCTTGGCTCAACAATTCTCTAGCCTGAGCCACATCAAAAGGTGCATCAAACTCTAGGTTAATCGCTTCCGAGTGAGCCCGGAGTACGGGAACCCGTATGCAAGTTGCCGTGATTCTGAGATCAGGAGCACCAAAGATTTTGCGAGTTTCATGCACCATCTTCAACTCTTCTTCGCAGTAACCCTGATCAGTCAGCTTAGAGTTGTGCGGGAATAAGTTAAAAGCTAGCGGGTAAGGAAAAACTTCACTAGTAGGAGTTTCACCTTGCAAGATTGCTTTGGCTTGAGTTTTAACTTCTTCCATTGCCCGTGCACCCGCGCCACTGGCAGATTGATAAGTAGCTGCCACAATCCGTTTAATGGGTTGAATTTGGTGCAATGGCCAAATGGCAACTGACATCAAGATAGTAGTGCAGTTGGGGTTGGCAATGATGCCTTGGTGCCTAGCAGCAGCGTCCGGATTAACCTCTGGAACGACCAATGGCACTTGAGGGTCCATGCGAAAAGCACTGGAGTTGTCAATCACGACTGCTCCTGCTGCCACTGCCTTGGGTGCCCAAGCTTTAGAGATCGAACCTCCAGCGGAAGCTAGAACTAAATCTACATTGGCAAATGAGTTTTCGCCGACGGCTTCGATGGGTAATTCTTCGCCTTGAAAGGTGAGGGTGCGTCCAGCCGACCGAGGAGAAGCCAGTAGCTTCAGCTCGGAAACTGGAAATTGGCGACTTTGCAACAACTCAATGAGTTCTGTCCCAACTGCACCCGTTGCTCCCAAAATAGCGACTTTATAAGACTGACCCAAATTAATTGCCTCCTGTAATACCGATAATTTTTGCAATTGAATAAAAAATATTTGAAGAAATATAAGGTTAGAGCTAGGTCTTTACAGGTAAATCTAAAAGTCGGTTGGCTAACTTTGCTGGATTTTTAGCTGTTGGATCTGCTAGCTCACAAGGCTTTTTATAAGATTTTCTTTTGTTTAAGTTTTATCAGATGAGGTTAAATCATGAATTTAGAGGTTTTCTTAGTGATAAGCCTCAAAAATTGAGGTTTCAACATCTTAACGGATTTTGTTCGTACTGAAAAATAGCTCACCTTGTCTAAGCAGGAGTTTCAGCACTCCTCAACTAAGATCTTCGCATAAGACTGGGTTTTATCCGCTTAACTTTGTGCTCTGGGGGGCGATCGCTGCTGAGCAAAGCTAGCTGTAACAATACGGGCACTAGATTGAGGGGCAAGAGCACTAAAGTCATTGGGTGCCTTTGAGTGCTACTCTGCCAAAGAACAGCCCAGATGAACTTTAGATCAAATTTAATTCATCTCGTTCATGGCTGGTTAGGATCGGTTAGGATAGCTAATTGCAGTTAAGCGAAATTTCCCCGAATTGCTGAACTGAGCTCTTTCGCTCTGACCTTTGGTTAAGTGACAGAGCAGGTGATTAGTCCTGTGAAAGCTAAGTCATACCGATCGCCCTGAGTATGCCCGGAGTACTTAATGCCTACAGTAATCAAGTTGTTGCTGGGCCAAGGGCTGACCTTTAATGTCAGGGATTGCTCAAGGAAACCTGTGCTTTAGGGCACTGTATCACAAACCTCAATCCCTGTTGAACCAGAAAGTTTAGTTGTCTAAAAACTGCAGAGCCAATGAAAGTTACCCAGGAAAAACTTCCCGCCAGTCAGATTGGTTTGGAAATCGAAATTCCACCAGACATGTCCAAGAAAGCCTACGAGCAGGTCCTGCAAGAGTTTACTCGCTCGGCTAATATCCCTGGGTTTCGGAAAGGCAAAGTTCCTCGTCAAGTATTGATTCAGCGCTTTGGTTCTAGTCGCATGAAGGCTGCGGCACTAGAAGAGTTGGTTCAAAACGGTGTCCGTCAAGCCGTTGAACAAGAAAAAATCGATGCGATCGGTAACTTCCAGTTGCGCTCTTCATTTGAAGACTTGGTGCAACAGTATGAACCTGGTTCTGTCCTCACTTTCTCTGCTGCTGTAGATGTTCAACCAGAAGTGAAGCTAGACCAATACACTGGCTTTAACGTTCAGGCAGAAAAAGCAGAGTACGACCCTCAGCAAATCGATAAAGTTTTAGAAGAGCGTCGGGCTGAATTGGCAACTCTGATTCCAGTTGAAGGCCGCGCTGCCCAGCTGGGTGATACAGCTGTAGTGGACTTTTCGGGTCGCATAGTAGCTGAAGAAGGCGCTGAAGAAGAAGCTGCTGAAATCCCTGGCGGCCAAGCTGAAGACTTCCAGGTCGAGTTGTCGGAAGGCCGATTCATTCCTGGTTTTATCGACGGCATGGTCGGCATGAATCCAGGGGAAACCAGAGAAGTCTCAGTCAAGTTCCCAGAGGATTATCCGCAAGCTGATCTGGCAGACAAACCCGCTGTCTTTACCATTACAGTAAAAGAGCTGAAGGAAAAGGAACTGCCCGCCTTGGATGATGACTTTGCTCAAGAAGTCAGTGAGTTCCAAACTTTGGCGGAGTTACGTGCTTCGATCGAATCCAATTTCCAAAAGAAAGCTGACAGCAAAACCGACGCGAATAAGGAACAAGCGATCATCAGTGAGTTGCTGAAGCAAATTGAGGTTGATTTGCCCATGACCTTGATCGATCGCGAAGTTGACTACATGTTGACCCAAACCGCGATTGAGTTACAAAACCAAGGGCTGGATATCAAGCGGCTGTTCACCCAAGACATGATTCCTCAGTTGCGAGAGCGATCGCAGCCCGAAGCCGTTACTCGGATCAAGCGCACACTGGCTCTAGGCGAAGTAGCGAAGCGGGAGTCCATCCAGATAGAACCTGAGGCGATCGAGACTCGTATCAAAGAAGTCATGGAGCAATACAGCGATCGCGACATCGACCACGATCGTTTGAGAACCGTGGTTGAAGAAGATTTGTTGAAAGAAAAAATCCTCAAGTGGCTAGAAGAGCGCTCCACGATTGAACTTGTACCCGAAGGTTCTCTCACTCAGAGTGAAGAAAACGAAGAGCTAGCTTCAGCAGAGGTTACAGCTGAACCGGAAACTGCTGCTCCAGCAGAAACAGAGGTTAGTGAGTAGTCTTACGTAAATTTTCTTGAGGGAGCGATCACTTTAAACTCACTCTACGGCTCTAGCCGATAGAATGACTGGTTAGCTACCTAGCCGTAATTAAGCGGGTTTCTCGTGCATTTCTCCCTCACCTACAGCCAGTCTTAGATGAGTTGAGGCATAATGATCGCATATAACAGATACAAGCGTTACGGCTTTCCTCAGGAGTGTGTGCTCCTAAAGGTCCGTAAATAAACGCTCGAACTGTTTGGTTGATGTCACAGTCCTGAACTTCAGTTCTTAGCCCCTATGTTGGTATCTCAGTCCCTTTACTCCCCTATCAGCAGCCTGAACTTGCTAGACGTTGCTTCTACTGGCCCCAGCAACGTCATCCCGATGGTAGTGGAACAATCTGGTCGGGGTGAGCGGGCGTTTGACATCTACTCACGGCTCTTACGGGAGCGCATTGTATTCCTAGGAACGCCAGTTGATGACGCGGTCGCTGATTCCATCGTGGCTCAACTCCTGTTTCTAGAAGCAGAAGATCCAGAGAAAGATATTCAGCTTTACATCAACTCGCCAGGTGGTTCCGTCACGGCTGGTATGGCAATCTATGACACCATGCAGCATATTGGCCCAGATGTTGTGACTATGTGTTTTGGATTGGCTGCTAGCATGGGAGCCTTTTTACTCTCAGGCGGAGCCCCAGGCAAGCGCATGTCACTGCCTAGTTCCCGAATTATGATCCACCAACCGCTAGGTGGAGCGCAAGGTCAAGCTGTTGACATTGAAATTCAAGCCAAAGAAATTCTGTATCACAAGCGCAAGCTGAATGAGCTATTGGCTGGTCATACAAATCAGCCTTTAGAGAGGATTGAAGCGGATACTGAGCGCGACTTCTTTATGTCGGCAGTTGAAGCAAAAGACTACGGTTTAATTGATCAAGTTATTTCTAGGCAGAACATTCCCCTTCCGGGAGAGGCTGTCACCGCACTGAAATCATGAGGCAGTTATGTCTAAGTACGACTCCCATCTGAAATGTTCCTTCTGTGGCAAGTCTCAAGAGCAGGTTCGCAAATTGATTGCCGGACCAGGAGTCTACATTTGCGATGAGTGTGTCGACTTGTGTAACGAAATTCTGGATGAGGAACTGTTTGACTCTAGTGCAGCAGCTCCTCAGCCAACTCCTCGGCGTGAGCAACCGGTAGAGAAGCGACGTACTCGTGCTTCTAGTCTCTCGTTGACTCAGATTCCTAAGCCTCGGGAAATTAAAAAACACCTAGATGAGCACGTCATCGGTCAAGATGAAGCCAAGAAAGTGCTGTCTGTTGCAGTGTATAACCACTACAAACGCCTTAGTTTCATTCAAGCTAAGGGAAGTGCTAAGTCGACCGACGACCCTGTAGAATTGCAAAAATCTAACATTTTGCTGATTGGTCCTACTGGGTGTGGCAAGACTCTGCTGGCTCAAACGTTGGCAGAGATTCTGGATGTGCCTTTTGCGGTCGCTGATGCCACAACGCTAACCGAAGCAGGGTACGTCGGTGAGGATGTCGAAAATATTCTACTGCGCTTGCTACAAGTGGCAGATCTGGATGTAGAAGAAGCCCAGCGAGGCATTATCTACATTGATGAAATTGATAAAATCGCCCGTAAAAGCGAGAACCCCTCGATCACCCGTGATGTTTCTGGTGAAGGGGTGCAACAGGCGTTGCTGAAGATGCTAGAGGGAACAGTTGCGAATGTGCCTCCCCAGGGCGGTCGTAAGCATCCCTATCAAGACTGCATCCAGATTGACACTAGCAACATCCTGTTTATCTGTGGTGGTGCTTTCGTTGGTCTCGACAAAACAGTGGAGCAGCGGATTGGCAAGAAATCGATTGGCTTCATTCAGGCGGGTGATGGTCAATCGAAAGATAAGCGAACGGCGGATATTCTTCGGCACCTGGAGCCAGATGACTTAGTCAAATTTGGGATGATTCCAGAATTTATCGGTCGCTTACCCATGGTGGCAGTGGTCGATCCGCTGGATGAAGATGCCCTGTCTGAGATTCTGACTGAGCCTCGCAACGCTCTGGTGAAGCAGTACCAGAAGTTGCTGAAGATGGACAATGTCCAGTTGGAGTTTAAGCAAGAAGCTGTGCGGGCGATCGCTCAAGAAGCCTATCGTCGCAAGACTGGGGCACGGGCGCTGCGGGGTATTGTGGAAGAACTGATGCTAGATGTGATGTACGAGCTACCCTCCCGCAAGGATGTGACACGCTGCACGATTACCAAAGAGATGGTGGAGAAGCGCTCAACCGCCGAGCTATTGCTACATCCCTCGTCCTTGCCTAAGCCTGAGTCTGCGTAGTTAGTGCAGCCAAGCGATGTGGCAGCTTGAGTAGTAGGTTTTTTAGCCAAAAACCTGTAATCTCAATCTGGAGTTTAAAACCTGCTTAGCAATGCCTTATATTCCAATTCGTGGTGTTAATCACTACTATGAGTGGATTGGTACGTCGGACCACTCTAAGACCTCTGGAAAGCCAATTATGGTTTTTGTGCATGGTTGGGGTGGTTCGGCGCGGTATTGGGAAAGTACAGCTCAAGCGCTCTCAGATACGTTCGATTGTCTCCTCTACGATCTCCGAGGGTTTGGTCGTTCCTGTTTACCTGCTGATCAGCAACCAGGCGCAGAAAATCAACAAGCAACTTTACAGCAAAGTGTAGACAAGACAGTGACAGCTGAAACAGAACTGCTGCAAGCAGCTGAGAGCACTGAAGACTTAATCTATGAACTGGAAAGCTATGCGGATGA
The DNA here is from genome assembly GCF_014695845.1 of Trichocoleus sp. FACHB-591. Lineage (NCBI taxonomy): Bacteria > Bacillati > Cyanobacteriota > Cyanophyceae > Leptolyngbyales > Trichocoleusaceae > Trichocoleus > Trichocoleus sp. FACHB-591. Next base: position 267,391 of record NZ_JACJPA010000121.1, read on the forward strand.
CCTAGCTGCTTTACTGGAAGCACTGGAATTAGAGCGAGTTTATCTGAATGCTCACTCGATGGGAGCTTCGATCGCGGTCTTTTTCTTGAATCTTTACCCACAGTTTGTAGAGCGGGCAATTCTGACCTGTAGTGGCATCTTTGAATACGATGAAAAAGCGTTTAGTGCTTTTTATCGCTTCGGCGGCTATGTCGTTAGGTTCCGCCCCCGTTGGTTGGCTAAAATTCCTTTTGCCAACCGCATGTTTATGGCGCGGTTCTTACACAAACCTTTACCAGATGCCATTAGCCAAGCTTTTCTAGAGGATTTTCTCTTAGCTGACTACAAAGCTGCGCTTGGAACCATTTTTACTTCAGTGAGCAAAAAAGCAACAGAAGTGATGCCACAAGAGTTTGCTAAGTTAACGGTTCCTACTTTGTTGATTGCAGGGGAGCATGACATCATCATCCCGGCGTCGATGGGGCAGCAGGCGGCCAACTTGAGTGAGAAAGTGGAATATTCACTCATTCCTAGCACTGCTCATTTTCCGATGATGGAAGACCCAGAAACTTATCTACAGCGTGTACGGGACTTCACGCATGTCAAACAGCCTAGCCTATAGTGGATGGCATGCATGTTTTGATGACGGTCCACTGGAGCTAACTGGGAGGGTCTGGATGAGTGACGAAGAAGCTTGGTTTGTCGTCAAGCAATCTAATGGGTCTTGTGAGGTTTGGTCTGCGGCTCAGATTGAAGCCAAGCAATCTCAAGCACAGTCTACAGATTTAGCGCCACAATGGGGACCATTCAAATCGCAGACTGAAGCGATCGCCCGCCGAGTGGGTCTAATTCGTGCGGGCAAGTGTCAACCCGTCTAAAGCCAAGAACTAGAAGCTGATTTAGGGTGAGCCGTGACTCACCCTATTGCTTACCGCGTGCTAGATTCTGCACGGGTACCTTTTTGAGCTGCAACTTTTTGGGTCAGAACTGTTAAAGCTTTGGCGTATTGCGGATCGGCTTCAGTGCCTACCTTATCGCGATCGCGGCTCAGTTCTTCTCGCTGAGTATCGCTGAGTTCGATGACCACATCGGGAGCAATACCATGCTTGTTAATATCAACACCGTCAGGCGTGAGGTATTTGGCAATCGTCACCGCTAAACCGGAACCATCACCCAGACCTCGCACTGACTGAACTAAGCCTTTACCAAAGGTTTGCGTCCCCACCAAAACGGCTCGGTCATTGTCTTGCAGAGCGCCGGATAAGATTTCACTAGCACTAGCAGAACCCCCATCTACCAAAACAACTAGGGGCTTATCTGTCAAAGCGCGACGATTGGCTTTTTCCCGGTCTGTTTCGCCTTGTCGATTGACTGTGGAGACGATCGCGCCATCGTCTAACCACATGCGGGCAATCTCAATACTGGAGTAGAGCAGACCACCGGGATTAGAGCGCAGATCCAGAATGTAGCCATCCACCTGCTTTTGCTCTAGATCTTGGATGGCTTTTCGCATCTCCAAGGAAGCATTTTGGCTAAATTGGGACAAACGAATATAGCCAACATTGGCATTGGGCGCTTGTTGAGTGGTGTATTTGACTGGGTGGATTTCAATGCGATCGCGCTTCAGCCGAAACTCTAATTCCTCTTTCCCCCTCAAAACGGTCAGGGTGACTTGAGAACCAACAGGACCGCGAATCAAGGTCACAGCCTTATCAACATCCATCCCTTCGGTGCTCTTTCCATCAATTCTGAGAATTGTGTCCTTGGCAAGCACTCCAGCTTTAGCCGCAGGCGTATCTTCAATCGGAGCCACAACCACCAGCTTCTTGGTTTTCTCATCCTGAGACAACTGGATACCCACGCCAGTCAGTTCACCAGACGTATCAATCTGCATGTTCCGGAACTCAGTCGGGTCCATGAACCGGGTGTAGGGATCGTTCAGCTGCTTGAGCATTTCCCGGATGGACTTGTAGGCTTCCTCTTTATTGCTATAGGAGCGGTTTAGGTACTGACTGCGAACTGCCTTCCAGTCAACCCGATTGAACGTACCGTCTACATAGGTGCGATCAATGATCTGCCAGACTTCGTCAACTATTTCTTTAGGACTTTCGCGAAAAAAGGCTTGACTTTTAGATAGATGGATGCCAGCTCCAGTGATGCTGACAGCAGTGAGTGCAACTGCTGTTGCACCTAAAACAAGCCCGCGTTTTGTCATGTCCATACGCCTACTGAGCTGGAAGGGATTGGTCTGGAAAAGGTACAGCGTGCATTTGTGCTGAAGAAATCTGTCTAACCGAGCAGCTTTGGTTAGAACCTCACACCCTCAGGACTCAGACTGAATCTCATTGGTTTTCAATCTAAAGCCTTGCCAATAGAAAGACTATAACAACTTTATTTCGCAAGCCTCAACCCAAGAAGAAAATCCATGCCTGATTTAAGGATCAACCCACCGACCATCCGCTTTGATCAAATTAATTAACTCTGTCACCCCTTGATCTTCCGGAACTTTCTTGATTTCTTCCCGACCTCGGTACAGAGAAATATAGCCAGGTTGCTTGCCGACATAGCCATAGTCAGCGTCTGCCATTTCGCCAGGCCCGTTGACAATGCAGCCCATCACGGCAATATCTAGTCCTGTGAGGTGCTTGGTTGCTTCGCGAACTTTGTGGAGAACTTCTTCAAGATTAAACAGGGTACGACCGCAGGAAGGACAGGCGACATACTCCACCATCGTCTTCCGCAAACCCAAAGCTTGCAGAATGCTGTAACAAACTGGAATCTCTTTTTCGGGGGCTTCTGTGATCGAGACGCGAATGGTATCGCCGATGCCGTCTGCCAGAAGTGGCGCTAAGCCAGCGGTGGACTTGATCCGACCATATTCGCCATCCCCCGCTTCAGTCACTCCCAGGTGAAGGGGATAGTTCATGCCCAACTCATCCATCCGCTTCACCATGAGGCGGTAGGCGGCCACCATGACCGGAACCCGTGAAGCCTTGAGAGAAATGACCAGGTTATGGAAGTTTAGCGACTCACAGATCTGAAGAAACTCGATCGCGGATTCCACCATGCCTTCGGGGGTATCGCCATAGGTAAATAGCATACGCTCAGCCAAAGAGCCATGATTGACTCCAATCCGCATGGCTTTGCCTTGATCTCGTAAAGAAATTACGAGCGGCTCTAGGGTTTCGCGAATTTTGGCTCCGATTTCATCAAATTCTGCTTGGGAGTATTCGGTGCGATCGCCCTTCGGCTTCTCAAACACGTACAGCCCTGGGTTAATTCGGACTTTATCGACGTGCTTAGCCACTTCCAGGGCAATCTTCATGCCGTTGTGGTGCACATCAGCCACCAGAGGCACAGCTTGATAGGTTTCTGCTAATTTCTGTTTAATGTCTTTGAGCGCGTAAGCATGGGCCAAACTAGGCACCGTTACCCGCACAATTTCGCAGCCGATTTCGTGGAGGCGGCGAATCGCGGCAACTGAACCCTCAATATCCAGAGTGTCCTCGTTAATCATCGATTGCACGACGACTGGGGCACCTCCACCGATCGTGACATTCCCAACCTGGACAGGGCGGGTTTTGCGCCGCTGGATGGTGGTGTCAACAAAGGTTTGGCTGGAGGGATCGGAGGTGGTAGGTGGCGTGGGCAGGGTTTGCATACGCTGATGGCTGGCTTCTAGACCAAGACAAGTAAGTGTTTCTCTCTATCTCTCAGATTGCCACAGTTAGGCTCCTTTTAGCCGAGGGAATTGAAATTTGCGTAATTCTCTCAGCAGAGCTAGTAGGTACTGATCACGAATTCACAAATTTGCAATCAGGGAAACTACAGTGAGCAACATGGATGTTTTAAAGGCATCAAGCTTGATTTTGTTGGGTGCTAGTGTGGGTGCTTTATTACTCACTGCAGGGCCACAAGGAGCGATGGCTGAGACCGGAACAGATGTCTTGTGCCGCAAATCTCCGCATAATTCTCAGTGCGTAGGTCAAGGAACGCCTTCACAAAGCACTAACAGTTATGCAGCGACTACTAAGGCAAATTTGCGAGTGGTCAACGTTGATCAAGACTGGCGATCGCCGAAAGCAGAAATTCCTTGGTCAGAACCTGTAATTGTCCGTGACCAGTTTGATGGCGAATATCTAGCTGTATTTGATAAGAGTCATTCTGGCAGCGCTTTTTGGACTGGGCGAGAGTCGGGTGTCGTCACCCAATGGACCCCAACAAAAATTGCTGTATTCCCTTACAAGAAGACTAGCTCTTGTGGGTTTTTAACTTGTAATAATGTGATGGACTCGTCTCTAGTCGGCAAGGCGCTCGAAATTAAGTTAGGGAGTCAAGTCTTTAAGCTAGAGGGCGAAGATAGTACGTTTACAGTGACCCCTGAATTGGCAAAAGCCTTACAAAGCGCCCCCAGTGAGGAGGTTGTAATCAGAGTTACTTTGGCGGGTAACGGCTCGACGATCAAAAATAAAATTGGTAAGGGCACCGTTCAAGCTTGGAAAAGGGTTTACCAAGCAGTAGAACCGACCCCTTAAAAAGCGATTAATCAGAGAAAAGCGATCGCTCCTCTACACTCAAAGCGATCGCCTTTGTGAACTCTCAAAATCAGAAATTATTCTGTTGGGAAATCTGGGAAAACCCATTGACGTGGCTCACTCACTCTCCTGCGGGCACGTTCCTCAGCAATTTCCAGCATTTTATCGAGTGAGTTATTGGCTATAAACTTTGTCGCTGCCTCCTTGTACTCCAAGTTTGGGCATCGATCCCCAAGGACACAACCGTTCTTACAAGCTTCGGCACAGTTTATAGATTCAGACGTCACTTCTCTTCTCCTAATCTCAAAATGACAGTGAGTTAAAGCAGCTTTTTAGATTTGTTAGCAAAGGCGATCGCTCTTTCAGATTTTACCTCCAGAGATCGCGCTCTCCATCCGAAACTTGAGACGTTTTGCGATGGCGGGGATCAAGGCTCAAATTAAGTTCTGTGACTGCTGCTGTCTAATGGCTCGGTTTGAGTGGCAGCTTAGAAGCAAGGGAAAAGAAAGCAATCTTCCCTGGAAATCATTTTGGCGATCGCTTCACAGATTGTTACTTGCCGAGGTAGGTGTGAACGGGGTTAAGCCTCAGTAGCACCTTGACTTTCAGGAGCGAGGTCTTGAGGTCGATAAACAGTTCCAGGTGAATGATCGGGGTTAACTTCAACTACTAAATCAACGTAGCGGCGATCGCGCGTCAGGGGTTGGATAAATAGCTCAGGATGCAGCGCCTTCCAGAAATATTCGACAAACTGATCAATTTCGCGATCGCTCATGCCGCTTTTGCCAGCCGCAACCATTTGCTGCTCGGCTTGCCGTCGCCATTGCTGACTTAAGTGGTAATCAGTAGGATGCAGCACCATCAGGCGATCGAGTCTTGACCAGAGCGGTAAATAATTTTGCAGTTTTGCGTTCATATCTCGCGCAAACTCACGATCTGCTTCGGTTACAATCGGAGATGGTGCGGTAGCAAATGCTGCTGGGTCAATCGGGCGAACCCCGACAAACCAACCTTCAAACAGCACAATTGCCACATCCTTGACTACCTCTGGTACGGTTCTGTCCCCTGCTCCATTAAACGCAGATTTATCAAACCGAGGAACTTGAATCGAAGCGGACGGGTCAGTATGGCATAGCTGGTCTAAAACCATGCAACCTAAATCCACATCGTGAGTTCCCGGTGGGCCACGCCAAGTGAGGCGAGGGTCTTCGGCTCTTAGGCGTAGCCGATCTGGATAAGTTTTGTACAGATCGTCGAGCGAAAAACTAAGGGTGCGATACCCTAAGTGGCTAAGTAGCAAGGTCAAGATCGTAGCTAGAGTAGTCTTGCCTGTTCCCTGTCCACCCAAAATTCCCTGGATGAAGGGGCGGCCTAACGCTTGATGGCTTACTGCCAACTCTAAAGCTAAGGGCAGCCATAAATTCCATAAAGGAACTAGAAAGTCAGATTCCAGGCAAAAGGTGTGCTGACAAAACTGTTGGATCGCTGGATAGACACCTTGAAGAAGGTGCGATCGCACCTTGACAGCCTGGCTGACATTGGTAGAGTTGATGCCAAAGGCTTTCGCTCTCAATGAGTCTGCTAAAAGCCGAGTCTCTAGTTGCTGCTGAAGGACCGGGGTTGGTGCTTGTCCCATCGCCCAGTTTTGCAGAATGAGGTTCAAGGATGAATCTGATGGCTGCATACCTTTAAGCATGACTAATTTGATTTAACTGCCAATCTTGAAAGCCTCAATGAACATGCCATAAATTAAGCCAAGCTTAGTGGCGTTCAGGGCTTCTAGCAGCAGTGATTGCGTTGCCCCCCGACGATTGCTGTAAACAATTCGGCTAATTGCTTCTGTCAACGCCATCAAGATTGCGGCTGCGACAATGTCCCATGTGGCTGCTTGTCCGGTTGTAGTTGGGATGGCTGTGCCGAGAAAGATACCGAAGAGAACGCTGATTACCAGCAGCGATAGCCGTCGCCAAGGGTTGCGCAACCACCGTCCCAACTGACCTAGCACTCCATCTACGAGGTTGTTTAGGCGGGTGTTTTGCATAAATGACGCAGGCTCCAAAAGGGTGATGCGGCAAAATCTCAAAAAAATATCTTAGTGACAAAGTATATAACTCCTGTGCAGGTGCAGATTGTCTGAAACAGGGGAGCGAGGTGGATGGTATGAATTTGCGGCACCAGTGTTGCAGCGTTTAGTGGCGTAATAAATTCCAACGTAAGAGTTTTCGATGACTGGGGTAGGGGGCACACCATGGAGCGGGGGCAAGTGAACAAGCAGATGAAATCGATCGCCTATCCGATAGCTGCGATCGCGGGGACAGGGTTAGTTTTGGGCGCAGCGGCTTTAGCTTTGGGTTGGCTGGAAGTAGGGATTTCGATTAGTCCTGTAGGACCAGATGCCTCTGTGGTCTCAGGAGCCGCTCCACTGACTCAGAAGTCGGCTACTGAAGTCGCCATGCGATCGACTACAGGTAATCCTATTGTGTCCTCTCCGGAGGCTGATCCCCGCGTTCAGCAGGGTACAGCTTCAACCCAGGTTGCGGCCAACAGTAGCCCTGCCCGCTTGAATGCGACTCCTAATCCTGGCGGCTTGCGAGTGAGTAACACCACCGATCATCCAGTTCGGGTTGCTCTGCTAGCGCAACAATCTCTAGCCAGCTCTGCCCAAGCTTCCTTAGCGCCTACTGGTAAGGCACCCGTCTACGGCCAACCGGCTCATTGGGATTTTGCTCCCGGCGAGGGCAGCGCTCAGGGTTTAGCTTTGTCCCTGCCAGAAGGAAGTTTACAACTGAAAAAGGGAGATGTTTTGGTGGCGTTTGCCCAAGATGGATCACGCCGTTACTGGGGACCTTATGTCATTGGAGAAACTGACCAACCCCTGTGGAATGACCAAAACTCCGAGTGGCAATTAAGCTTGCAACGTTGAGTCAATCTTGAGTGAATCTCAGGCAGCTACGGTCTGCGATCGCTTGAGAATCTGAAGTCTTAGGTTCACGGATGGGATGATAATACTGGAGAACTTAAAAACCAGTTCTGTCGTCCCTAGTATTGCCTTGTTGACATTTTGGATGAAATTGAGTGTGGGCCGCCATATTGCAGATTTGTTGAAGCGTGACGAGAAGCAGCGTTCAGCGCTCATTTGGGCTTTAGCGATCGCTTGGTTACTGTTGATTGGCTGGATTGCGTTTTTTGGGCACTTGGGCAGCATTGGTTTAATTGATGAAACCGAGCCGCTGTTTGTGGAAGCTGCACGCCAGATGACGGTGACGGGCGATTGGATTACACCCTTTTTTAATGAGGTGCCTCGCTTCGATAAGCCGCCTTTAATCTATTGGCTGATGGCGATCGCCTTTAAAGCCTTCGGGGTGAATGAATGGGCGGCTCGGCTTCCCTCAGCCTTAGCAGGATTTGCCTTGAGCTGTTTTTGCTTTTATACGCTGCGTCAGTTTGGCTGGCACCATAGATTCTCAAAATCTAAGGCTCAAGAGCTACCAGATCGCTCATTAGAGTTTTCAACAGCACCGAAGCAGACTAGTGACGTTGGACGAGATTGGCAACTGTGGCTGACGGCTGGGCTAGGGGGCACAATGGTAGCGCTGCATCCCTACACGTTCTTTTTTGGACGGACGGGCTACTCGGACATGCTGCTGAGCCTTTGTATGAGTGGCTCATTGTTAGCTTTTTTTCTCGGATATGCCCATACTGAAAACTCCAAAGTTCAAACTCGCTGGTATTTGACTTTCTATGTCCTGATTGGACTGGCGGTACTGACGAAAGGGCCTGTGGGAGCGGTATTGCCTGGGATGATCATCACTGCTTTCCTGGTCTATGTCGGTCACTTCAAAGCAGTTTTACGAGAAGTAAAACTCGGCTGGGGGGCTTTGATTGTTTTAGGGTTAAGTGTGCCTTGGTTTGTGCTGGTGATTTTGGCTAACGGGCAAGCCTACATTGACTCGTTCTTCGGCTACCACAACGTAGAACGGTTTACCAGCGTGGTGAATGAGCACAGCGGCCCCTGGTATTTTCACTTTTTGATTGTGCTGGTTGGCTTTTTGCCTTGGTCGGTGTTTTTGCCAGCCGCGATCGCCCGTCTGCAATTTTGGCAACGTCGAGCTTGGCAACAGCAACCCCGCTCAACTCATTTAGGATTGTTTGCTGGCGTTTGGTTTGCAGTCGTCTTAGGGTTCTTTACGATTGCTGCTACGAAATACTTCAGCTATGTGCTGCCTTCCATGCCTGCTGCTGCGATTTTGGTGGCGCTGTGGTGGAGTGAGCAAATTGCCCAAGCGGAAATTGGGCAGCAACAATCACGCAGCTTAAAGCTCAGCACAATCGCGGGGGTCGGTTTATTTGCTTTGCTAGCAGCCGCTTGTTTCTATAGCCCTAACTGGTTGAGCGATGACCCCACCATGCCTAACTTGGGGCTGCGGATGGAACAAGCGGGCTTGGCAGAGTGGGGGGCAATTATTTGGGGGATTAGCGCGATCGCTGGGCTTCTCCTGTTACTAAAACGGCAAGCACAATGGTTTTGGGGCGTTAGTTTGATTGGGTTTGCGGCATTTCTGCTCTGGTTTGTGACTCCTATGTCCTTCCTTGTGGACGCGGAACGGCAGTTACCCCTAAGAGAAATGGCGGCTGCTGCCGTCCAGGCGGAAAAGCCCCAGGAACCGCTACTAATGATCGTGCGCGGGTTTCATAAGCCTAGTTTGGTGTTTTATGCAGAACGACCCGTCAATTTCTTGATGAACCCGGAAACAGCCGCACCCGAAATTCAGCAAGCGATCGCTCAACCCACTGTTCCAGGTTCTGCCTTGGTGATTACTTCGCAAAGAGCTTTAACCAGATCGGGTTTGCAGCCTACGCAATATCAGGCGATCGCTCAATCTGGAATTTATCAACTGATTCGAGTTCCCAAAACAGGTCAGCCATGATGCAAGTAGCGCAAAAGTGGCTAACTTCCCGGTTAAATCAGTGGGTAGTTTTTTTGCTGGTCGGCGGATTGCTGGTACGGGCCACTATTGCGGCTTGGCTCTACCCTGGTTTTGATGAGGCTTACTACTACCTTTATGTGCTCCACCCAGACTGGAGCTATTTTGACCATCCGCTGCTGGTGGCTCTTAGTACTGGATTGGGGCCTTGGTTAACCGGAGAGGTTTCTCAATTTACGATCCGGATTGGGACGTTGCTCCTTTACACCGGGGCCTTGATATTTCTGTACTTAACTAGTGCCACGCTGTTCTCTGCACAAGTGGCCACCCTGACTCTGGCGATCGCTACTGCCATTCCGATCTTTCAGGTAGGCTTTGGCACTTTGACGGTGCCCGATACGCCGCTGATGTTTTTCTGGGCTGCTACCCTTTATGTCGCTGCTCGGGAATTTTTTCGGGTTCCCGAAAGCTACCGACCCAGTTGGCGGTTGGCGTTGATTAGTGTTTTGGTCGGTTTGGCTTGTTTAGGTAAGTATCACGGCTTTCTGCTGGGGTTCGGGTTAGTTGGGTTTTGCTTCACCAGCGATCGTCATCGCTCGGCCCTCCTTTCCCCTTGGATGGCCCTTGGCGTAGGGCTGTTTGCTGTCACCCTCTCCCCCATGCTGTTGTGGAATTGGCAGCGAGATTGGGTTTCATTTCGGTTCCAATCCGGGCGAGCAGTTCCCAGGGATCAGTACGATCTACTGGCTCTCCTCGGTACCTTTTTGCTCGGAGTTGCTTACCTGTTTCCCACCTTTGGCTTTCCTCTGTGGTGGGTAACGCTGCGTCAGGCGGGCAAACAAATTATGCAGCCTTGGCGACGCAAATCTGGAATTGATCTCAATTTGCATAGCAAACAGCGGTTTATTCTTTGGATGTCTTTGCCCGTTATCTTGGTGTTTACCTTGATTGGCGGTTATCAGCAAATTTTGCCAACTTGGCCGATGCCAGGATTTTGGGGTGCCACTTTACTGTTGGGTTATCAAGCGGCTCTATGGCAGAAGGAAGCTCCGCGCGCCGTTCAACGTTGGCTCGTTGGGTCTGGAACTACCATCATTGCTTTGATGTTGATTGCGCTGCTGCATGTGGCATTTGGCATTGCTCAAACCACCAGCAATTATGCTTTTTTGGGTGGTATGTGGTCTCCTAAGGAAGATTCCTCTACACAACTAGTAGATGTGCAGCAGTTACGTCGAGGCTTCGCCGACAACCCCACCCTACGAGCGGCTCTGCAAGAGACTGATTTTATCTTTACCAATCGCTATTTCTTAGGTGGACAGATTGCGATGGCTTTAGAGCCTCTGGAACCTAAACTTATTGGTTGTTTATGTGAAGATCTGCGCGGCTTCGCTTTTTGGTCCAAGCCAAGTGAGTGGATTGGTAAAGACGCGCTCTACATTACCTCTGAGCGGTTCCAGGGCAAAACTGGGTTGGCGAAATACCAAGGCTACTTCAGCAGCATCGAAAAAATTGCCGATGTGCCAATTCGGCGGGGGGGTGCGATCGTCCAAATCTTTTACATTTACCGAGCGAAAAACCTACTTCAGCCTTACCCCCGACCCTATGGAAATTGATCGCCCTCAATTTGTTTTGCCACACCACTCAAAGTTTTTACCCGCATATCACCTGAAAATTAATGGCAAGGAGTCATTGGGATGGGTTTAAAGCCTTCCATCATGGACCGCTATCTCATTGCAGAATTGCTGCCACCTTTTCTATTTGGGGTAGCCGCTTTCTCGGCGATCGGTTTAGCAGTAGGGGTCTTCTTTGACTTGGTGCAGAAGATTACAGATGCGGGAATTCCCTTCGCGACGGCTATACAGATCTTTTTGCTCCAGGTGCCAAACTTTGTCACCCTCTCGTTTCCCATGTCAATTTTGCTGGCCACCTTAATGGTTTACAGTCGCCTATCGGGGGATAGCGAAATTGTGGCGCTGCGAGGTTGTGGAGTTAGCGTTTATCGGCTAATGGTGCCTGCTTTGCTTGTTAGCTTGATTGCAACTGGCATGACTTTTTTTCTCAACGAGTTGGTAGTTCCCAGCAGTAACTATCAAGGAGAAATTTTATTAGAAAAGGCATTAAGCCAAGATAAGCTGGCATTTCAAGAGAAGAATATTTTTTATCAAGAGTTTTCGGGGAAAAAACTGGCCCGCATTTTTTATGCCCATGACTTCGATGGTCAGCGCATGCAAAATTTGACTATTCTTGACTTCTCAAAAGAAGAGTTGAATCAAATTGTAGAAGCCGAATCGGCAGTGTGGAATGCGCAGCAGAGCACCTGGGATTTTGCCAATGGCACCATTTACATTGTGGCACCGGATGGCTCGTCGCAAAATTTGCTCAAGTTTGAGCGCCACCAACTCCGCTTACCCCGTGCACCTCTAGATTTAGCGAATAAAAAGCGCAAGTCAGATCAAATGAATATTGCTCAGGTGCAAGAACGCCTAGCCCTTTTGGAGCAGAAAGGGGATGAGAAAAAAGACATTCGTAAGTATAGGGTACGAATTCAAGAGAAACTAGCTCTTCCCTTCATCTGCGTAGCGTTGGGGCTGGTCGGGGCGGCTCTAGGCACTACCAGTCGTCGTACTAATACGTCTACTGGCTTTGGCATTAGCACCTTAATTATCTTTGGTTACTATTTAATTGCTTTTGTGAGTAATGCTTTAGGTGAAACAGGAGCATTTTCTCCCTTTTTAGCCGGCTGGTTACCGATCCTCGTAGGCTTGACCGCAGGTGGGGGGCTACTGATTCGCGCTGCTCGATAGCAGTTAATCAGCAACTTGGTGAGCTTGGGACAGGGCTTGATAAACTTGCTCTAACAACTCTTCTACAGGTAGGGTCGAGGGGAGAATCTGAGTTGCGATCGCCCCTAGGACTGTGGTTAGCTCCACCATATCCGTCATGTCCGCCATGTTTGTCACTGCTGCGGCTTCTAACAAACTGGGTTCAGCACAGGGTGGTGTTTGGTTCGCAAGCTGCCGTTGATCAAGGACCAAGATGGGAATTGGTAACTGTAGTTGGTCGAGAGTCTCTAGGGCCTGAAGCACCACTGGAGAAGTGCGATGACCTCGTAGGCAGATTAGTAATAAATCAGCGCTTTGATGCTGTAACTGTCGTAGCGCTTCCGCCCATGAGTGACTATGGAGACCTCGTAAGCCTGCTGTTTGCAGATATTGCACTAAAGCTTGTAACCAATCTGCATCCTTGAGCGTGGTTGAAAGATTGGCTGCTAGTTCAGGGGCTGAGCTGGCAGCAGCTGTGACTAAATCGGGCAAGTGTAACAAATCCACCACTAAAACGCTGGGTTGCCAGTTGAGTCCGACAGCCACTTGAATTGCCTGCATTAAAGCGGCTGCTTCTGAATTAGTTGGGTCCGAATTTGTGGCCAAGTGAAAATTGGGAGCGGCTAAACAAGGAAAAACAGATAAACCTGGTACTTGGTTTGCGGCTTGGGTAGCGGCTTTGGTGAGTGTGACTAACGGCAGGGAGGCTAAAGCAGTCTGTTGAGCTAACGTTTGGAAATAGCTCGGCAACTCAGCGATCGCCTGGTCGATTAAGAGAACGTCAGGCCGCCAAACTCGCGCTAACAATTCGGCTTGCTCTAGATCATCAGCTTCTAAAATGCGGTGGTGGTGTTGCTGGAGTAAGCTACTGAGCCTGCTGATGACCCTGGAAGCTGGATTTAAAGTGTTAGATGCTTCTGGCGCTGAGATCGAGGGCGATGAATTTGATTGCCCTAAGCCATGCTGCATTGAGTCTGATGGCATAGAAGCTTCAACACTACTCAAATAAAGCACCGTTAATCTACGAGTTGGGTGTGAAGTTGAGTCTAAGTTGGCAACTGAGGTGGTCAAGTGAGCCAGATGATCTTGTAGGGCTTGGCTCTGAATGGGTAAGCAAAGAAAACCATCGGCCTGATAACGGGCCGCTTGAGCTTGTTCAGCCTTGGTCGCAGTGATCACGACTGGAATATGGTAAGTTTCTGCATCCGACTTCAATAGAGTCAGCACATCCCAACCCGAAAGAAGGGGCAGTAAGGGATTGAGAAAAACAATACAGGGTTGCAGGCGTCTAGCTTTTTCTAGCGCTTCGGTTCCAGAGCGGGCGATCGCCACTCGGTAGCCTAGACTAATAAGCTCATCCGCTAATCCTTCAATGAATTGAGCTACCGATTCTACAATCAACACCAAGCGATTGTGGCTGGAGTTATCGCGCGATGGCACACCTAGGGTTGGTTGGGGAGGGCTTGGGGGTAGGAGTAAGGTAAACTGGCTCCCTTCCCCCTCTTTTGAAATAAACGTGACATCCCCTCCATGCAGTCGAGCTAATCGCTGGGTGATGGCTAACCCCAATCCTGTCCCTTCAAAACGACGAGTTAAGGGATTTTCCAGCTGCTGGAATTTTTGAAAAATTAGATGCTGCTTGTCTGCCGCAATTCCAATGCCTGTATCAGAAATAGTGAAGACAACCCAGCCTTCCCAACGGCTGACTTTCAAGCTGATTTTGCCACTAACCTCGGTGAACTTAATGGCATTGGATAGCAAATTAACCAGCATCTGCCGCAAACGCACTTCATCGGCCACAATGCTCTCTAGATCAGACTCAATCTCCAGAGTGCAGGGCACCATTGAAGGTGCTTCGACCATGTGCTCAACTAAGGCTTTTTCTTCGGGAAATTGCAGTTGATACGCTTGTTCAAGCGCGCGATCGCAGGTTGACTTAAGGCTGACAGGTGCGATCGCTAGCTCTAGCTGACCCGTTTCCATCCGAGTCAAATCTAAGATGTTATTGACCACCGTCATCAAGTGCCGCCCGCTTTGATAGATGAGGCTGGCATAACGAGCCTGACGCTCATTTAGAGGGCCTAGCACCTGATCTTTCAAGAGATTAGATAAACCTAAAACCGCAGTTAGCGGAGTTTTTAGCTCGTGGCTAATACAGGCCAAAAATTCGTCTTTTAAGAGGTTGAGCTGGACTAAATCAGCATTCTTCGCGGCTAAAGTGCGGTTGACCTGTTGGTCTGTATGGTCTTGAGCTAGCACCAACCATAAAGCTTCCTGAGGTGAGAAGCTTGGTAGCGCAGGGGGCGACTGGCCCAAAGTACCAACAGGGCTTGTGCCTAGGTCTGCAAGTTGAAACGGTGAAGTCGAGGTGGTGGCTATTGGAACGGGCTGTGGTTGCTGCTCGTTTGGCTGATCCCCAATCCAAGTCGATAAATCAAGCAGACTTCTACTAAATTGCCAAATCCGCTCTTGACCGTTGTCAGTCGGGCAGGTGCAAATACAACTATCCTCTGCTGCTCCTACTTGACAGTGATATTGCGCGATTGAAGAGGCAAAGAATGACAGCAGTCCAGCTTGCTGCTCAGATGAGGAAGTGCTAGGGGGAGACTTGGAGGACCATTTGGCGAAAGATGCTTGCTGTAGCTTCAAGGGAGTTCCCGGTTGGGCTCTAGAAGACAACAGTTGTTGATTGAGCAAAGTGACGCCAGGATGCGTTTGGCGGAACTTGGCACTGCCCGAGCGCATGCGACCAATCTGTTGGTTGAGTTGTGTGGAAAGCGATCGCTCTGCTTCACTCCAACCCTTGGCCTTGTTGGTTATGCCTGCAACATCTTGGGGCCGAACCGTAGGCGATCGCTGCCAAGTGGGAGAATGGTTCGGTTGGTTAGTCCCAGTAGCGGACTGTGGCCATGCCTCAGGATCAACTTCTGGAATATTCGGTTGAGAGTGCTGGTTGGGCGAACCGCCAAACTCAGAAAGCGGAGAATCTACTGTAGTGTTAAGAATCGTTCCAGCCGCTTGTCTAAGTCTTGTTAGCTCCGAAAGCTCCCCAATCTGCTGTTGCCAACATTGATTGTGATGTAAAACTCGCCCTGTGCTAGTTTGCACCATCAAAGGCAAAGGGATCTGCTCTAGAAGTCGGATTAAGAGAGCCAGAGGCTGTATGGGTGCCGAGGTAGCCGATGGAGTTACAGGTGGCTCGGCCAATTCTCTTGCAGTTGTGGCGGTGACGTGGGTTGCTGTAGGGCTGTTGGGTATGACCTCAGCGCCAGGGGTAAGTAGGGGAGCCAATAACTGCAAAAGCCGTGAATAATTCAGTAGTCCTAGAAACTCTCCGGCTAAATCTACTAGAGCCCAAGCCTCAGCAGGTCGCTCTGCTGCCTTTAGATGAGACCAGAATTGACTCAAGCTCCAAGCAGCAGGTAAGGTTGATAATGGCGTAATAATCGGTAGATCAACTGCTGATATAGGTTGATGCAGATTGAGTGTTGCGCTCGCACTCGGTTCTACTCCGTCCATCGCCTGCTCCCCTCCCAAGTAGGAAACTAGAACAGGCCAATTGAGCAAGCCAATCGGTTGTTTTTTTTCATCCACGACGACTAATCGCTCGCAGCTCGCTTGACTCAGAAGGTGCAAAACCGCTGACACAGTAGCAGACTGGGAACAGGTTGGAACTGATTCAATGAACGAACTGAGAGGAGTCGTGTGCATTAATTAATAGAGACTAGCTCCAATGAGTTGGCTCGGTAGCAAGGGCAGTAACTTGAAGCGATAAATGAGTCCCTATTGTAATGACTAGTTCTGCTTGATGGAAGCAAAGAGCAATGGTGGGATACAACAATGCAAAATTGGTAATCTACTGTCTGTAGATCAAAGCTATCACCTAACAAATATTTGGGATCAGTGATTGGTTTGGGCCTGACTAGGCTATGAGCTTCGAAAATTCCAATTCTGACAGTATTGCTTCATTATGGCGCTCCTCAACAAAGCCCAACGGAATAACTAATTACAATTGATTACGGTTGTTGCTGCATTTGGAGTTAAGATTAGTTAAGATTGCTACCTGCTTTGACGAAAAAATTCTCATTCAACTTTCCTTAACTCATTACTTTTGTTAATTATTATTTTTGGTATTGCTAATAAGACTTAGTAGTAATTTGTATCCACTTAGTTTTTTCAAGCTGGCGCGGTTGTGTATCCTCAACTGTCAATTTCAACTCTGCTGAATTCTGGTGACCTCGCTCAATCTCTAACTGCACTCTTAAGTGGCGATCGCTACAGAGTTACCCAATTCAGCTCTGAAAATGAGTTGTTTGATTTTATTGAGCTAGAAAAACAACAGATTGACTGTTTAATTTTGCAAGCAAGCTCGAACCTCAATTCCCTTGTTGAGCAGCTTCAAAGACGAGCCATCTTACTGCCTGCTGTCGTACTGAAATCTGAGACGGCGACACCAAGTCATGAATCTGAACAGTTGGGAACTCTAAATCCTACTGAATCAATTCCGCCTGCGCCCAATGCTGCCCAAACTCATCAAACCAGTTTAAGCTGCACATATCACGTCGCAACCGTAGAAGTATCGATTACTCAGCTCGATCGCATGGTTCAGTTCATCAACCAAGCGATCGTTCAGTTCTTAAAGTTGTCGCCGACGCACCACACTCCCAGCCTCCAACCTGCTTCCGACCTTGTGGCTGAGCTAACTAGCCAAAACTCTTTGATGCTGCAACAGCGGCGTTTAACTGAAAAATTGAAAGAGCGGTTGGGGTATTTAAGTGTTTACTACAAAAGAGAACCCAAAAACTTTCTGCGATACTTACCCCCCGACGAAAAACAAAATTTTTTGAAAAAGTTGAAGTCAAACTATAGCAATATTGTTTTAATCTACTTCTCTGGGGAAGAGCAACTCAACCAAAAAATTGATGACTTCGTTAACATGGCTTTCTTTGCAGATGTTTCAGTCTCGCAAATCGTGGAAGTTCATATGGAGTTAATCGATGAATTCTCGAAGCAGTTAAAACTAGAAGGCCGAAGTGATGACATCTTGCTTGACTATCGTCTCACCTTAATTGATACAATTGCTCACCTATGTGAGATGTACCGTCGCTCCATCCCCAGAGATTTCTAATGATTTTTTGTCTATCTCTGTTTTTAGAATCTATCTCTGTTTTTAGAAACTGTTGCTTAAGGCTGCTAGAAGTGAGTAGACCAAATTCATGAGTTCCTTGAAAAAAACTTACATCCTCAAATTGTATGTTGCTGGCAATACCCCTAATTCGATTCGAGCTTTAAAGACTCTCAATAATATTTTGGAGACAGAGTTTCAAGGAGTCTATGCTCTAAAAGTGATTGATGTGCTAAAAAATCCCCAACTGGCCGAAGAAGATAAAATCTTGGCTACTCCAACCCTGGCTAAAATTTTGCCGCCGCCTGTCCGTAAAATTGTGGGAGATTTGTCCGATCGTGAGAGAGTATTGATCGGCCTAGATCTTCTATACGATGAGTTGCACGAGGATGATTCCAACTTCGAGTAATCCCTAGAATTGAGTTTTACTGATCTATCTTCTCTCCCAGAAAAGCTGAACTTTTAGAGCAGACTTCAAAAGCTAAACTTAAAAGGCTATGAATCCAGATAATCAAACTCGAAAGAAAGAAGATCTATTATCAGTAGGGGTCAAAAAAATTCGCACTATGATAGAAGGCTTCGATGACATCAGTCATGGAGGTCTTCCGGTAGGCAGGACTACATTAGTTAGTGGCACATCTGGAACGGGTAAGACCCTGCTGGCAGTGCAGTTTTTATATAACGGAATTACTTTATTTGATGAGCCGGGTGTCTTCGTTACTTTTGAAGAATCTCCTGCGGATATTATTAAAAACGCTTTCAGTTTTGGGTGGGATCTCCAAGAACTAATTGATGACGGCAAGCTTTTTATTTTAGATGCTTCACCTGATCCAGAAGGTCAGGATGTGGTTGGCAATTTTGATCTTTCGGCTCTAATTGAACGTATTCAATACGCAATTCGTAAATACAAAGCTCGGCGGGTTTCGATTGATTCTGTTACGGCTGTATTTCAGCAGTATGATGCAGCCTCGGTGGTACGGCGAGAAATTTTTCGCTTAGTGGCCCGGCTAAAACAGTTAGGCGCAACCAGCATCATGACGACCGAGCGGATCGAAGAGTACGGCCCCGTCGCGCGCTTTGGGGTGGAAGAATTTGTATCCGATAACGTCGCGATCGTCCGCAACGTTTTAGAAGGTGAACGGCGGCGGCGCACTATTGAGATTCTGAAACTGCGTGGCACGACCCACATGAAAGGGGAGTACCCATTTACCATTACAAATCAGGGTATCAATATCTTCCCGCTAGGCGCTATGCGGCTTACCCAACGCTCTTCTAACGTACGAGTATCCTCGGGGGTCAAGACGCTAGACAGAATGTGTGGAGGTGGCTTTTTTAAGGATTCAATTATTCTTGCAACCGGAGCGACAGGTACAGGCAAAACTTTGTTGGTAAGCAAGTTTTTGCAAGAAGGTTGCATGCGAAACGAGCGGGCCATGCTGTTTGCTTACGAAGAGTCGCGGGCTCAACTTTCTCGTAATGCTTATTCTTGGGGAACTGATTTTGAGGATCTAGAACAAAAAGGGTTATTGAAAATCCGATGTGCTTATCCGGAATCAGCCGGGCTAGAAGATCATCTTCAAATTATTAAGTCAGAAATTGCTGACTTTAAACCCACACGGATTGCTATTGATTCTCTCTCAGCCTTAGCTCGTGGCGTCAGCAATAATGCGTTTCGTCAGTTTGTCATTGGGGTGACAGGTTTTGCCAAGCAGGAAGAAATCACTGGCTTTTTTACAAACACCACTGATCACTTTATGGGGTCACATTCAATTACTGATTCTCACATTTCTACGATTACTGACACGATCTTGATGTTGCAGTATGTAGAAATTCGGGGTGAGATGGCGCGAGCAATTAATGTCTTTAAGATGCGCGGCTCCTGGCATGAGAAAGGGATTCGAGAATATACCATTAGCGAGCAGGGACCAGAGATTCGAGATTCTTTCCGCAACTATGAAGGCATTATCAGTGGTTCGCCTACTCGCGTAGCCTTCGACGAGAAAACAGAGTTATCTCGGATTGTCAAAGGCGTGCAGGATAAAACTGAGAGTGATTTAGAACTGTAAAATTCAGGTTGTGAAGCGTAGACTGTAACATCCCCACAACCTAGGTTTTGGCCTCAAATTTCCAAAAAACATATGTTGGGAAAATGCTTCTCTTTGCAGAACTGGAGAAGCATTTCGCCAAGATCGTTTAGTTTGTCGCTTCAAATAAAGCGAGCATGGAGGGATTCGAACCCCCGACCCTCAGGACCGGAACCTGATGCTCTATCCACTGAGCTACATGCCCTAATTTCCTTTGTAATTGTATCACGTAAAGCGATTGCAAATCAGAAAAATCTGAAATTTGCGGACTAACAGCGGCTAATATCTCACTCAACCTCTAGCCCAAATTTGACAGCAAGGCTGATCTGAGTGATCTGCAAAATTTTTGAAAACTTAAAAGTTTCTCCGTTATTTGCTATTGCGGCGGGGCATGTTAAGCAAAGCTGCCGTGTAGTTTTCTGCTGATTAAAGGTTTCAATATTGTCTGTGTTAAAGCAGCTTTTTCAACCAAAAGTAACGCTAAAACTACTGAAATTACTTCGAAAAATAAATAACTAAGCAAGCTTGATGTGGAGAAGGCTTCTGAACTTTTTCTGCTAAGTTTTGCTGGGTTTTGCATCTACCCTGATGAACGTAAATTATGACTCACCAAACTACTGTCGAAATCTTGCCAGTCACGTTGCTACGAGAAATTCCCGAAGGAACTGCGGCTAATAGCCCAATTCGGGTGATCCAGAACTTAGAATCGCGAGTCAAAATTTTAGATGAAGAACAACAGAAAATTGCTTTTGAATATCCAGATGGACCTCAGCGGCTTCGAGGATTAGCAGGTACAGGTAAAACAGTTTTATTCGCTAAACGAGCAGCCAAAATCCATGCGGAGCATCCGGATTGGAATATTGCCTTTGTCTTTTTTACGCGATCGCTTTACCAACAAATTATTGAAGAACGGATCGGGCGCTATTACCAAGAGCTGACGGGCAGAGCGCCAAACTGGGATAAGCTCAAGGTTTTGCATGCTTGGGGCGCTAAAGATCAACCCGGTTTTTATCGTACTTTGGCGATCGCTGCTGGTATCAAGCCCAAAAATGTAAAAGATGTAGAACAAGAAATTGGTAAGGTTTCACCTGCTCAAGCGTTTGAGTATGTCTGTAATGGCTTGGAGCGGCAATTAGTTCCGGTGCCTTGTTTGTATGATGCAGTTTTTATTGATGAAGGCCAAGACCTGCCGTTCGCTTTTTATCGGCTAGCTCGCAACACCCTAACGGCACCGAAGCGCCTGTATTGGGCTTACGATGAGGCACAGGGAATCGGTTCCTTAACGGTGCCAGAACCTGCTCAAGTTTTTGGTCGTGAGGCGGATGGGTCTCCAGTTGTAGATTTAGGTTTGGGACGCAATCACTCCTTTTTCTATGAAGGAACAACAATTCGTAAGTCTGAAAATCTCAACCGCTGCTATCGTACGCCCCAACTGCTACTGCTGGTGGCGCAAGCTGTCAACATGGGGTTACTGAGAGCTGAGGGACCGCTGCAAGGAGTGAGCAACCAAGCAGAGTGGCGAAAGCTAGGCTATGAAGTGCTGGAGGGTGACTTTACCGAGGCTAGTGTTCAGGCAGGGCAACAAGTGACGATCGCCCGACCTGCGGATAAAAACCTGCATCCGATTGACCAAGAAAATTTTAAAGCGCGGGAAGCGATCGCGGAGTTGCTAAGTCTGCAAACCTTTGCAACAGAAGCCGAAGAACAAGAATGGATCGCGCAGCAAATTGTGAATGACTTGCGGCACGGCCTTCAACCTAGCGATATTTTAATTACAGCTTTGGTTGGGGAGAATGAGAAGCAGTATTGGCAAAGCTTTCAAGCCAAACTGACCGCCTATGGTGTCAAAGGTTTCGTAGCGGGTGGAGAGCCAAATCGTAATGAATTTGTGCGACCTGGACAGGTGACTTTAGCCAATATCCATCGCGCCAAAGGCAACGAAGCTTGGAAAGTCTATGCCTGCCGCTTTCACTGTGCCACTCGGCCTCTAGCCTGGAAACAAGAAAGCGAACTACATAAGCGCAATGAAGCGTTTGTCGCTTTAACGCGATCGCGGGTTTGGTGCGTAGTCACGGGATTGGATGACCCCATTTTTGAGGAGCTACGCCAAGCCAAAGCTCAATACCCTCAGCTCAAGTTTCCAGCGTTTAACAAAGCATCGTTGAGACGAGTCAATGACGAACAAAGTAGCGAAGCTGAACTAGAGCCAGTTGCTGGATAGCTATACTATTCGTTCAATTCTGCCGAGGCAATCGAATCTGGCTCCCCTTCCCTGAAGGGAAGGGGCTGGGGGTTAGGTCGCGTTTATTCAAGCATCAAAAGTAATCCATCGGTTCTACAGGCTCTCCAGCTTGGCGAACTTCAAAGTGTAGGTGTGGCCCAGTCGAGAGTCCTGTAGAACCAACGGATGCGATCGCCTGACCTCGTTGCAGCACCTGTCCCTCAGCTACATACAGTTCGCTAGCGTGTCCGTAAAGGGTAGTGATGTCATTGCCGTGGTCGATGACTACAGCGTTACCGTAGCCGCCATACCAACCTGCATAAATCACAATTCCGGCATTAGCAGCTCGAATCGTACTGCCATAGTCCGCACCAAAGTCAATGCCAGAGTGAAACCGCTCATAGCCTAAAATCGGGTGCGTCCGCCAGCCAAAGCTGCTGGTGATTGGGCCATCACAGGGAACACTCATCAGACCTGTCCCCCGAATCACAATGCTGCCTCGCCCTGCTGCTGCGTCTTTGGCTCTTTGTTCAGCCACCCGTTGCAAGATCAGTTGAGTTAAATCCTCGGAATCTTGAGCTAGTTGGGCTTCTGCCGCCTCTAAAGCCGATTGGTCGGAACGGAGCCGCTCCACTAATTCTTGTTCTGACTGGGTTTGAGCTTGCAACTCTGATTGTTGGGCTAACAATTGCTGAGCGAGGAGGGCGATTTGATTTTTTTGCTGTTCCACTTGCTGCTTTTGGGTTACAAGATCGCGAGACTCAGCAGTAAGTTGGGCTAAAGCGTTGCGATCGGCTTGGTACACCTTTCTCAAACGGTAGCGACGATCTAAAAAATCATTCAGGTTTTGGCTTTGTAGCAGCACTGCCCAACCTTGGCTTCCTTGCTGACGCTGGAGAAATCGTAAGCGAGCTACTGCCGCAGACTGGCGTTTCTGATAAGTGCGTTCGGCGATCGCTAAATCTGATTGCAATTCTTTGAGTTGCTTTTTGGCTAACTGCAACCGATATTGATTGTCTTTGATTTGCACATCCGTCACTTGCAGGTTTTGGCGAAGCGTACCGATCCGACTCTTGGCCGCTTTTTCCTGTTTCTGAACGCGATCGCGCTCTTTTTGAATCTCTGAGCGCTGCTTTTCGACTGCTTTTTGTTGCTCTTGTAATGTTTCTAGTGCTCCATCAGTTTGAGCCACCGACTGAGGAACTTGCATGAACGCTAGGGGAGTCGCGTAGGTTGGAGCCGCTAAACCGCTCAGCCAAAAGCTGCAAATTAAACTGAAAACCAGAGCGCACTTAAACCACTTGGCCAAACTTAGCCAAGCCCGAAGACTATTAAGGTTGAGGAGCTGAATCAACGTCACACAAATTAGGGCAAGCGGGCCGAGATAGAGCAGGAAAACTGACCTACTACTAGTAGCAGATTTTCAGGTTAGTCGTGTCACTTTTTAGTTGGCTTCCTGGTCAATCTGGCGATCGCCTTTCATCCTCTAATGACCGAGCGCCAGCGTTAGACGCTAGCCAAACATTCTGACTGGCCTAGCGAAATTTGATGTTGCGTGCTCCAACTGGATAGATCGGCTAGGGCGCGATCGCGATAGCAACCATAACGCTCCTGCTTGTTACGGATGCGCTTTTCTAGCTCAGGCAGAATGCCAAAGTTGGGCGGCATAGGTTGGAAATGCTTGGGTGAAGCAGAGCTAATAAACTCGAACAATGCGCCCATCATCGTAGTCCCCGGTAGGGCGATTGGATCCAGACCATGAGCTAAGCGAGCCGCGTTAGTTCCTGCTAGCCAACCACCAGCCGCCGCCGCAGTATAGCCTTCTGTCCCGACGAGCTGACCTGCAGCAAGTAAAGTTTGCCGTTGCTTGAACTGCAAAGTGGGGGATAGCAGTTCTGGTGCGTTGATGAAGGTGTTGCGGTGCATGACTCCCATACGGACAAATTCGGCATTTTCCAGACCTGGAATCAGGCGAAAGACTCGCTTTTGCTCACCCCAACGCAGATTGGTTTGGAAACCGACCATATTCCAAAGCTGCCCTGCTTTGTCTTCTTGGCGCAGTTGCACGACCGCGTAAGGCCGATGCACTTGATTCTCTGGGGCGCGGAAGTCGCCTCTGCGGGAGTCAAACAAACCTACGGGTTTGAGCGGGCCATAACGCATCGTGTCTTCACCCCGTTTGCCCATTTCTTCAATCGGCAGACAGCCTTCAAAGAATTTAGCGGTTTCGCGATCGAAGTCTTTGAGTTCCGCTTGCTCAGCTTGGCATAGCTCTTGCCAGAAGTGGAGATACTGATCCCGGCTCATCGGGCAGTTCAGATAAGCGGCTTCCCCGCGATCGTAGCGAGAGGCGCGAAAGGCGATGTCGAAGTTGATCGACTCCCCCACCACAATGGGACTGGCCGCATCAAAAAAGTTCATGTACTCTAGCCCCGTGAAGTACCGCAACGCTTCTGCCAAATCAGGGCTGGTTAATGGGCCAGTGGTGAGGACGGCAATGCCTTCGCTGGGAATATCCTGGATTTCTCCTCGGCGTAACTCAATCAACGGGTGATTGGCGAGCGTTTCTGTGAGGTTTTGGCTGAATTGACCACGATCGACCGCCAAAGCTCCCCCCGCAGGAACGGCATGCTCATCGGCTTTGCCAATGATGATGGAACCCAAACGGCGCAATTCTTCGTGGAGGAGACCCGCAGCGCGATCGCTGGATTGGGCACCGAAAGAGTTGCTACAGACAAGCTCGGCCAAGTGTTCGCTGTGGTGGGCTGGGCTTAAGCGCTCCGGTCGCATCTCATGCAAAATGACGGGAATCCCAGCTTGAGCAATTTGCCAAGCCGCTTCTGTCCCGGCTAAGCCTCCCCCAATGACGTGGATCGGTGGGGTGCCAGTGGTGCTGAGCAAACTATGCACTGAATTACTCTCCTAATCTTTAAGCAGCAAAATCTTTAGGCAGCGGATGAAGTAGCGTCTGTGGAAAAGCTATAAATCACTTGCGTTTCCAGTTGGTCACAGACAGCAGAAGGCAATTGGCTTAAGGCAAAGCTGTGACGATCGAGCTGCACTTGCAAACTCTTGAGCGGGTCAGAACCGGGAGAAATGAGAAACTCCACTTTTTGAATTTGCGGCCAATTGGCTAGATTATCCAAGATTCTGGCGATCGCTTGGACATAAGGATGAGTGGGTTGCTGATACCAATCGGCAGCAGCAACATTGGCTTGGTCAAAACCTACATGCACTGTAAGCGAAGGTTTGCCAAAGAGGGCGATCGCAACAGGGCGGGCTTCTTCTTGTAACAACAAATCGTGAACTTCTACTAAGTGCCGCAACTTTTCTAGGCGATCGTAACGCTCAGTGGCAGACTTGGGCTGATCTTGCCAATGAATCGCCACCGTCATCAAATAGGTCTGCAATAGCATGTGACCTAGCTTGGTGGCTTTGGTTTCTAGGTACGTGGAATTGTAGGGAGTCGCTTCAATCAGGAGAGGGACGCGATCGACAACTTCTAAACCGTAACCCTTCAATCCAGCGATTTTGCGAGGGTTATTGGTGACGAGACAAATTTTCTTCACGCCTAAGTCATTGAGAATTTGTGCTCCGACGCCATAATTCCGTAGGTCAGCGGGAAAGCCCAAACGCTCATTCGCTTCGACGGTATCTAGCCCTAAATCTTGCAATGAGTATGCCTTCAGCTTATTAATTAAGCCAATGCCGCGACCTTCCTGCCGCAGATAAACTACAACACCTTGGCCCACGTTCTCAATCATTTTCAGGGCCGCTTGGAGTTGCATACGGCAGTCACAACGCAGAGAACCGAGCGCATCTCCCGTCAAGCATTCCGAGTGCATCCGCACCATCACGGTTTTGTCGCCAAACTGGCTGGGGTCGCCTTTGACGATCGCCACATGCTCAGAGTTATCGAGGGCATTGCGGTAAGCGTAGATCTGAAATTTCCCGAATTCTGTTGGCAGCTCGGCGATGGTTTCTCGACCGACAAAGCGCTCATGCTGCAAGCGATAACTGATTAAGTCAGCAATGCTGACAATTCGGAGCTCATGAGTGTGGGCATATTCGATCAGCTCTGGTAAACGAGCCATTGAGCCATCAGGATTTTGGATTTCACAGATCACACCCGATGGGTACAGGCCTGCTAAGCGAGCCAAATCAACCGCTGCTTCGGTATGGCCTGCCCGCTTCAGGACTCCACCTTCGCGCGCCCGAATCGGAAAGATATGTCCAGGACGACGCAAATCGTCGGGACGAGTAGAGGGGTTGATGGTAACTTGGATGGTCCGAGCGCGGTCTTCGGCAGAAATTCCGGTACTGACTCCTAACTGGGGCGACGCATCAATGCTGACGGTGAAGGCAGTCTGATTGCTATCTGTGTTGTTCGTGACCATCAAGGGCAGATCGAGTTCGTCGAGGCGATCGCCTGTCATCGCCAAGCAAATCAGCCCTCGCGCTTTCACTGCCATAAAGTTGATCATGTCAGGTGTCGCAAATTGAGCGGCACAAATGACGTCGCCCTCATTTTCCCGGTTTTCGTCATCAACTACGACAATGGCACGCCCTGCCTTGAGGTCAGCCAAAGCAGCATCAATAGCATCAAACTTGAAAGGTTGGGTTGAGGCGGTTTGAGGCGATTCCACGGAGAAACTCAAAGTAACGACACCGTAAAGTTTTTTAAAGCTTACCTATGCTTCGATTGTAGTCTGTTTAGCGAAGTAGAGCGCTGCAAAAGCCCTGGTAAACTCGGCTTTCTGCCAAGTCGCGCTGGTGAAACTAGCACCTTAACTCAGGCGACTGATCTAAATACTGACCTAGTAAAGTTATGCCCTACTAGAAGGCAATTTAGCGAGGTAGTTTCTGATACTAGAGATTCAATATTAGCCGAAGGTGACGGAGCTAATCAGAGGCGCTAATAACTTGAAAAAATCATGGTGATTGTGTAGACCAACTTGGTGCTTTAGGTACTACAATGCAGCAAAAGTTAAGCGTTTACTGTTGAACCTCAAGAAGGCCAAATATCATGGGTGATGTAGGACGCGTGCCCGTTGGGATTATTGGCGCGTCGGGTTATGGCGGCGTACAGTTAGTACGGCTTCTGATTGATCATCCAGGAGTTGAACTTGTTTACTTGGGTGGAGAGAGCAGTGCGGGAAAGGCATTTGGTGAGCTTTACCCCCATCTCAATCATCGAGTTGACTTGATCATCGAGCCGATTGATCTCGATCAGATTGCGGCACGCTGTCAGGTTGTCTTTTTATCTTTGCCCAATGGGTTAGCTTGCCAAATGGCACCCGCTTTATTGGAAAAAGGTTGCAAAGTCTTAGATCTATCCGCAGATTACCGATTTTCCAATTTAGAAACCTACGAGAATTGGTACGCTAAGACGCGCAGCGATCAGGCGATCGCAGAAACAGCGGTGTATGGTTTGCCTGAGCTGTATCGCGATCGCATTGCCGAGGCTCAGCTAGTAGGTTGTCCAGGCTGTTACCCCACAGCTAGCTTATTGGCGCTCTCTCCTTTGTTGAAGCAAGGGTTAATTGTGCCTGAAACGGCTGTGATTGATGCTAAGTCAGGCACTTCTGGCGGTGGACGGCAAGCTAAAACAAATCTCCTTTTGGCAGAAGCAGATAACTCGTTCGCTGCTTATGGAGTGGCTCGCCACCGCCACACTCCAGAGATTGAGCAGGTTTGTAGTGATTTGGCGGGTCATGAGGTGTTGGTGCAGTTTACGCCCCACCTCATCCCCATGGTTCGCGGGATCTTGTCTACCGTTTATGCAACGCTGCGAGACCCAGGTCTGGTCCGTGAGGATTTGCTCACAATTTACATGGCTTTTTACCGCTCCTCGCCTTGGGTGAAAATATTGCCAAGTGGTGTATACCCGCAAACTAAGTGGGCCACTGGCACCAATCTCTGCTACATCGGTGTTGAAGTAGACCCACGCACCGATCGCGTTATTGTGATGTCTGCGATTGACAACCTGATGAAAGGTCAAGCAGGTCAAGCTGTTCAGTGTTTGAACTTGATGATGGGCTGGAATGAAACCTTAGGGTTACCTCAGTTAAGTTTCTATCCTTAAAGCCAAATTACTGCGACTGAAAATAAATTAAAACTCAAAGCTTTTAGGGAGTAGGTGTTAATGTCTACTCCTTTTTAGTGACTGTTTTTAGGCTTTTAAGGTTACATCTGCTGACAGATGCTACTTAATTTTAAAGTGGCTAATCTATTAGTTAATTCGGTAAGAATAATATTTTTTAGGAAATCATTGTCTTATGAATATTATTGCTTGGGTTATTTTAGGATTGCTTGCAGGTGCGATCGCTAAAGCAATTTATCCGGGTTATCAAGCGGGTGGAATCCTAGGCACCATTTTGATTGGCATTATAGGGGCTTTCGTTGGCGGAACGTTAGTCACTCTATTACAAACCGGAAGCCTACAACTAACTGCAACTAGCTTTAGCCTGCCAGGACTTTTTGTCGCAGTTTTAGGTGCAATTGTCGCGATTTGGCTCTGGAACTTGTTTACTAGACGTGCAGTTTAGCGGCAAATTCCTAATACTTTTAGGAAAAAATTATGAACATTATTGCTTGGATCGTTTTAGGACTGATTGCAGGCGCGATCGCTAAAGCTATCTATCCAGGCCATCAAGGTGGCGGTATTCTTGGCACTATGCTGTTAGGAATTATTGGGGCTTTAGTTGGTGGTAGCTTGGGCGTCTTCCTGCAAACCGGAACCTTCCAGTTTGCTGCTACTGGGCTGACATTAGGGGGTATATTTCTGGCAGTTCTAGGCGCAGTGATTGCCCTTTTCCTATGGAGCTTATTGACTCGACGCGCTGCTTAGGTAAGCATGCTTCAGACCACAAATAAAAAAAGAGCCAGACTCAAAGCTGACTCTTTTTTTATGGGCTCTAAATGGACTTTAATCGATCGAAATCGACTGGGGACCATTATTCCGACCGTTCGGGGTCTCGTGATTGAATGTGGTGTGAGTTGAAGTACCCGCTTGTTGATCTAGCCAGCTTTTGACTGGGTCATCAGCCAGGTTTAGCCGAAAGACACCAGAAACTAGTCCTCCTAGAAAAGCCATTGGCTGTCGAGTTAATTCTTTGAAAATGGGTGTAAGTTCATCAACAAACATGGAAGTACTCCTGACAAGAAACCTTTTGCAGAACTAGATTAAAAAGTGATTTTGCCCTGTCGAAATTAACAGCAACAACACTCTTAGCGTAACGCTCCCCTAGTTTTTTGTCTCAGGCATCATGCATTTGTCGCTATCGCAACCTGCTGGTCCTTCAACTGTGGCTTCTCCAGAGTCGTAGCGGCTTAGGGCCGTATAGAAATTGTCGGTTCTACGTCGTGCTTGCACTCCTTGCTGCAACTGTTCGTAAGTCTCTTGATCAATTTTCTCGAAAGGTAAACGGGGAAAAGGTGCATCAAATCGAGCTAGGAGGGCAGCACTAATGTAGCCTTCCTGGTTGGCGATCGCCTCGTAAATCCGTTTTGCCAAAGGCTCTACTTCATCTTCTCGCAGCTCCACCGTGGCACTGGTGTTGTGGGCGGTATAGTGCTTCTGCACCTGCATGTAGAAATCAAATTGCGCTTCCGCAGAGAACTTCTCGATCGCGATTTGATCAGCACCTGGCAAGTTGGCCCAAGGTACTTCGACTGGAATTTCTACCAACCACTCAGTCACTCGTGGGTCAAAAGGATCATTCAGCAGGTTGCCATTTTCGTCCTTGTCAGACTGAGACGGCACGACACTATAACCGTATTCAATACAAGCCAGTGCCACAGGATCATTCTTGCGGAACGTAATCCGGCGAATGTAACGTTGAGCTTTGGGTGGGTGCCAACCGGGAGATGCGCCAGTCAGTAATGATTTAGTACCGGAAGGCTGCACAGTGGTGCAACGGTTAGGACGCTTGATGTCGTGGCGATCGCAGTATTCCCACACTACCTGATGCACAACTTCTTTCCATCGCGACAGATAGGCTTGCTCCTTCTGCTTAAACTCTAAGCCAGCCACTGTATCGGGCCTGCCTGCTTCCCACCAGTGCAACCAGTCCACACCAAAAGCTCTGACAAAAAAGTCAAACAGCCCAGTGAAAGAAACCCCAACAATCGGGTCAACTTCCCGTGACCATTGATAGCGCTCTTCTGCAAATTGATGATTCAACAGCGCCGCCACAGAGAGCGCTCCAGCGGTAAAAGCTTCTTCTTGTTCCTTTGGATTGTGGGGATCTAGCTGGTTAAGATGTACCTCCGCCAAATTGCAGTGGAAGTCGGCCCCGGTGATCTCGCCACATGGGTTTAAACCATAGCGTCCTAGGCGATGCTCAATCTCCTCGGCTGATATTTGAGGGTAGCGGTTTTGTAGCCATTGCTGAATCTCACCCCGCTCATATACTTGCAAGAATTCTGCTTTCAGTTCTGGTGTAGGCAACAAGTCAGAGTTAGATCGGGCGATCGCTTCTGGTGCGTATTGAATCGCGCCTTCCCCAGAGTAGAACTGTTTGCGAACTGCCTCAATACACTCTTGCTCAGAGGGTTGGCGGTGAAACACTCTGGTATGGTTTGCCATTCGCAGAGCATCCCGTTCCGGGTCAATCCGCCAATTGCCTTCTGCATCTTGCTGCCACAGGTTATCCTTGGCTGTCGCAAATTCTGCATCATCGCTATCCCCTTGACGCATACCCGCACTGCGCCTAATGTTTCCGGCGACAATCGTGACAGCGGCGGCATCAATCAGTAGGCAGCATTCGACCGAGTTTAACTGGCGACCTACGGCGCGATTTAAGATCGTGGCGCAGCGATCGTAGAGTTCGGGGAGCTTGATCGGGTTTGCAACACCACCAAAACCTTTTAAGGTTTCGCCCGCCGGACGGACATCGCTCAGATTTACGACTACTTGGACTTCACCAGAGAAGCGATCGCTGCTAGAAAGTTCGAGCAAAGACTGATAGGACTTCACCCAACCTTGACGACTGTCCCCTACGTTGATTTGAACTTGGTTGCCTTCAATCTTGACTTCTGTAGTGGCACGGCGCTGCTCGGCGGGAGTGGTGCCGATTTCGCCTGCAACGGTGACATTTAAGCGGTTGCGGATGGCCGGTAAACGGTTGATATATTTGGGTTCTAAAATGGCACCTGTGCCGCAGCCTTGCATGGCGAGATCCATCATTAAGCCAAAGGCTCGCCAGTCAATCACGTTGGTGCTGGTGCAGTTATAAGCGCCGGAAAAGTTTTCTGGTTTTTCGATCCAGTCGGTGCCCCCAATCCACAGCCAACGACCGGATGGCAAGCTTTTAATCTGGTACTGCATCCGTCGCAGCAAATCTACTTCGGCGTCGGTGAGCTTACCCAGTTTAGCGATGCCTTCAATTGTGCGATCGCAGACTTGTTCCCAGGTTTCACGCCGACCGTCGGTTCTACGGCTATAAGTCCTGAAGAAAACTGCGTTAGCCGTGGGTGCTGTTTCAGGAAACTGGCTAGTTGGGCGTACCCGTTCTAGATCTTGAACCATAAATAAAATCTCGTTGATACCTGTATATAGTGTCTCAGTTAGTGGAGTCAACACTATAGATCACTAAATCTGTAAAAGCTAGGGAGATTGAGATTAGCGTCGTGGTAAGTAATCCCACAATTCTCTTATCCCCGCAGCAGCTACGTCATACTCCCCTGCTGAGATGTTAGTTAAAACTTTTTCCATTAGAGCTGGCTCAATAGGACTGCCTGCAACAAACGGTTTTCCATTGCTGTAGATAGATAGCCAGTCTAGAGAAGGTTTCCACACAGGCCATAATTCTGCGTTGAATCCCAAAGGACGATCGTTTATGTATGCGTCGCTGATAAGGTTAGACATCAACAAATATCCAAAAACTCTCTGCTGTTTATCTTCTCTTTTACTACAAGGAAAAGCATTGAGCATTGCTCTGCCTACCTTGGTCCAAATGTTATAGAACTCCTCAATGTATGCAGTGTTATAAATGCTTTTCGAGAAGAAACAGCTAAGAGTATGAGTAGCTAAAAAATCGCTTCTCAGATCTAGCTCTCCCATGCGTTTCCGCCCAAGGTCGAGATCAACATCTTTCATTCGTTGGACATCTTCATACCGCTTAAGATTTTGAGAGATGTGTGATGATTCATGGCATAGAAAAACTAAAAGAGCTTTATCTAGTAATTGTTTTGGTATTTGCTCAATCAAGCGCTCAATAACCTCTAAATTCAGGCTGATCGTTAGGTTCCAGTCGTTTGGTTTGTGACCAGCTTCTCCTAATGCTTCAAAGATGATCCCGTTGGAGTAATGCACCAGAGGTTTAGTAACCTCCTCGGTTTGGAAATCTATTTTTGACAGTTTAGAGGCGTATTTAACGATTTTGCAGACATTGGTCTTCAGCTTACGCAGCACTTTGTCGTCGTGATGGCTGTAAGACTTGCAAAATGCAGAATCAGCCGAAGGAGTAGTTTCAGGATACTGGCTAGTTAGACGTACCTTTTCTAGATCTTGAACCATAGATAAAGTCTCGCTGTTGTGAGCCAAATATATTACAGATGTAGCGTTAAGGAATTGGAGTAAACAGAAGCTTGTACTATTAGTAGTGTTTTGCTGCTAAAAGAGCTTCAAGCAGAGCACATTAGTATATATCGGTTGAACTTCAGTTGGGAGTGCGGTGCAGATCTTGAATCTCTGCAATACTTGAAATCTTAAAGTCGCGTTAGAAAGCTTGTGATGTCTCTTGCGCCTTGGCGATCGCCCCTCTCTCGTGCCTTACATCGCAACCGTAGTCAGCCTGAGGCTCGTTTCTTACAATTGGCCACCATTCAAATCAACGGTCAACCTGCCAACCGTACCGTAGTGTTTCGGGGCTTTTTGGATGACACGGACCAATTGAAGTTTGTGACTGATACTCGAAGCGAGAAGACAGAGCAAATTGAGCAGAACCCCAAAGCAGAAGCCTGCTGGTATTTCATCAAAACTAGGGAGCAGTTTCGGATTGCGGGGACTCTCATCTTAATCCGCGCTACTGATCCGGACTCAGCACTACAACAAACACGAAAAACCGCGTGGCAAGAGCTTTCTGATGCAGCGCGTCTACAATTCGCTTGGCCCACACCCGGAGAGCCAAGGGCCGCTGCCGCTGCATTTGCACCTCAGCCCCCCGACAATACAGAGCCATTGCCATACTTTTGCTTACTGCTCCTAGAACCAGAGCGAGTAGATCATCTAGAGCTGCGCGGAGAACCCCAAAACCGTTGTCTCTACCAGCGCGACCAAAATCAAGTCTGGTCTGCTCAGGCGATCAACCCCTAAGCAACTCCTTTGTTAGATACCGCCGCCATCCAAAAACTGCTCAATTACCTTGTCGCGTAATCGGCAGCTAGGTGAAGTCTGACTGACTTCAGGTTCCGTCTCTTGATTGGACTGCTCTGGCTCAGCAGCATTGGAGCAACTAACAGGGACAGCGATCGCGTAATTTGGCTCACTTGCTTCGCGGTAATAGCTATTTGTCAAAGATTGCCGACCTTGCAGCAGTTGCAACTGTTGCTCCATGAGTTCAATGCGATCGACCAAAGCTCGAATGACTTCGGCTTCAGAGTCTGGCAAGCGGCCATGCTCTAGTGGCCCAACACGCTCACCAGCCCGGTAGACAACTCGACCTGGAACGCCAACGACCGTGCAATCTGAAGGCACATCCCGCAACACTACAGAACCCGCCCCAATTCGGACATTGCTACCGACTTGGATGTTGCCTAAAACTTTAGCACCTGCTCCTACGACTACGTTTTCGCCCAGAGTTGGGTGACGTTTGCCACTTTCCTTCCCTGTACCCCCTAGCGTTACGCCTTGGTAGATTAAGGCGTAATCCCCTACGATCGCCGTTTCACCGACCACTACTCCCATACCGTGGTCAATAAAAACGCCCTTACCAATCATCGCGCCTGGGTGAATCTCAATTCCCGTCAGAAAACGCGCCAGGTGAGAGATTAACCGGGGAAAGAACGGAATTCCAAGCTTATATAGCCAATGAGCTGGTCGATGAAAAAGTAATGCTTGCAGGCCTGGATAGCAAAATAAAACTTCCAACCAGTTACGAGCCGCTGGGTCACGCTCAAAAATAATGCGGAAGTCAGTGATTAGGGTTGCTAGCACGAGTGTCACCCTCATTGGCAAGACAGGCCACTCACTATCTTAGCGTTCCTAGGGTTCTTCGCTGCGTGGTTCCCATAACCTTAGTGTCCCTGATGTCGCTTTGAAACTAGTCCCAACTTATTGTTGCGCTGTGAGTGTATATTTCCACCTTGCGCCTGCATCAAAAGTACCTACCCAAATCTCATAGGTACCAGCAGACCACTTTGCCTGACTGACGCTAGCATCCTTATTGGAGCCTGTATCATCTCCACACAAAATAGTGTTATTCGGCCCTTTCACAACTAAGGTGGTGTCTTTACCTTGAGTATCTACTTGGAGCTGTAGCCGCGAAAAATCCTTTTGCAACACCATAATGTGATCAGGCTGGGTATCGCCAAATCCCAAGCAACGCTTTCCCTCGCGATCGCTGTTAGCAATCGAAGGTAAAGAATAAGAGCCCCCTGTGAAGCCTCGTGCAGTTCCAGCGGCACGCGAGAAGCCAGGAGAAAGATTTAAGGTGCGAAAGTTAGCTGATTCCGCTAAAACAGGCACTACTTTTGCAGCACTTAGTAAGATAAAGCAGCCTAAGGTTGTGAATTTAAATGCAGTTGAAATTGACATAGCAACGTCCTCTCATATAACCCTAATAAATTTAAGTGTGCAGATTACCGAAGCTACTTAAATAGTGACGAAGCATTGATCACTCAAGTGCCCTGCTCATGCCATCGGATAGACTATGCTCGCAATTATTATCGTGACCCTGGTATTTGCTGGTTTGCTACTGGCAAATGCATTGGTGTTGCTGCCTCTAGGAACCTTGAGCCTAATACAAGTTCCTCACTGGCTTGGCTTGATATTCTTTGTAGCCTTAGCCGCTTGGTTTCTAGGAGATTGAGTCAAAAGGCCTACAAACTCACTGTAGCGGAATTTGCTCCTCAGTAATTAATTTATCAGTTTATGTATCAATTTTAACTATAATGACCTAGGGTGCAGACTCTAAACTACGGTTCTGCTGATATGTTTCTAGCTGCGAGTCAGGCACTCTCAAGAAAGATGGCTAGCAAACCAAGGTCTATGCATTCATGGCCTATCCTAGAAACATTCAAAAAAGCTTTAGGTATACTGAAAAGTTTCTAGATATCTCGCTCAAAAATTAATATGAATAATGACTCCAGCTTAAAAGTTTTACTGGTTGAAGATAATCCAGTTAATCAAAAAGTCACTTTGTACCAGCTCAAAAGCTTGGGCTACCTAGCTGATGTGAGCGCTAGTGGCCAAGAGGCGCTAGCGCGCATGGCTGAGTCTGACTACGACCTCATACTGACTAACTGTGAAATGCCAGGTATGGATGGCTATGCTTTGACTGAAGCAATTCGTCGCTTAGAAGTAGATGCTGTAGGCGATCGCCCCTTGCCCGTAGTAGTGCTAGGAATGAACGCGGACAACACACCACAGGAGCAATCTAGATGCTTGGCGGTGGGGATGAATGATGTTTTGAGCAAGCCTGTTCGTAAAGATGAATTGGCGCTCAAGCTAGAGCAATGGAGCCAAAAGATTTTCACGGCGCGGAGTCAAGGGCTAACCTCAGAGGTGCCGCTAGAGCACCCAGCCCCAGCAGTTTCACCTGATCAGGATGGCTCAAACCCACCGTTGGATTGGGAACATCTCCATCAAATGTCTGATGATAGTTACGAATTTGAACTAGAGTTGTTAACTGTCTTTGTTGAAGATGCTCAAGTGCATTTAAAGGCAGTTACAACAGCGATCGCGGAAAGCAATTATTGGGAAGTTGAGCAGGCCGCTCACCATATTAAAGGTGCTAGCGCCAATGTAGGAGCCAAAACAATGCAGGCAGCAGCAGCGGAGATAGAACAGCAAGCACGTCGGCAAAAACTAGAAGGAACTGCCCAGCTTCTGACCGAAATTGAGCAGGCTTTGACCTCAATAGAAAAATTTGTCCAAAAGAATAGTTAGTGAGGAGAAAGCGATAGATTTTGTTATTTCTGTGAACTGTATTCGTTTAATGTTGACAATTTTTAGTAAGTGAAGTAAAAACTGCCTTGAAACCCCTTCCTGACTTAATAAATTTAAACTTAGTAAGTTTAAATTTCTAGTACTTTTAGAAAAGCTTCAAATTTCGTTGGCTGCATAGTGTTTTACAATTAGGAGGCAGTTGCGCTTGTCCTCCGTAGAGCTGTAGCTGAGCTTATCCGCAACTGACTTTAAAATTTGTAATCCACGACCACTAGAAGAATCAAAGTCAACTTTGTCATCAACCTGTTCCAGCTTGGCATTGAAGTCAAAAGGTGGACCGCAATCCCAAATTCGAATCTCTAAAGTATTAGCAGACGAACTAACTTCAATATCAATAGGAGTTTCTAAAGGTTGATGTTTATGAGCATGTCGAATGGCATTCGTGAGCCCTTCTGCTAGAGCAGTTTGGCACTGTAACCAAACTAATTTAGGAATATGAGGTTGATTGAATGTCTCGAACCAAGAGAGAACTTGAACTAGCTCGTTGAGATCTGTATTGACGCGTAAGTGATGTTTCTGGTGCACTTTAGACCTCTTAGAACCGATAGCCTAGTAGTAAGTAGCTGTAAATTTGTGATGGCATAAGAATGTTGTCATAATATTGAAAAGTTTGTTGTGGAGCTGTGATTTACTCCCTTGGTGTCAGTAACTTATTGTTTCTAATCGTGTTTCTATTCATTGCACCTTAACTTCCTTCATCACATTCTAGAAATATCAATAACTTCTATATCCCATGCCTCGAATTTTAGTCATAGATGACGATCCTGTAATTCGATTAGTTTTAATGAGAAATTTGCAAAAACAAGGTTATGAGGTAGCTTTAGCACGCAATGGTGAAGAAGGAAGTGAGCTAGCTTCGCAACTTCGTCCGGCTCTCATCATTTGCGATTGGATGATGCCAGGACGAGACGGGTTAGAAGTCTGTCGCCAGGTGAAGGCGAACCCAGATTTGTCTACAACCTTTTTTATTTTGTTGACTTCTCGCGGGGAAGTCGAGGATCGGGTGAGAGGGTTAGATTCCGGTGCCGATGACTTTCTCTCCAAACCGATTGAAATGAACGAGTTGAAGGCAAGAGTAAGAGCGGGATTACGCTTGCATCAGCTCACTCAAGACCTACAGACCCAGAAGCAACTTCTGGAAGCTGAACTAGCGGAAGCAGCTGATTATGTGCGATCGCTATTGCCCCCTCCTTTTCTCGGACCTCCTGCGATCAATACCTGTTTTATTCCTTCTAGACAATTAGGCGGTGACTGTTTCGACTATTTTTGGTTGGACCCCGATTATTTAGCAATTTATTTATTAGATGTATCGGGTCATGGTCTAGGGTCGGCTCTACCTTCAATCTCGGTGCTCAATTTATTGCGATCGCAATCTTTGCCAGGTGTCAACTTCTACTTGCCCGATCGAGTGCTGACCGGGTTAAATGAAACCTTCCAAATGAGTGGGCACAACGAACGGTATTTCACCATTTGGTACGGTGTTTATAACAAAACGAAGCGGCAATTGGTTTACGCGAGTGCAGGCCATCCTCCAGCTATCTTAATTTCAGGCGAAGCTGCCGCTACAACCAAAGTTAAACGTTTGAAAACAGCAGGTCTACCAATTGGTATGTTTTCTGATGCTCAATATGTGAGCGATCGCTGCGAAGTCGAGGCTGGAAGTAGCCTTTACATTTTTAGCGATGGCATTTATGAAATTAATCAGCCTGATGGTGAAACTTGGACTTTAGATGGTTTCGTTGGCTTACTAAGCGACTTGAGTCAGGCCAACAATATCAATTTAGACACAGTCTTATCCTCAGTTCGAGCGATGGGTGCGAAAGAAACATTTGATGACGACTTATCGTTGCTTCAAGTTAGTTTCGCTCAAGGCTCTCCCTAAAGATCATGCTGCTTAATTGATTATCTAATTAGGCAATAAAACTGCCTGATTAAACTCAGCTCGATTCGGAAAAATCTCAAAGACTCGATCCATGCTCGTTAATTGAAACAGCATCTTGACTTGGTCATTGATCGAGCAAAGAAAGAGCTTACCCCCAGCCGAACGGACACTCTTCAGCGCAATGACTAAAGCTCCTAAGCCAGAGCTGTCCATAAACGTAACATTTTCTAAATCAATTAAGACAATATCTGTACTTGCTGTTACAGCGTTATTAATTTCCTGACGGAGATGATTGACTTGCGTACCATCAAGAATACCGACAGGCTGAATTACTTTAAGCACAGGACTCATAATTAAATCCCAATATGGAACTAGAGGTTAGTGATTTTCGTACAACTAAGAGGAGTCTACCAAGTTAGCTGGATTCCCTGTGTTTAGTTTTCCCACATAGCTCTCAAAATAGTCAAAATCCTTTCGGCATCCCTACATCTGAAGTGCGAACTATTCCTGACTCCATCCTTTCGACCCGCTGACAGATGCGCTGAGGCACAATGATTGACGCTGGCTCCAGCCGATGGGTAAGAGTAAATTTTAGGTTTTCTAAAGTAGCAGCTTAGGCGCTACTAACAACCTTAGTTTTGCGCTAACTCTCAAGCACGATTTATTAGCAAAATTCCGGATGAGCCACTTCGGATTCTGGAAGTTGACAGGGAGCAGGATCAGTCCAAGATGAGCGATCGCCTTCCTAGTTGGCCTGTGTAGCTCTGTGGCAGTTCCAACGTTGTTTTAATTTTCGCATCGATTCCCCAACAACCGATTTAGTTCAGGCAAGATGGCTACCGGACTTTCCTTTTCTTCATCCTCTGCAACTCGCTTCGTCAACAATATTCAAGAGCGCACCAGTCGTGGAATTTTGTTGACTCTGGTGATGACATCTTTACTGTCAGCCTGTATGTTGCGCTTGGTTCAACTCCAGTTGATTCAAGGGCAACAAAATCGCCAATTGGCCGATCAAAACCGCATTCGCTTGATTCCGATCCCCGCCGATCGAGGCAATCTGCTAGACCGTAAGGGAAAATTGCTGGCGGCTAACCGAGTCTCTCGGGCTGTTTACCTTTGGCCCAGATACCAAACCCAGGCTCAGTGGCAACAATGGGCAACTCAGCTAGGACCCATTTTGAATGTTCCGGCTGCTGAGATCTTGAAAAAACTCCAAGATGTGGGCTATCACTCAGCCATGCCTGTCCGCATCAGCCAAAACCTTAGCCCTAATGCCTTTACCAGACTCGCAGAGCAAATTGGAGAGTTGCCAGGTCTAGAAATTCGACCTGAATCAGCGCGTAACTACCCCAACGGCGATCTGGGTGCTCACGCGTTGGGATATATCGGTGAGGCGACCGCAGATGACCTGAAGGCTCACCCTGAGTACCCGATGGGCATGATTGTGGGCCAAATGGGTTTGGAGCGCTTATTGCAATCTCAGTTGCAGGGTGTTTGGGGAGGCCGTTTGATTGAAGTTGACGCAGGCGGTAAGGAACTGCGTTTACTAGGCAATTCTCCTACCAAAGCAGGTTCATCTGTAAAGCTGACCCTGGACTTAGAGTTGCAAAAAGCAGCAGAGAAAGCGCTGAACAAGCGGCGGGGGGCTGTGGTAGCGCTGGATGTGAAAACAGGGGCAGTGTTGGCGATGGCGAGTGGTCCTACCTTCGACCCCAATATTTTTACCCGTAGAGTCGCCTCGAAGGAGTGGGACCGATTGCAGGGGGAAGATAAACCGTTTCTGAATCGCGCTTTTCAGGGATATCCACCCGGTAGCACGTTTAAGCTAGTGACGGCAGTGGCGGGTTTGGAATCGGGTAAGTTCTCGCCAGATTCAACTCTGGTTAGTTCGTCCTACATCACAGTGGGCGGTTTCCAATTCCACGAGCATGGTAGCGGCTACGGTGTGATTGGCTTTCGAGAAGCCTTTGCGGTTAGCAGTAATACCTTTTTCTACCAAATGGGTTTATCCGCAGGGCCAGAGCAGATTTCTAAATGGGCGCACCGCTTGGGAGTTGGTGAGACTGAGGTGTTGGGTTTTGAGAAGGCAGGCTACGGTGCGGCTCCTACGCCAGCCCAAAAAGAAAAGCTCTATGGCGAGCCTTGGTATGCTGGCGACACGGTGAGTATGTCAATTGGGCAAGGTTTGGTCCAAGCAACACCCGTGGAGATGGCGGTGATGTATTCAGCGATCGCCAATGGAGGATCGCGAGTCAAGCCCCACTTGTTAGCCTCCCAAACGAATACCCCAGCGACTCAGCCAGCGAAAGTGGGCTTGTCTCCCAGTACCATCGCCACAGTCCGCAATGGCTTAGTTGCGGTAGTACAACAGGGAACCGCAAAGCAACTCAACGATGGCTCCATTCCACTAACTGCGGGCAAGACGGGGACAGCAGAAGTGCCAGGGCAGGAAGATAACGCGGTGTATGTGGGTTATGGCCCAGTGAAAGATCCGCAAATTGCGATCGCGGTGGTGGTGGAGAATGGCGGATTTGGTGCTGTCTCAGCCGTGCCGATTGCTCATGAAATATATAAAACCTATTTCAAGCCATCAAGCCCAGCTAAGACCAAGGCGAAACCAAAGTAACTAAGCCTGACGACTAAAGTCGCGGCTACAAAAACAAAGGCTGCCTACGCAGCCTCAAAATCTGACCTCACTTCCTGTTTAGAGATAGCAAGAATCTAGTTCCTTCTCCCTGGGGGAGAGGGTTAGAGAGAGGGGGTTAGCCCTCAACGGTAGTGACAGGTGCAGGAGTAGTAGGTAATACCAGTTCCACTTCTAGAGGCAACTGAATCACTTCTAGATTGTGGGGGCTCTTCAAAGCCGTTTGAGCATCAGGTTGCTGGCAAGCCACCATTGTTTTGACGTGCTCGGCTTCGTCGTCGCGAATATTGACGAAGACATCGTAGAGGTTATCTACAGAGGGCCGTCGAGACTCTGGCTTCGTGCAGGTCTGGAACTCATCAAACATGTAGAGGTCGCCATCGCGGTAGTAGGCGATCGCAATGGCAGGAGCAGGTTGAGCTTGTAGCTCGGCTTGATTGGTAGCGACAAACTGGTCATAGGTGTGGAAGGCGTGCCCTTCAATCTGCTCCATCATGTAGTAGGCTGACCTCGGCGAGACCATATACAGACCCACCATCACCCAGTAGTACATTAGAGCGGTGTGCTGGGCAAAGAACCGATCAATCCACCAACGGTTGCCACCCAAGGATTCCATAATCAGCAAGTGGTGGAGTTCATTCCAGGCTTCAGCGAAATGCACCTTGAGCCAATCGGCCTTGCGCCACCAACCCAGCGTTTCGTAAAGGTGTAGGACTGAGAGATAGGAGAAGTAGGGAACGCGCGCAACGGTTTCTAAAACGTAGAAGCGCTGGTAGGGGCGATCGCGGTAGAACGTATCAATCACAAGTACGAGGATGCCTACCAGCGATCGCAATACAAACTTGACCATGCAAACCTCCCGAAGGAGTAAAGTCCGCTTTCTTCAGTAGCGGGGAGAGTGATCTCCTCCTTTGATCCTAGCGAGTCTCAAGCTTGATAGCATCCTTAGTATCTAAGCTTTTACTTAAGCTTTGTCACTTGCGCTCAAGTTGAGAAAGACTTCACTCCGTCGCACTCCAGATTCTCCTCCTAGGCTGGTAACGGTGAGCGATCGCAACTGGTTCCAGAACGGCTGACTCGCTAGCTCCACGAGACGCAAGAACGGAAGCTGTTGTTCTAGAATCGAGCGGCTGTTCACCCAATCTAGATATAGGTAGCCATCGTTGTCTTTAGGAAGAGCTGCGATCGCTGCCTTGAAGCCAGGGCTATCTACTAAAGAATCTTTGGTAGCTTGTAGGGCTTGCTCCATCGCTGATACAGAAGTAGCAAAGATTTCGTAGTTGCCCACTGTGGCATGTACCCCCTCGACTTCAGCGGCAATCACATTGGCAAGCGAAGCGGAGTTGCCTTCAGTAGTAGTTTTGCTTGCAGCTTTGAGAGGAGTTGAACCTAATTTAGTCCAAGCAGAAACAGGGCGATCGGCTAAAGTTAGCGGTCCGACGCTGAAGCCTTTGTCCTTGGCAAGCGTATCTAGGTTGGCGATCGCGGTCGTGGCTGCTTCGGTTCTTTCAGTGACAAAAACCCAATCGGGCTGCTGTTCTGGACGTGGCAGCAAGGCCACAGCATATTCCCCTTTTACCCAACTAAAAATGTCTTGGGGGAGATCCAACTGCCAAGCGTTTCGTAGGTTGTTGAGCGGCTGATTAATCAATTGAGCCACCGCCCCGTAGCCCGATATCCCATCAGAAATTTGCGTCCAGAACTGTTCTAAGTCTGTACCTGCTGCCACCACGGGACTACTGGCAGGAATATACGCCAAAGCCCCCGTTGGTTTAGATAGCGTAGGAGTGGCCGCTGGTAAGGTTTGCCCTGGTGCGGCCAAGAAAGCCGTTTCAGCCAAGAGCCCTTTGCGGCTCAACCCTAGACCGAGCGCGACACTTTCGTACAAATTGCTCGCTTCAGTCGTAGCATCTGCCGTTCCCTTGCTCGACCAAGCCGCCAACTGAGGCAAGTTGAGAAACACTAAGCCAATTTGTCGTTCCTTGAAGTTCTGTAACGCTTGCTGATAGGCAGGGGAACTTCCTAAACCTAGCTCCGCCGCTTGCACGTTGTTGATTGCATCTCGCAACACCTTCGGTTGATTGGCAAACAACACAAAGCGATCGCCTACCACAGCGGTTGCCAGAGTGGTTGCAGGTTGAGCCGTGAGCACTGTATCAGGTTCTTGTTGCTTATTTTTTTTACGCTTAGTTTCTGGCTTTTGTGGCTCTACTGGGGGTTCGGGTTGGCTGTAAATCAGCTTGACGCCTTTGTACTGCTCGAACATCAACCTGGTGCCAGCCGCTACCCGTTTCTGCCAAAACAACTGCAAGAACTCACGGCTACGTTCTGGATTTTGAGTGGCGATCGCTAGTAAGTAACCGGGTTGTTGCCCAGTCTGAGCATCGCGATCGACATCAGGCGAGGTCAAGGCGAGAGTGATTTCATCGCCTAGCCAAGGCTCCACGTCTTGCTTGTAATCGAGACCTGTATTCGCGAGCAAACTCTGCTTCAGTTGCTCGATTTCAGCTCTAGACTGACGGCGGGCACCCGGAGCTGCAATGACTTGGCGAAACGCCTCTAAGCGCTCTGGATTCACCAACAAAGACACCACGGCTGGGGCTTGTTTGGGTACAAACATGGCTGCTGCGGGACCATCTGTCGATCCGCCTCGCAAGAGTGCAAGGGGACTGCGAGCTGTAAGCCAGTAAAAGCCGCTGGCACCGACCAAGAGCAGCACCAGAACACTGGCGACCAGAACCGAGAAAAATGAGCGGAGCTTCATGGTGAATTTAGACGCTGCTTGAGGGCTATTGAGCGAAAAACAATCCAGGATCATTATTCCAAGATCATTATCCATCAAGCCATAAATCTGGGCATTCTGAGACCAAAGACTAATCTCGCGACGGCTGTTTTCCTGAAAATGCTTGCTAGGGTAGGAATCAGTCTAGGGCACCTAAGTGTCAAAGTTTTTGCCAAACTTGAGCGTGATTCAGAGGCGATCGCCATGTCAGAGCCTGATTTTCAGCAGTTTGACCCACCGCCCGAAGTAGAGAAGGAAGATAGCCCAGAATTGATGGCTCAAATGGATTTTGAGCAATGGCTAGAAGTATTGCAAAAGTCCGATCGCTCGTTCTACAACCTGATGGCAATGGAGGTGTGGTCGATTGCGAAAACGATGGATGGGCTACTGCCAGGATTTTGGACTCGCTTCATGAGCCACCGCCAAACAGCACTCAAACAATTTCTTCGGCATAAACAGGCTCATGCAGACGCAGACTCAACGCCGCCCTCATCAGAACATTAAGCTAGGTATAAGACTCGTATAAATTAATTCTAGTGTTGTGGAGATGACTGCTTGGTGCTGCTCAGCTACGGTAAGCTGCTTTGCTAAGTAAAGCTAAGCTCAATGAGCGATCGCTGATTCCTCTAATGCATCCATTCATAAGTGCTTAACGTATAAAAAATTATGCAGACACCTTTTGCTTCCCTATCCGCTTGGCATCAGCTAAAGAACCGGGAAATTACTTGCGAAGAAGCACTACAGCTACTAGTGGATGCTCAGGGTGGCGTTAGGCTGGAATTGCTCGATCGAGAAGTGAGCTATCGCTTTTTGCGCGAGTTTCCCGATCGCGGTACTTTACCGCCCGTGATTCCGCTGTTGTTGTGGCGTAACTGCTACTTCTTAGGCAGTCCGATCGCCTTGCCCTTAGAGGAAATTAGAAAGCTCAGCGATCGCACCTTCACTGAAATCAAAATTATTCCAATTTCCGATAAAAGCTATCGCAACTGGTTCCACAGCCAAAACCTAGATAACAACCGCATCAGCTCAACACCGCTGGTGAATCCCCTCACTGGGGAACAAGACCAAGAAAATATTGGGGAAGTCACCGAACTCTACCTTTCTAAAGCAGTAGACCAAATCAGTCGGATTCGTACCATTATTTCCGGGGCTTTACGCAACCGAGCCAGCGACATTCACCTAGAACCCACACCAGAAGGGTTACGAGTGCGGTATCGCATTGATGGCATTCTGCGCGATATTACTACGCTGCCCTTAGAAATTAGTCGTCGGGCGATCGTAGCGTTGAAGGTCATGGCGGATATGGACATCGCGGAGAGCCGTCGCCCTCAAGATGCCAGAATGGGCGAAAAATATGCCTCTGGTCAAGACTCCGACTTGGGCTTAGACATGCGAGTTAGCACGCTGCCTTGTATTGGTGGAGAAAAAGCCGTCATTCGTCTGCTACCGCGCCAAAATCCCTTCTCTAGCATTGACGAACTGGGTTTTACTGAAAAAACCTTGGCTATCTACAAAAACTGGCTCCAACAACCCCAAGGCATGGTGATTTTCACAGGTCCTACAGGTTCGGGAAAGACCAGTACGCTCTA
Source organism: Trichocoleus sp. FACHB-591 (assembly GCF_014695845.1). Taxonomy (NCBI): domain Bacteria; kingdom Bacillati; phylum Cyanobacteriota; class Cyanophyceae; order Leptolyngbyales; family Trichocoleusaceae; genus Trichocoleus; species Trichocoleus sp. FACHB-591. The sequence continues at coordinate 312,152 of NZ_JACJPA010000121.1, forward strand.
CACCAGCTTGCAAGTGGTAGCCACAGAATTCGTCAATGTGATCACAGTTGAAGACCCAGTTGAATATGTGTTGCCACGCATCACGCAAACTCAAGTGCATGAACCCGCAGGCATGACCTTCGCGGCTGGGCTGCGAGCCATTCTGCGTCAAGACCCAGACATCATTATGTTGGGGGAGATTCGCGACAGTGAAACGGCAGAGACAGGAATTCGCGCGGCTTTGACAGGTCACTTAGTCCTGACAACGCTGCACACCAATGACGCGGCCAGTGCCATCCCCCGCTTAAAAGATATTGGTCCTGACCCAGGCTTAATTAGTGATGCTTTACTCGGCATTGTGGCCCAGCGCTTGGTACGCCGAATCTGCCCTCACTGTACTGAACCCTATACCCCTACAGAAGCAGACTTGAAAGTGCTCGGCCTAAACCTAGAAGAAGCCTCCCCAGAGTTATGGCGTAAGGGCCGAGGCTGCCAAAAATGCTTTAATTCCGGTTTTATGGGCCGAGAGGCGATTATTGAGTTGCTGGATGTGGATGATGCGGTACGGCAAATTATCTATGAAGGAACGATGACGCAATTGCATCGGCATTTGAGCGAGATCAATTTTGCTTCTTTCCGCCTTGCTGCGATCGAAAAAGTAACCACAGGAGCGACGACGATTACCGAGGTGCTGCGGGTTCTACCTCATAGTGCTCTGTACCGTAAGACTACAGCTCGACCCCAAATGAGCCATATGAAGTTGATTAATGCCACTTCCTAACTAGAGCCTTACCTAGCTTGACACCTTTTTTGGTCAAGACTTGCTTCTAGAGCTGGATTTCTGGAATTAGGTACTTTGACCTGGTTTGCACTAGTTACACAATCTAAAAAAAATCTGTAAAGGCTTGATAAAACAGATATGCCTGTGTCTTTTTATGCTGGGATAGTTGGGTAGGATAGTCCCAAGTATTAGAGGCGATCGCAAATGATGGGGTTGAGTTCTGTTAGTACTCTGGACAGCAGCCCGCTCAATTCGAGCCGCAACGTTGCAAGTTGGGTTCAGGAACTCCAAAAGGCCGACCAAACGTTCTACAACATGATGACGTTAGAGATTTGGTCCCTCGCTCAGACGATGGATGAGATCCAACCTGGCTTCTGGGCAGACTACATGCGTAACCGCCAGACCATCGTGCAGCAATACATCAAAGAGCGTCGCCGCCAAGACCCCAAGCTCAACCATCCCTCTCTACACAAGTCTGCCAGCACCCGCAAACGCTCTCCTTTTGGTTGGGCTACCGAGAAGCCTGTTCCAGAAATCGCTGGGCAAAGAGTTACTGCTTTTTCTGAAACTTTAGAGCGAGATTTGCCCAAGGTGACCCCTCGTTCGGTTCGTCCTTTGCTTGTAGAACCACCCGTTGATGAATCTGCTACTCTCAGCGATCTAGTGCTCATTGACGTGTTTGAAGAAGCTGAGCCAGTGACTTCTCAATTGGCTAAACAACCCAGCGTTATAGAAGCTGAGGCATCTATCTCTCCGTTGTCTAGCTCCTTGCCTGGCATAGCTCAAGCTCCTGCATCTGCTTTGACCAAAGCTTCAAGAGAAGCCACGATTCAAAGCAGGGTTGTATGGTCAGCATCACCTACGCCCACTCGTAGAACGCCAGCAGTTGACTTAGTAAAACTACCTCATTTAATGCGCTTTCCAGTTGTGAAGGTTGCGCCTGCCTTGGTCCCCCCGCAAGCTGCCGGAAACTTAGCAAACACAGTCGTTGCATGCTGGCTAACCCGGAATTTTTTGGTGCAGGCACCCTATCAAGAGGGGCCTCTAGGGGTATCAAAACGCTGCGATCGCATTACTTTAGAACCGGGACAGACCATCGTTTGTCAATTAGGCTTTCAACTAAAGGGCTTGACTTCTGCGGTGCAAGTCCAGCTAGTCAAAGCGCTCCGCAGCCAACATCAACTAACCGTGGCTTGGTTTGAACCAACAGTACAAACCAATGAAGCTGGAGCCGTAGAAACTCCTGAAGTCATGGTGCAGCTCACCAATCGAGGAACGCAACCTTGTTCACTACAAGCTGGGCAAGCGTTCTGTCGCTTAGAATTCCTCTGCTCTACGAGTTAAGTATTGAGTCGTCATTAGCACCTGGTAGTACTGAGCTGACAAGAGTGCTCTAAACCCAGATAAAATCAGTTTAGAGTCTATGGCTGAGCAATCCAGCAAGCGGGCAATTTCATGACCAACCAATCTACGAATCCAGCTTTTACTCAAATGAGCGTTGAGGAACTGGCAAAACGTTTAGCAACACCTGATGGCTTGCAGTTGGTTGATGTACGAGAACCGCAAGAAGTTGCGATCGCCAACATCTCCGGCTTTACTAATTTGCCGCTCAGTGAATATGCAGCTTGGTCAGAGCAAGTACAAACTCGCTTTGACCCCCAGGCAGAAACGATTGTGCTTTGCCACCACGGGATGCGATCAGCACAGATGTGTCAATGGTTAGCTAGCCAGGGGTTCACCAATATCAAGAATGTTGAGGGTGGCATCGAAGCATACGCTGTTTTAGTTGATTCATCAATTCCGCGTTACTAGCGTTCTGGGTTACGAGTCGTTGCTCTTCATGGCAAGTGCTAGCTGTAACACGACAACTACTTGGTTAGGAACTTAGGCTGCCCAATTGAGGACTAATAGACTATAGTCACTGAGTAGAAGCTGGAAGCGATCGCAGCTAGTAGGATCTTCCAAGGCCTCAGGAAGATGGTTATTTTTGCTACTACTGACGGAGCAGTCCGAAAGAGACAATCAAGCATCTGCTATGTTGGTGGCATCCCAGTACCAATCAGAGTCTCGTCACTACTCGGATCGTCAGTTTAATCACTGGTTTTAAGGCTCTCAACCAAGACGGGAAAGACGGAAGACTAACAGTAAATCCCTTTTTGTAGACCTTCTTAACTTGATCATTTATTTTTTGACAATCTATTTGAAGCTCAGTTAAATTCAGCTACCGATCTCATGCCTGTACAAGTGAATCTCACCGATCGACAGCAACGGGTTCTTTGGGCAACCGTCCGTCACTACATTGCGACCGCAGAACCTGTGGGTTCAAAAGCTTTGGTAGAAGAATATAACCTGAGTGTCAGCCCAGCCACGATTCGCAACGCGATGGGGTATTTAGAAAAGGCGGGGCTGCTTTATCAACCCCATACTTCGGCAGGGCGGATTCCTTCCGATTCTGGTTATCGCATTTATGTTGATCAGTTAATTACTCCTTCCGAGACTTTGGCTCGCCAAGTCGATCAACTGTTTAGCGATCGCCTGAACTCGGATAGCTGGAGTTTTGAAGCTTTGCTCCGAGGTGCGGCCCAAATTCTAGCAACCCTGAGTGGGTACGTGACTTTAGTGACGATGCCTCAGACCAACATGGCTCGACTGCGCCATTTGCAAATCGTGCAGATTGAGCCGAGGCAGGTGATGCTGATTGTGGTGACGGATGCTTATGAAACCCAATCAGTTTTGATGGAACTGCCTCAAGCTGACTCAGCTCAAAATCAAGTGGAGGCCTTGGCAGACCCAGAGTTGGTTGAGCGAGAGTTGCAAATTTTATCCAATTTCTTGAATCATCAACTGCGGGGGCGATCGCTGGCGGAATTGCCTTCGCTCGACTGGAGCGAGCTGGGCCGAGAATTTGAACAATATGCAGATGGTTTGCGGGCTTCACTAGCTGATTTGATGCGGCGAACTCAATCACCCCGCACAACCCAAATTTTGGTCAGTGGCGTTTCAGAGGTGTTACGCCATCCAGAATTTTCGGAATTGCAGCAGATTCAAACCATTATTCACTTATTAGAGGAAGAACAAGATCAACTATGGCCTTTAATTTTTGAATATCCTGATTCTGACTCAGTAGGTAAAAAAGCGACGGTGCGGATTGGAGCTGAAAATCGCTTAGAACCAATTCGTACTTGTACGCTGATTTCTGCCACCTATCGCCGAGGCACAGTCCCCGTTGGTAGTGTAGGAGTCTTGGGGCCGACTCGCATGGTGTATGAAAATGCGATCGCGATGGTAGAAGCGGCAGCTGATTTTCTCTCTGAAACTTTAAGCTGATTGGGAGCCAAAGTTTTATTTCTCTAGGCAATCTCACTTGTTAAAATTTCCTAGAGTGCTGATCCACGGCTCGAAAAGCCTTTAATCAACCATTTTGCATAAGTGTACGGGTTCACGATATGAGTCAAAGCTTAAACACCCTTCGTGAACAGCGCGGCTCTACAGATCTAAAGCTGACCCAGCCATCTGCTTCCCAGATCCCAAGCCATGACCAACGGGTAATTGGTTTGACTGGGGGAATTGGGATGGGCAAAACGACCGTTTCTGACTATCTAGCTTCTGCTTATCAGCTACCCATTTTGGATGCCGATTTGTACGCTAGAGAAGCGGTTGGCCCAGACTCAGATGTGTTTCAAGAAATTGTTGAACGTTATGGCGTTGGTATTTTATTAGCCAATGGAGACCTTGATCGTCGCCGCCTAGGTAAGATTATCTTTAGTAGCTCTGCCGAGCGATTGTGGTTGGAACAGCGCATTCATCCGTACGTGCGCGATCGCATGGAGTCGCAACTGCAAGCCCTACCCGCAGAAGCTTACCCCACAGTGGTCCTGGTAGTACCTTTGCTGTTTGAAGCCCGCATGACCGATCTGGTCACTGAGGTGTGGGTGATTCAGTGTGCGTCAGTTCAGCAAGTTGAGCGTTTACTAGAACGAGATGCCAAAACTTCCCCAGAAGGCGATCGCCTGAGCTTAGAGCAAGTGCAAGCCAGAATCAATAGCCAGATGGCGATCGAAAAGAAGGTAGCTTGTGCTCATGTCGTGCTAGATAACTCCTCGACCTTGGACGATTTACTAAGTCAGGTAGATCGGGCGATCGCAGGAACCCGACAAACTCCTCAAGCGGATGCCTCAGAACCAGCATCTAGACAAGCATCTCCAGGGAAATCTGGGCTCTTGCAGCCATAACCCCTTTGTGAGCATCCGCTTCAACTGAAAACCTGCGAGCTTGAGCACGAAAGCGCTCTGCTAATGCTAGGTTATTCCTCTTCGACTGCTTCGCCACCTACAACCACGTTGCGTAGGCGCAAGCTAGGGCCTCCACAGCCTACAGGCAGACCGCCTTGGCCTCCTTTGCCGCAGCCACCCGATTCATCCCAATAGAAGTCGTCTCCGATCGCTTCAATGTCTGCTAGTGTCGTGAACACATTGCCAGAGAGTGTGACGTCTCTGACGGGTTCGGCAATTTCGCCGTTCCGAATCATCCAGGCTTCCCCTGCCGTAAACGTAAACATTTCCCCATTCGTCATGCCACCTAACCAGTTGCGGGCATAAACACCTTCTTTGATGCCTTGGAAGAGGTCGGCAACGGGAGTTTTACCGCGCTCAATCCAAGTATTGGTCATGCGGACAATCGGGGGGTAGTGGTAGTTAAGGCAGCGGGCATTCCCGGTAGGAGCTTCGCCCAGCTTGCCCGCAGTCTCACGCGAATGCAGCCGTCCTACCAAGACGCCATCCTGAATCAACTGCGTAGTGGTTGCTGGTGTGCCTTCGTCATCGTAGAAGTAGCTGCCTCGATGTCCTGGGGGCTGGGCTCCGTCAAAGATTTGCAGCTCTGGTGATCCGAACCGTCGGCCTAAGGTCATGACTTCCAGAATGTCAGGATTTTCGTAGGCCATATCTGCTTCTGAAAGATGCCCAAATGCTTCATGGACAAACAATCCTGACAGAATGGGGTCGATCACAACGGTGTAGGTGCCGCCTTTTACAGGTTGCAACGCTAAAGCATCTACTGCGCGTTGTGCGGCGCTACGAACTTGAGCATCTAGCCCTAACAAGTCTTCATAACCCCGGCGAGAGCCAGTCGTCTCGCGGCCTGTTTGCACTGTTTCGCCGTTGCGGGCAGTAGCCGCAAAGCGCATCTCCATATCCACCCAAGACTGTTCGATCAAGGTGCCTTCAGAGGTGGCGAAGAGGATACGTTGAGCGCTGTCGCCATAGCGCACAGAAATCGTAGTAATTTGAGGATCGACTGAGCGCAGAATGCCCGCATAGTACTCGCACAGCGTTTTCTTCTCATTCAGTGAAACGTGGCGAGGATCTTGGCCTGTAAGCGGCAGGATGCAAGTGTCTTGAATTGGGTTGACAGGAGCCAAGATGGTTTCTTCATCTCCCACTAAACGAGCGGCAGCGATCGCTTCTTCAATCTGCTCTGCCAGGCCTGAAAGTCGATTGAAACTGGCAAAGCCCCAGCCGCCTTTGTGACAGGCGCGAACTTGCCCACCAATCGAAATGCCTTCACTCAAGCTTTCGATCTTGTCTCCCCGTAACAGGATGTCGGTGCCTTCGGCCTCTTCTAAGCGGATGGCCAGATAATCTACCTGGGAACGGTAGCGGGCAACTAAGTCAGAAAGTAAGCTTTTGGCATCTGTGAGCAAAGTCGGCATGATGAGCGGGGTATGAGTAAACTGCATCCATTTTGCAATTATTTGGACCAATGCTGCCACTCTACTCAGGCGTGTCTATAAGCCAGCAAGGTGATTTTAGCAGCGAAGCAAAAACCATTAGCTCCACCTAGATCCTCAGCGCAACGGAGATTGACACCTAAGAGTTCGGTTCTACGCCTAGCTCGGATCGGCTGATACCGATAACCTGGTACTAGATGGAGCGAAATTGAGCAGTGTTCGCAGTCTCGGTGCCATAACGAGTGACTGCATTGGGGGGGCTAGAAAGTTGTGCATCAGTGGTTATTGCCAAGCTTAAGTGAAGTATTAGCCAAGAGTGCCTCGAATGAGGTAACTAACGGTGCCACGTCTGTCCGTGAGACACATGGCGAGACACATGAGGTTTCAGTTATATCTGCTGAAGCGGGTAGAAGTCATGTGTCGATCGCGCGGCAACGAGTGCGGGCCGAGCGAGAATGGTGGGGGGCGATCGCGGCCCTTAACGTCTTATTAGAAGCGACCTTGCCAGAATTGGCAGAACCTGTAGCAACGGTTCAGTCTCCCCGCAAGCAGCATTCAGCTCTCAAAGCCAAGCAAGGGTTAATTCTCGCAGGGCCATCCTGTATCCTGACGCAACCCAGTCTCAATACCCGTTTAGCGTCTTGGGTGTTCACGCCTAAAGCTTTAGATGCCTTTGCTTGGATGCCATTTCAACTGCCGCCCGCATCATCCAGTCAAGAGGTATCTGAGGTTCTGGAAACTACCCCTGCTCTGCCTGTGTTGCCTGGTGATCCCTTGGCGGCAGAACAATTTTGTTTGGTTTTAACCTCAGCGTTTAGCTTAGTGATGGTGTTGGGAGAAAAGGCAACGGGCGAACCCGCTTTCAGTTTTTCTTTTGACCCAGAGGTGGTGCAGAGTGCTTGGCGATCGCTACGGCCCCGCGCTTTACTTACCAGTCCTCACCAAGTGGAACGGTTGGATGCTTTGGTGGCTCAGTTTGCGCCTACAGCTCCGCATTACAAAACTGTGATGCAGTTTAGTCAGCTGTTGCTGCAACATTTGCCAGACCCAATTGACTTAGAGGCAGAACTATTAGATTCTTCTCGCCTAGCTACTCACACTTTTAATTCTGAGACGGTTCATCTAGTTGCGGAGCCATTTCCTGAGTTGGCAATGGCTAGTGTGGCGACAACCCCAATGCCTTCGGAGGTTCATGCTCCGGCTGAAGTGATGGCGGAGCCGAAAAGTAATTTGGATGTGGAGTTGTTGCAGGCGATCGCACATGAGGTAAGAACTCCGCTCACGACGATTCGCACATTGACCCGGTTATTGCTGAAGCGGAAGGACTTAGCGCCTGAGGTGCTGAAGCGGTTGGAAATTATCGATCGCGAATGTAATGAACAAATCGATCGCTTTGGTCTGATTTTCCGAGCTGTGGAGTTAGAAACGTCGGCGGTGAAGCGCCCTCCAGTGGCTTTGGCTTCGACTTCTATTGACCAGGTGTTGCAGCAGAGTATTCCGCGTTGGGAGAAGCAAGCGAGTCTGCGGAATCTGACGCTGAAGGTGTTGCTGCCCCAGAAGATGCCGATGGTGGTGAGTGATCCAACCATGCTGGATCAGGCTCTGACTAGCTTAATTGAGCGATTTACTCGCAATTTGCCTGGAGGTAGCCATATTCAGGTGCAGGTGATGTTGGCGGGGAGCCAGTTGAAGCTTCAGTTGCAGTCTGAGTTGCAGCCAGAGACTGACCCCTCAACTCATACGAGCCATTCGGCGCGATCGGCTTTGAAGTCGATTGGGCAGTTACTCATGTTTCAGCCGGAGACGGGTAGCTTAAGTTTGAGTTTGGGTGTGACGAAAAATTTGTTTCAGGCTTTGGGTGGCAAGTTGATTGTGCGGGAGAAGCCGCAACAAGGGGAGGTGATGACGATTTTCTTGCCTTTGGAAGTGAGTCATTCGTAGGTAAGTTGCTCTGGGAAACCGAGCCTTGGGGTCACTCGCCCCCAAACCTCCGCTGAAGGACGGTTGCGTCCTCCAGACCTCCTCCAAACGAAATTTAGTATGGGCGTTTCGAGTCCGGGTTTTGGTAGCTTTTGGTTCGCAACTCCTCACTCCTCACTCCTCACTTCCCGGCTCCTCCTTTTTATCCTTCATCCCTCATCCTTCCTCCTTCCACAGGCGCTCTATAAATTGGCAGTAGGACGTTGAAGGTTGAGCCTTCGCTGAGTTTGCTTTTAACAGAGATAGAACCACCGCAGCGGAGGAGGATTTGCTGGACGATGGTGAGGCCCAAGCCTGCACCACCGGGGTCTTCTCCGGCGACGTGACGGGCGCGGTAGAAGCGATCGAAAATTTTGGGGATTTCGCTGGTGGGGATGCCGATGCCTGTGTCGCGAAATTCTAGCTGGACGTAATCACCCTGTTGTTTGGCTCGAACCCAAACTTGGCCTGATTTTGGGGTGAATTTGATGCCGTTGTGCAGCAGGTTAATCACGATTTGCTTGAGCCAAGCGCTGAGGCAAGAGACAAGGGGAAGTTCTTCTGGCACGGTGTAAGCCAGCATAATGCCTTTTTCTTGGGCTAGAGGCTGATAGGTGCTGACGACTCCGGGCACAATTTCGGCGAGTGAAACGGGTTGCATGGTGGAGTTTTCGATTTCGCGATCGAGTTGTACTAGGTCGAGGAGGCTGGCAATCAGGGAGCCTTGGCGATCGCATTCTGTGCTCAAGACTTGCATGTAGCGTTGTCGCTGAGCAGGTTTGAGGCTGGGGGAGTTGAGCAGGGTGAGGGCCGTTTTCATGTTGGTCAGGGGCGTTCGCAGTTCCTGACCGACGGTGCTGAGAAATTCGTCTTTGAGCCGCAAGGCATTAAGCAGTTCTTCGTTTTGGACTTGCAATGTTTCGGCGGATTCGGCCTGCTTCCGATAAATGGTGGAGCGATGCCAAACTTCTTCTTGGCGTTGGACTTGTTTGGTGAGAAAACGGCTGAATAAGTTGGAGTCTACTGGTTGGGCAAGTCCTTGCTGCAAGAGTTGATCCCAACTGCCAACTAAATGAGAGGCGGCGATTGCGGACTCAGAATGTAGGGTTTGGGTGACGGTAACGGCTTGCTTAATGCCTGAAAAAACTTGTTGCAGGGTGGTTGGGTTAAAGGAGCAGCAGGCGAGGAGGGGTTGTTTTTTCTCTAAACCCTCTTCTTCTGTAGTGGCTTTTTCGGCAGTTCCACCTTTAGATGCATTGGTTGGTGTAGCAGTCTCTGATTTGGTAGGCCGCAAGGAGCGAGGCCGATGAGCCAATACTAAGCCAGAAAATTGAGGAGACAGAAAGAACAGAAAATATTCCCGTTTTAGTTGGCTTTCGGCGGCTAACTGCAAGGTGACTAAAGCCGAGGACGAGTGAGAAACAGCGGAAAAATCGACGGCTTCCTCGGCACTTTTGGGGAAATCTTGATTCGGATAGGCTTCTCCCTGCCCATTGGCGATCGCAGAGGTCGCACTCAGAACTTCATCTTTAGAAGTTCTAAAGAGATACAGCGTATGAGGGACCTGGGCGGATTCGCAGTAGCGCTTAATTTCGGCTTGCCAAACGTCGTCGCGCGGCAGCTTGATCCAAAGGGTGGCTGGCAATTTTTGCTCGATCAGAACGTCAATCGCAGAACTCACAATAGATTTGAGAGTCGCAGGGCTTACTTGCAAAGGGGCTGGGGACTCTTCAGACTGGAGGGCAAGTTCGTAGAGCGAAACGTCTTGAGTAATAGATGAGCTCATGGGGTATGAAGAAAGTGACAGCAGCTTAACACCCAACCTATCCGGTTGAACTGAAACCAGGTCTCCTTTCAGATCTACTGACTATTTGCAAAAATTGCCACCTACTCGCATTCTTTCGCAACATTTCTGGGCGTAGATCAGAAAACTGTGCTACAGATTCAGCGCAACTATACAGGGATCGGAACGAACGGCGATTCGCTCCTAGGAGAAGGTATAACTCAAGTTAGGTAAGTCGATCGCTCAATTTCAATCTTGAAAGTTTCTGCTTTTACCGTAGTTCTAAAGCGGCTCTGGCTTGTTCGCGATCGTCAAAGTGGATTTTCTCAGTGCCGAGAATTTGGTAATCTTCGTGGCCTTTGCCTGCAATCAGCACGCCGTCTCCTGGTTGTGCTTGCAGAATGGCGGTACGAATGGCTTCGGCGCGATCGCAAATCACTAGAGGCTTCGCGGTGGGGGGAATGCCAGCTAGAACGTCTTGCAAAATCCGCTCTGGATCTTCGGTGCGTGGGTTGTCGGAAGTGACGATGGCTAAATCTGCCAAGTCAGCAGCAATTTTGCCCATTTGAGGCCGCTTGGTGCGATCGCGATCGCCGCCACAACCAAACACACAAATCATCCGCTCTTTAATAAAGGGACGAGCCGCTTTCAGCAAGTTTTCTAGGCTATCTGGGGTGTGAGCATAATCCACAATCACGCTAATGTCTTGCTCAGCGTTGATTTGAACTCGCTCCATCCGTCCTGGTACTCCCGAAAACTGGGGCAAGGCCGCAACAGTTGTTTCCAGCTCTAAACCCAAATGGAGAGCGGTGCCGACGGCAGCTAACAAGTTGGCTAGATTAAATTGACCTACTAAGGGCGATCGGAAGGCGATCGCTCCTTTAGGAGTGTGCAATGTGCCGCTGACTCCGTTGGCTTCATAGATGAGGTCGCTGGTCCAGAGGTCAGCGTTGGAGTCTTGGGTGCTGTAGCTCCACACTTGTTCTGCGGGTAGTTGGTCGATTAAGCGCCGTCCGTATGCATCATCCTGGTTAATAATGGCGCGACCTTTGAGGTAGCCAGGGCTAAACAGGAGGGCTTTAGCAGCGAAGTAATCTTCTAAGTCGCGGTGGTAGTCTAGATGGTCTTGGGTGAGGTTGGTGAAGACGGCCACTTGAAACCCACAACCTAACACTCGACCTTGGGCGAGGGCGTGGGAGCTAACTTCCATCACGCCATATTCGCAGCCTGCTGCCACTGCTGAGGCTAGGTTCTGTTGCAAATCGATCGCGAAGGGCGTGGTGTGGGCTGCGGTTTTTTGATAACCAGGCCAGCGAGCATAGAGGGTGCCGAACAAGGCAGTGGAGGGATTTGCTTCGTTGAGTAAGAATTCGATTAAATGAGTGGTGGTGGTTTTACCGTTGGTACCCGTAACACCGACCAGTTGCAGTTTTTGAGCAGGGTAGTCGTAAAAGGCGGCGGCTACTTGAGCACAGGCTTGCACCATATCGGAAGCAGGAATCACACAAGCATCTTCTGCTTCAGTGTGGGGTCGTTTTTGAGCGGCAGTGGATGAAACCAAGGCTGCAACTGCACCAGAGGCGATCGCGCTGGGCCAGAATTCGCCACCATCGACGCGGGTTCCGGGCATGCCGATAAATAAATCTCCAGGTTGGCAAGCGAGAGAGTTGGTGGTCAACCCTTTCACTTCGCACTCCAATGCGGCATGACTAGACGGTTGCGTTACGCCTGGTACTGCTGCTAATAATTCTCGTAGTTTCATGTCAGCAACTCCTCACCTGCACATCCTGGGCCTATTCTGACTGATCTGCTAGCCAATATTTCTGTAACATTTGCTCCAACTGGGTGACGCTCGCTCGTGGGGAAGGACGAGGTAAGAGTTCTTCCACCGTGCCTGTTGGTTGGGGGTTGACTCGCAAAAGCACGGGGATTTCGTACTGGTAAGCCTGAAACCAGTCCTCACGGGTGGTAATGTCCCGAATCTCTAGGTCAATCTCTAAGTTTTGAATTTGATCTAGCTTTTCCTGTAGTCCTTCGCATAGGTGGCAACCAGGTTTACTGTACAAAATTAATCGCATGTTCTGTTTTCTACCTTGGCCCTTGCAAAGTCTGTTCTGTTTATCCGCTATGGAGCTTATTTTTTCAGGAAAGTCTCGTTATATCTAGCAGTTTGGCAATTTCTTGTGTGCATTGTTCAATTAAAGCCCGAACCTTGGGGGCACTCGCCCCCAAACCCCCGCTGAAGGACGGCTGCGTCCTCCAGACCTTCTCCAGACGAGTTTAACTGTGAGTGTTTCAATACCTGCGATCGCTACTTCTTAACGTCTGACTCTTGGTTTTCTATTCCTGTCTCCTCACTCCTCTCTCTCTTCATCCTTCCCCTAGTGTTAAGTTGTTGTTTAGCCAGTCCATTCGTCATCCATTCGTTGTGCCCGGAAGAACTTAAGTGGCAATTAAAATCCTGCATCTTTCCGATATTCACATGGGCAGTGGGTTTTCCCACGGGCGGGTTAATCCAGAGACGGGGTTGAATACTCGCTTAGAAGATTTTGTGGCGACGTTGGGGCGCTGTATTGACCGGGCGATCGCGGAGCCTGTGGATTTGGTGCTGTTTGGTGGGGATGCGTTTCCGGATGCGACGCCGCCGCCGATTGTGCAAGAGGTGTTCGCGACTCAGTTTCGTCGCTTGGTGGATGCCCAGATTCCAACGGTATTGTTGGTAGGGAATCACGATCAGCATTCGCAGGGGCAGGGGGGCGCGAGTCTATGCATTTACCGAACACTGGGGGTGCCAGGGTTTGTGGTAGGCGATCGCTTGGAAACTCACCTGATCTCTACTCGCAACGGCCCGATTCAGATCATTACTTTGCCTTGGCTGACACGCTCGACGTTGTTGACGCGCCCCGAAACGGAAGGGTTGTCAATGGCAGAGGTGAATCAGTTGTTGATCGATCGCCTGCGAGTGGCGCTTGAAGGAGAGGTACGCCGTCTTGATCCGGAGGTGCCGACGGTGCTCTTGGGCCATTTGATGGCAGATTCAGCTTTCTATGGAGCGGAGCGATTTCTAGCGGTTGGCAAGGGGTTTACCATTCCGCTGGCGTTGCTGGCTCGGCCTTGCTTTGACTATGTGGCTTTGGGGCATGTACATCGGCATCAAGTCCTGTGTCATGAGCCGCCTGTGGTCTATCCGGGCAGTATTGAGCGGGTAGATTTTAGTGAGGAAAAAGAAGACAAGGGCTTTGTGCTGGTTGACGTAGAGCGGGGAGCTACGAAGCTGGAGTTTTGTGCTTTACCTGTCCGAGCATTTCGTACGATTGAAGTGAATGTTTCGGAAGCGGAAGATCCGCAAGCCAAGCTCCTAAAAGCGCTGAAGCCAGAATTAGTCGCGGATGCTGTGGTGCGGCTGATTTATCAAATTCGCTCCGAGCAACTGGATGAGATTGATAATGCTCCTTTGCACGCCGCTCTGCACATGGCTCATAGCTACACGATTCAGCCAGAGCTAGTTAGCCAGTTGGCTCGTCCCCGTCTGCCAGAATTAGGAGTTGGTAGTAGCATCGATCCTTTAGCTGCTTTAAAGACTTATTTAGCGAATCGAGAAGATTTGCAAGATATTCAAGGCGATCTGCTACAAGCGGCCCAAAGTTTACTAGACACTGATGAGGAAGAATGGCTAGATGAACAGCCAGCGATCGCTAACCATCTAGGTTCCAGCCGAGTCCTAGATGGAGAAACCCAATTGCGCCTCCTCTAAGCCAAGCCTCATAAAATGCTTGTAGCTTGCGCAGGCTCAGTTTTAATGGCTCTAGACTTCAGCCTATGAGTTCAAATGATTGCAGCGTTAAGACCCAAGCGGCAATAATTTTGAAGCCAATGGGCATGATGTGTCTTAAAGTGCGGCATCCTGCTAATGGGAGCAACCACAGAGATCTACTCATTTCTGCAATCTTTCTATGGCTAAATCTATGGCTAAACTTTTACCGACGGTTTTACTTGCGCCTGCTTTAATGACGGCAACGCTACTTTTTAGCCAAACTCAAGCTATTAGTCCCGCTTGGGCGGGCACTTGCGCTTCTCGCTGCGGTCCTAAGCCGCTTCAGTTCACACCAGGGCAGCGGGTGAGTGTGGAAGTGGTCAATCAAACTGCGAGTTTAGTGCAGGTTCAAAAAGTCTTTGGCACTGATCCAGTTCCCATGCGGCCTGGGCAGGAATTGAAGTTTGTGCAAGGCGGTGGCACAGAACCCAATATTTCTGTGTACTTCTGGGACGAAACGGCGCTGCCTCTGCAAGCCAGACTCTCTCAGCCGAATCCTAAAACCCTACGGATTGAAATTCGGCCAGGTGGAAGACCTCCGGGCGATCGCTCTGTTTATTTGTTAAATGATGGTCGTGTTGCTGTCTTTTAGCCAGTACAATCGGCTGAGCGTGTTTGAACTGAAACATTTGTGCTAGTACCCGTTCCTTCCTCCCCTCACCTGTCCCATCGTGAGCACCGCCTGCCCGATAAACGTTGGGCGATCGCTGAGCGCGATTTGGAACGGGTAGAGGCGATCGTGCAGGCAACTCAGCTTTCACCGCTGCTGGCTCAAGTGCTGACGAACCGAGGCATCGCTTCACCGGGACAGGCAGAAATTTTTCTCGACCCGGATTTGCAAGTCTTACCTTCGCCGCTAGAAGATTTTCCAGATTTAGCGGTAAGTGTGGAGCTATTGCAAGAAGCGATCGCCAATCAGCATAAAATCGCTATCTGTGGCGACTACGATGCTGATGGCATGACTAGCACAGCCTTGTTACTGCGGGCTTTGCGGGCTTTAGGGGCTGAGGTGGATTACGCCATTCCTAGCCGTATGAGTGAAGGCTATGGCATCAATGAGCGGATTGTGGAGGACTTCCATCGCGAAGGGGTACGGTTGATTCTGACGGTAGATAACGGCATTGCTGCGGTCAAGCCGATCGCTAGAGCCCGTGAGTTAGGTTTAGCCGTCATTGTCACCGATCACCACGAAGTCCCACCAGAAATCCCGCCTGCCAATGCCATCCTCAACCCCAAACTGATTCATGAGGACTCGCCTTATCGAGGTGTAGCGGGGGTTGGGGTAGCTTACGTTCTAGCTGTAACCCTAGCTCAGCAACTGGACGCGAAAGATTTAGGCAACTTACTGCTAGAGCTATTTACCTTAGGCACGATCGCGGATTTAGCCCCTCTAACTGGGGTGAATCGGCGTTGGGTGAAGCGAGGGTTGCAGCGATTACCCAAGTCCCAGATTCCAGGGGTGCAAGCTTTAATTCAAGTGGCTGGGTTGGGTAGTTCCAAAGCTCTTAAACCGGAGGCGATCGGGTTTAGTTTAGGACCACGAATTAATGCAGTTGGACGCATTGCCGATCCTCAAGTGGTGATTGAGCTGCTAACGACCGATGACATGGGCATTGCTCTGGAGCGGGCGATGCAGTGCGAACAAATTAATCAGCACCGCCAGCAACTTTGTACTCAGATTGAGCGGGAAGCGATCGCTTGGTACGAAGCCAGTGAGATTGACTTGCAGGACGATCGTGTGTTGGTCATTGTGCAACCTAATTGGCATCACGGGGTGATTGGCATTGTGGCTTCTCGTCTGGTGGAGCGTTATGGTGTGCCTGTTTTTATTGGCACTTACGAGGACGACAATCAAAAAATTCGCGGTTCGGCTCGCAGTATTCCCGACTTTCATGTGTTTGAAGCGTTGGAGTTTTGCAAGGAAGTTTTGGAAAAACATGGAGGTCACCAAGCGGCAGGTGGTTTTACCCTCTTAGCCGAAAATCTAGAAGAGCTGCAATCGCGCCTCCGTACCTTTGCTTGTGCTTCTCTGCAACCGGATCAGCTCAAACCTCTCCTAGCCATCGATGTGCAAGCTCACTTGGAGCAAATTGACCTTTCGCTTTACGAGCAAATTGACGCGCTGCATCCCTGCGGCATCCAGAACCCCGATCCAGTTTTCTGGACTCCAAATGTGCGGGTAGTCGAGCAACGCCTGATCGGAAAAGACCAAGCCCACCTTAAGGTGACTTTGAGCCAGGATGTTAGCCAAGTTGATACGCCACTAGCTGCGATCGCTCAACCTCGAATCCAAGCATTGGCATGGCGTTGGGGGGAATATTACCCGCTGCCTAATCGAGTGGATATTGCCTACAAGCTGCGGGTGAATGAGTGGCAAGGCAATCAAACTGTAGAGTTAGAATTAGTTGGTGTCCGGTTGCCTAGCTCTGAAAACGCCTTGCGATCGCCAGCAACGGTTGCTACTCAACAGGCTAAGTTTGATTACAGCGATCGTCAATACACCTGTGGTCTCTACGAACAGCAAAAAGGCAAAGAGTTAAGAATCACCAATTCGGAAGGACAGCAGCTTGTGATTCAGAAAGGGCAGAAATTAGGTTGGCTACTCAAACCAGGTGCAGAAGCCAAGCCAGTAGACGTTTCTCAGCCTTTCTTTTATCAACTGATTAAAACGGCTCTGTCTGCTTTGGGCTGAGAACTTCACCAAAGAAAAAGAGCCTACTGTGAAGCAGGCTCTTTATTACTCTCTCTTACTTGAAGCTTTTTAGGTAAAACTTTGTTGCCGATTGTTTTAAAGCCGAAATCTGGGTCTCAGGTTTAAACAATAGAAATCTAGAGGTCGCCTTTTCCGGCCGCTAACAAGAAAATGACAGCCGGACCAGCAAGCATGATCAGCGCTACGAAGGTGAGTTGCGCGATCGCTTCGAAGTTAATGTTGCCAGCGAGGCCAGACAGAAAATCCATTTCTCCTCCCGAGTTAACCCAATGAATTGTACCTTGGGTTAGAATGCCTGAGGCTTATTTTACCTGTCAACACCTGGTTTCTTTAAGGAAGTTTACAAAACTCTAAATACTTCCAGACAAGGCAAAATTGGCCTACCATCCATTCGCTTCAAAAACCGCTAAGCTCATTCAGGGGGCGGTAGATCTGAATTGTCAGTGCCACCCAGTGGGCCAGTTTCTAGAGATTTTGTAGATTATGCCAACTTGGCGTTGTGTCAAATATTGTGGGGCTTGTTGTCATCTCGACCCCAGCGATCGCCCTGATTTGGACCAATATTTATCAGGTGATGAGCTAGCACTTTATCTCAGCATGGTAGGCGAGGATGGTTGGTGTGTTCACTTCGACCACGACACTCGTGAGTGCAGCGTTTATGATGACCGTCCTCGCTTCTGTCGAGTCCAGGCGGATGTGTTTCAAGATTTATATGATGTTGAGCCAGAAGAACTCAACGATTTTGCGATCGACTGCTGCGAGCAGCAAATCGAAGCGGTATATGGCGATCGCAGTTTAGAAATGCTGAAATTTGAGCGCGAGATTGGCGTGATTCATTGATCTTTCAGGCAACCCTGAGCATAATAATGAAAAGAATATGAAATGGCGCGTTACCTGTGCAATTATCTTCCCGCCCTACTAGTCTGTCTGCCCCAGCTTCGCCCGCTGCTCAGTCATTGATGGAGCAACTCAATGGGCCAGAGTCTAAGATTCATGCAGCTTTGATTGAAGAAGTGGAACTGCCACGGCAGGCTAGTGCTCCGCATATGTCTCAGGATCGTCAAGAGCGTTGGCAGGGGTTTGGAGTGTTTTGCTCTACCTTTGTTACCATTTTTCTCGCGGAGTTAGGCGATAAGACCCAGGTAACGACGCTATTAATGAGTGCGGAATCCCAGTCGCCTTGGATGGTGTTTGCAGGAGCAGCATTGGCTTTAATTACGACTAGCTTGTTGGGTGTGCTGGTCGGGCGTTGGCTAGCTAATCGGCTGTCGCCCAAATCCTTGGAGACGGCTGCGGGAGCAGCTCTGTTGCTAGTTTCTGTTTCCCTCCTGTGGGATGTCGTGCATTTTTAGTACCGCTGGCTCCAACCAACTAATTCGATCAACATTTCAACGGTTCGCGATCGCTGCCCTGCAACTTCTTAAAACCTTATGGATTGGCACCTGCTTGGATTGAGCTTTATCACCATCTTTTTGTCGGAATTAGGCGACAAGAGCCAAGTGGCAGCGATCGCCCTGAGCGGCAGTTCTAAATCTCCACGGGCCGTGTTTTTTGGGACAGCAGCGGCCTTATTGTTCGCTAGTTTGTTAGGGGTGCTTTTGGGTCATGGGGCGGCTCATCTTTTGCCAACTCGCTTGGTTAAGGCGATCGCAGCTTTGGGATTTGCCTTGATGGCGGTGCGATTGCTATGGCCCAGTGCTGATTTACCTCCAGACGCAGAGGAAGTTTCCTAGCTAATTTATTTTCAAGGTTTATAGGCACCTAAAGCAAAAGCTCCCGATCGGCTCAGGAGCTTTTTTCATGGCTAGAAATAGGTTGTGCCTCTGTTGGTGAAGCAAGTAAAACGCAATTAAACGCGATCGCGGTAGCAAAGATTTAGCAACAGTCCGCCGGAGGCAAACTTCAGTAGCTCCAAGGCCCAATAGCTGCCATGCAACTGGTTCATCCCGACTGGGATTTCGATTGCCGTATTAAACAAATTTAGCTCCATCCCTAAAGCACTCATTTGAGGCGTGAGAGCGTAGGTGTAAAGAAGAGCGATCGCCACTAATATGGCGGCAAGTACCGCTCCAGCATAGCCCTTGCGGTTGTAGGCAGGTTGTAGGTAGCGCAGTGCTAAAACTCCCGTCAAGGCTATGGCAGCGCAGAGCAATTCAATGCGGTTGAAAAGCCAGAAAATGGCGTATCCAGCTGCGGCAAATCCAGGTTGGCTCATCATGCCTGCTGCGTAGAGACTTGGCATAATTACCAGGTCCAAAATCAGGCTGCTGCTGAGCCAAAAGGCCAACGCAAAAATCACAACTGTCTGCCATTGAGGTCGCTGCATTACGCCATTGGAAATGCTAAAACTATCTACGCTTGAATGCATAAAAATTCCTAGATGTACTTACCTTTAGCTTAGCGAATCTATTTCCTGACAACTGTGAAATAAATCGGAATTGTCTCAGGCTAAAGTCGATTCATTTAACCAAACAACTTGGCTTAGAAAAACGAGCCAGAACAACAAAAACTGCTGAGTTTGTAAGTCAGTAGATCATACGTGAGGTAAATTTACCTGTCCGCAAAAGTGATACAAAACTAAATGAGTCTGACAGAAGGCTGCCAGACTCTTCAAGAGTAGTCAATCAGGAAGTTTGTTTCAAAGGTGGACAGAAGCCTGCTTGTCAGATCTGCGAAAGGTTAGAACACCTCCTTGATCATTGAAATAACCTATCACTCGTCTACCACAGCCTATGAGGTAGACTCTTAACCACCGCTTAAGATACTTCAGACGAAGCACTTAATTTTCTGCAACGAGCTTTACAAAAGTTGTGCTGATTGTAAGGGAAGGGAAGCAAGAAACCAATGACGAGATTGATGAGTTGTAAAATTGGTAAACTGCTTATTGCTTGCGAATACAGCTACTTTTGCAAAGTCAGATCGAACATTGGAGAAAACATTCTGACTAGCGCAGGAGGCTAACCTTTTCAGATCCTAGAAGTTGTCAATTGGATTGAATGAGGAGGAGCTGTTTGGTGCCTGAATTTAGAATAGCACCGAGGTTTTGAAAGCGTGAGCTGTTTTGTAGAAGTTCACTCCTAATTAACTTTAGAAACAACCCGCAAAGAAACTAAATACTAGACTTAAGTTCTTGCTCTTTGCTTGTGGTTAACGGCAGCGATCGCAGCACCTGATCTACAACTGAAGTAGAGACAAAACAAGCTACCTGGAAGTTGGTAGACCTAGGTGGGAGACGGGCGATGAAAGGTATTGCGACTAGTTTAGGGATTTTACTGACGGCAGCTACGGCTACCTGGAGCTTGAATCTGCCATTGCAGGCGGTGACTCTAGCAGATGGTACGGTCTACTTTGTGCAACCTCCTCGATTGGTGAAGGCGACCACAACGCAGAGCGCGACCTATGCTTGGTCAGCCACTTACTACTTCACCTTGGATGTACCGGAAAATGCAGGAGAACCTCTCCAGAAAGTGACGATCGCACAGCGAGAGGGGATTGATGCCTTGCGCTACGACCTGAAAGACACCCAAGCTTTTGTGGGTGAACCTAGAGGTAAGAGACAAGCGGTGGCCTTAAGTGAAGTAATCGGCGATCGCAAAACGCGGACAGTTTCAGTGGCATTCGATCCGCCGATTCCTCCCGGTCAGACTGTGACTGTAGGGCTGCGTCCGGTACGCAATCCCAACATCGGTGGTGTGTACTTGTTTGGGGTTACAGCCTTCCCAGTAGGTGAAAAAGCGCATGGGCAATTTTTAGGCTTTGGCCGACTGCACTTTTATGACTCTCGTGATGCTTGGTTTCTCCGCGATCGCTGGTTTCGTTAGGCTTCATTCCCCTGAGTTAATACAAACTCGCTTGCTAAGCTAGGCGAATTAAACCAAGCTGGCACTTATAACTTCAATCTTGGCAGCGGTGCTCTCTCCCAAATTCAGGCTCAAAGAAATCGCCAGCTTCTTTCACCAATTCTCAGCTTTGCTGGATGCAGGATTGCCTGTGCAGCAAAGCTTGACTTTGGCAGGTAAGGATTGTAGCGCGGCTTTTCAGCGCTCTCTACAGCAAGCTAGTACCAATGTTGCTCAGGGACAGGACTTGGCGACTGCGATGACTCTAACGCCAGCGGTTTGGAGCCCGTGGACTTTGGCTTTGATTCAGATGGCTGAGTACAGCGGTAGCTTGGCGGCAACTTGTCGCAAATTAGCGATCGCGGCTGAGCAACAGCAACGACGGGCACGGCTTTACCGCTCCGTGACTTTGGCAGGTGGGGCAACTGTGCTCAGTTTGCTGTTGCTGCTCATAGTTTTACTGCAAGGCAGTGTTAACTCTCTAGGTCAGCCTGGCTTTTGGGTCACAGCAGGATTGCTATTAGCGCTTTTTGGTGGAAGTGCCTATGTAGTTGGGACTCGACCACTTGATGCGGGCCTGTATCGGTTACTAGTTCAACTACCTGTCCTGAAGCCGCTATTGGAAGCTCAAAGCATGTTGTACTTTACCGAGCTAGAACTGCCCCTGAGCTGTGGAGTGCCATTGCTGAGCGCTTTAGAGTTAATTCGCGATCGCATTCCCAATCCAGAACTCGCTAAAAATTTAACGATCGCCAGTCAGCAAATAGCGCGGGGGCAAACTCTGAGCCGCAGTCTACAAGGTAAGATTCCAGCGATCGCGCTGCAAATGATTCGGACGGGCGAAGAAACTGGCAATTTAGATGCCATGCTGCAAAAACTTGCCGCTTATTACGAAGGAGAGTTAGAGCTAAAACTTCGTCAGCTTCAGGGAGTGTTGCGTCCCTTGAGTTTGCTAGCGGGGGGAGCGTTCGTGCTGGTATTGGGCATGCAGATGGTGCGATCGCTGCTTAATGCCTTACCAGGTTGACTGGAGTAGCTTCAATGAGTTCTCGCCCGTCAGATTTAAAGCCAGAGCGAAAAATTTTCCACGGTAACTAAACCGTAAATTCATCCGCCAGGGTAGACGGTACGCTACATTAGCAGTTGGAAGAGACGACATCAGCAAAAGAATTTCTCAATCATGGTAGAACGTCCCATCAAGAAGTCTGAACGTCAGGTTGCAGACAATCCCAGTAGTGATGCAGCAGGGTTCCAAGGATCGGAAGCTTCCGATTCGGATACTCGGAACTCTGAGGAACGCGTTAGAAGTCGGCCTTCACGCGATAAAAGCGATAGAAACGATAAAGGCAGTGACAGAGGCAGCGGTAGAGGCGGCGACAGAGACAAAAGAAAAGGCAGAGGTAGAGACCAAGAGGACGATCGCGCCAGAACTCCGGTCAATCCTGCTTTGATGCGGGGACCAAAACCTACTCAGCCGAAGCCGCCTGTGGTGCAGCCAGAGCCAGAAGTAGAGGAGAATGCTACCGCTGAGGCAGATTCAGAAGTTGCAACTGAAAGTTAAGACTTGATTGATGGAGTTGGGCCAAGCTAGACCCACTCTCAAGGGTTAGCTGCCAACCAGCAGGGCTGCCATGTTTGAGAAACTCAGGAGGGTTTGAATGAGTAAACCGTTAAACGCTGCTCTCTCGGAAGAGATTGCTCAGCGACTTAGTCACAAAGCCAAAACCTCCTTCGACAATGCTTACGAAGCAGCCTTGCTGATTCCAGGAGTTACCTATGTGCAAGGATTTCTGGTGCTGCCAGGCATACCCTACAAGCCGATGGAGCACTGCTGGCTGGAAGTTGAGGATGCCATTGTTGATCCCGCGTTGCCCCACCTAAACCGCGCTCCCGAAGAGATTTGGTATTTCCCAGCTCAGCGCTTGAGCGTCAAGAAATTGAAAGCTGCGATCGAAGAAGCCAAAGAAGATTATCCAGAGGACGATCCGCTGCCTGTGTATGGAGCCGCCCCCTATGAGTATTACGGGGACGCGATGTTAGGGGGCAAAGACTATCTGGAGGCGTTTCAGGCAGCAGAGGCAAAGTGTCGAGAACTCAACCAATCAGAACTAGATCGCAATTAGTGTGCAATTAGCGATCGCCTCACCTTAGCCAAACGTGGAGCCATTCCAACCCCACATCGAGCCTCTAGCATCTGAAAACTCAATGTAGGTACGATTGGCAGGTATCCCTAAAGCTTGCTCAATTTGTTGCGAAAAATCCTGGCTCATCGCTTTGGTCTGTGTGGGACCCATCGTGCCTACGCTTTTGATCTCCACGTAGCATGTAGGATCAGACGTACCTCCGAAAGTCATGGCGACTTCTGGCTCAAAAGCCGTCATCACATAAGATTCGGGCTTACCCGTATGTTTTGCTAACCCAGCCGACAACTGCTTGAGTAGGCTTTCCACTTGCGACTTGTCTGGAGCAGAAATAGAAGTTTGAACCTTGATCAAAGGCATAGTGACAATATAAAAATTCTAAAACTTCACTAGCTGATGAGTTGATTGTTTAGGCTAAGCCCAAGACTCAGCCCTCACAACCTCTTATCCTTAGCAATTAAAGTGTTAGCCACCGTATTGCCAGCCTGTGCTCTCTAGCAAGAGAGGCTCGCCCTCACGATGAGTGCCTGCTGCAATCACTTCACCTACATAAACCGTGTGATCGCCTTGCTCGACCGCACCAACTACGCGGCATTCCACATATCCCAAAGCTTCGGAAATGATTGGGCAACCTGTTTCTCCGAGGTAAAACTCGACATCATCGAACTTGTTACCGACTCGACGCTGCGGTTGAAAAAACTTTTGCGCCAGGTCTTTTTGTCCTGCTTCCAAAAAGCTTAGGACAAAGACACCGCTGCTCTTGATCATGGCGTGAGAGCGGGAGTCCTGTTTCACACAGTTGACGACGAGAGGGGGCTTAAAGGAAGCCTGCATAACCCAACTGGCAGTAAAGCCATTTACTTCTTCCCCTTCTTTGACTCCACAAATGTAGAGCCCGTGGGGAATTTTACGCAGGATTGTCTTTTTCGCTTGTTCGTCTAGCAAGGGTCTATACCTGATTGGCACTACATCGCTCAGTGTATTACAGACTCACGAGAGGAAAACCACAGCCCAGCCATAATCCGACTAGAATCTTACTGGCGGAAGAGATGATCGTGTTCTGGATGATAGAGCCGCGATCGCGCCTGAGTTGCTGTTAGAGCAGGACTAATCACATAGAGTGTGGTTCGGATCAAGTTCTCCTGTTGCGTGACCGTAGCCATTTCACTCAGCGGCACCACCCGAATTTTTTCATCAGGCCAACCAACGCGGAAACAAATCGCCACCGGAGTCTCCGCGGCATAATGCTCCATCAACTTCGCCTGAGACGCTTCTACATGACGAGCGCTGAGGTAGAGACAAAGACTCGCTTTGTGAGCTGCCAACCCAGCCAACTCCTCCGCCTCCGGCACCTCCGTCCGTCCGCTAATCCGAGTCAAGATAATCGTCTGTACTAAGCCCGGAACCGTTAGCTCCACCTGAAGCTTCGCCGCCGCTGCTTGAAACGCGCTAATCCCAGGAATCACCTCAAACGGTACCTCCGCTTCCGCTAAAGCCTGCATTTGTTCATGCACCGCTCCATACAAGCTGGGGTCGCCTGAATGCAGTCGCACTACCGACTTTTGCGATCGCACCCGCTCCACCATCAGCGGCAAAATTTCTTCTAGCGTCTTGTTTGCCGTGCGAATCAACTCTGCATCAGCTCTCACACCCTGCAAAATTTGCCGAGGCACCAAAGAATCCGCAAACAAAATCACATCCGCTTGCGCCAACAACCTTTGCGCCTTAATCGTCAGCAACTCCGGATCACCCGGACCCGCTCCGACAATGTAAACGGCAGGCGCTAGACCAGATTTATCCTGGGTTTCAGGGAGTTGGCTGACGACAGAATTAATATCAAACGTAGTCATAAATCTCGATTCAGTCTTTAGTGTAGAGGAGTCAGTCTAGAGCCTCCCCGTACGTGAAGTTACCTCTGCAGGGGGTCTGGGGGACGCAGCCGTCCCTCAGCGGGGGTTGGGGGGCAGGTGCCCTCAAGCTCTTGGTTCTAAAAGCGTAACCGTAAAGACTTGATAAAGCGATCGCTCCAGAATTCAAACTATCCGGATTGGCTACTGTGCCGTTGGATTATGGAATGGTAGATGCACCCTGATTTAACCCTGGAAGCCATTCAGCTTCTGGGGTTTTTCTTATTTAAATTCCAAGCTCAAGGAAGATGGTCCGATTCTTGACGCAACTTCGGATCTGTTTCCTGAGCAGCCACCACATCCGCTAAAGGACGACGGAGTTGGTAGAGCCAAAATAAACCAGCAAGACCGATGCTGATTTCTACCAAACTAATAATTTGAGCAATTCGAAGCGGGCCGATCATTAAGCTGTCTGTGCGCAGCCCTTCAATCCAGAAACGACCCAAGCTGTAACTGACTAAATAAACTAAAAATAGCGTTCCCACCTTCAAAGCAGGTTTCCCTCGCAGGCCCCGGAAAAACAAGGTGATGAGAATCCCAAACACCATCAAGTTCCACAGAGACTCATAGAGAAAAGTGGGATGAAAATACGCCACATTCTCATATCCCACTGGACGTTGCTCAGGAGGAATAAACAGCTTCCAGGGTAAATTAGTCGGTCGCCCAAACGCCTCTGAATTAAAGAAATTGCCCCACCGCCCGATCGCCTGCCCCAAAATCAACGAGGGTGCCACCAGATCCGCTAGCTGCCAAAACGAAACTCGTTTGATTCTGGCGAAAATCAAGCTAGCTACCAATCCACCTAAAATAGCGCCATGAATTGCGATGCCCCCTTTCCAAATGGCAATAATATCTTCTGGGCGTTGAGCATATTCTTGCCACTGAAACAGCACGTAATACAGCCGAGCAGAGGGGATAGCAGCGACAACTAACCAAATAATTAGGTCGCCAATCAAATCGGGATCAACTCGGCGACGCGTCGCCAAAGCTTGGGACAAGCTGACCCCAATTAGCACAGCCGAGGCAATTAAGAGGCCATACCAACGAATAGTGAGAGGTCCCAACTCAACTAATATGGGGCCTGGAGACTTGAACTCAAAGGCCATAAGCCCATAGCAGCCACTCCAGAGATGGGACAAAATCGGCAGATCCAACGGCATGAGACTTTAGGATTCAGCTACAAACTTGATTTTATCCGTCCGAGTGCAGAATCCAAGCTAGACTGCGATTTCTCCAGCTTGGAATTCTGACTACCAAGAAGCCTGAATTAAAAGCGCTGTCCAAGGCTGCACGGGCCAATTGAGCTAGAATGAAAATCCCTAGGCCAGCTAATTCACCTACATGGCAGCGGAAGAATGTAGGTGCGTGAGTTAGCACCGAGAGGCCAAAGTTCTACAATCAAAAGTTTGTCAGAATCGCAACTGCAATTGTTGACAACGCTAGTTGCTCCTGGAATTGAGAAAACGCATGGATAGAATTTACTCCGATCAACCTGTGGCACAGGCTATCACTGCTGGTCAATCAGGAACTGCGGCTCCGATGCCATCTGTAGTAGTTTTACCTCCCCTGCTAGGTGCTTCCGTGGCGGAGCTAACGGAGTGGGTGAAACAACAGCAACAGCCTGCTTATCGAGGGCAGCAGTTACACCAGTGGATTTACCAAAAAGGTGTGCGATCGCTGGATGAAATTTCAGTTTTCTCCAAGCAGTGGCGTTCCACGGTTGCTGATGTGCCTATAGGGCGCTCAACATTGCACTATCGAGCCGCTGCCCCAGATGGCACTGTGAAGTTTTTACTCCGGCTAGCTGATGGTCAGATTATTGAGACTGTAGGCATTCCCACGGAAAAGCGCCTGACTGTTTGTGTGTCTTCTCAGGTTGGCTGTCCGATGGGTTGCGACTTCTGCGCTACAGGTAAAGGTGGTTTCCTCCGCAATCTGGAGCGACATGAAATTGTTGATCAAGTTTTGACAGTTCAAGAAGACTTTCAACAGCGAGTCAGCAACATTGTGTTCATGGGCATGGGCGAACCTTTGCTCAATGTAGACAATGTCCTGGGTGCGGTGCGATCGCTGAACGAGGATGTGGGCATTGGAAAACGCGCCATGACTATTTCGACCGTAGGCATTCCGGGTCGCATTCGTCGTTTAGCCGCATACCAGCTACAGACCACTTTGGCTGTGAGCTTGCATGCTTCTAGTCAAGCAGTCAGAGAGCAGCTAATTCCGAGTGCGAGACAGTATCCTCTGCAAGACTTACTGGCTGAGTGCCGCGAGTATGTGCAGCTAACCGGGCGCCGGGTGACGTTTGAATACATCTTGTTGGGTGGTTTAAATGACTGCCCAGAGCATGCAGTAGAATTGGCGGAACATCTGCGGGGGTTCCAGAGCCACGTTAACTTAATTCCTTACAATCCAATTAGTGAAGTAGATTATCAACGCCCCAGCCCACAGCGGATTCAAGCTTTTCTGAATGGCTTGAAGCAGCATCACATTGCTGCGAGTGTGCGGCGATCGCGGGGTTTGGAAGCAGATGCCGCTTGCGGTCAATTGCGGGCAAAAAAAGTAGGAGCGATCGCTTAAGATCACTCCTACCGTGCTGCTGCGATTGTGGTGCGGCAATCGCAAGTGCAAATCTAATGACGGGCGTAGATGCCAGGAGCATACGCTTCGATTACTTTGCCTGTGATTGTGCAAGTAATCATTAAATAATCACAAGTTTGGCATTGGGTTCGAGTCAAATGATCATCTGAAAGATGATGACGTTCGGCATGACTACCACAATTAGGGCAACGAACAACTTGTAAGGTTTCTAGAACACGCATTTTAATACTCTCGCAGCTAGCTCAACAATTAGGAGGGATTAAGGGCAAGGTTCACGAATTAAATTCGTAATTCTAAGATTTTCGAAACAAAATGTATCGAAGCTTACTAAATTAGTCTGAGATTAAAAGTGCAGAAGTCATCGTCTCCTGACTCTTCTATTATGTTGGCATTTATGCAGATCGGCAATCAAGCTTTAGTTAGATTTTAGATTTCAGAGGTTGGGGATCGCCTACAGAGAGAGCGATCCCCGCAATACTGCTATTAGCTAAAAGCGCTGTTGATTTGGGACTGCTCGATACTAACTTCTTCGATGATTACAGAGTTCTCTAAACAATTCTGCAAATTTTTTATGAGATTTTACTTATGTTTATGAACTTTCTTAATGAGTTTACTGAGCGTTAGATAATATTTTATTGGAGAAAAACAGAAGCAATTGTTACTAAAAATACAAAATATTTCCTGGTTAAACTCCTCCACGTTCCGTCATAATTCAAGCAGCATAATGCATTGAGCTTTTATAAGTCTTTTGGTGTCGTCTACGCAGAGCAAAGCTGTTCCTCAATCTTGCTGCCAAGGGCAGTAAAACTACAAACTGCATTGCCAGGAAGATTCAAGCATTTTGTCATGATTTCTTGCTATAGAAAATGAACACAAGTTTTCTGGGTCAGCACAAATGTTTAACCTCTAAATCGCAAGATTTGGAGGCAAACTCAAAAGGATATATCGAGGCTGACTTTATCTAACCCTTCAAAGCGATCGCGTCAAATAAAGCTATTACCAATCATTAAAACTAAATTAAGAAAATGGTTCTTCCTTAAGAAGGATTTAGGCAACGATTAGCAATTTGGCTACGTAGTGACAACTGAGCAGAGCTAGACCTTACTCTACTTCGGTGAGGTTTATTTAACCCGTCTTGATAGAAAACTAGGACTGCGGATGAAAGTAGTCGTAGATTTTCTGAGCTATCTGAGGGCCAATCCCAGAAACATTTGTGAGTTGTTCCGGGGTCGCTTCCCGAATGTAGTCAACTGAGCGAAAAGCAGCTAACAGTTCTTTTTGGCGATGATGCCCTAGCCCAGGAATATCTTCTAAGCAAGAGCGGCGCATGCGATCGCTGCGTTGCTGGCGATGGAAACTAACGGCAAAGCGGTGAGCCTCATCACGAAGACGACGCAACAGTTGCACTCCGGGTTGTTCTGCTTCTGTGGTTAAAGGCAAGGACTCCCCTGGCAAAAAGATTTCTTCTCGCTTTTTCGCTAAACTGACCACGCGCAACTCTTCTAATAAATTCAGCTCCCGCAGTACGCTCACTACAGCCGAGAGTTGGCCTTTGCCGCCATCAATCATGACTAAATCGGGCCAATCTGGGTTGCCCACCCTTGGCAACTGCGGATCAGCGGCATATTTACGAAACCGCCGCCGAATTACTTCTGCCATGCTGGCAAAGTCATCCGAGTGCCCTGTGGTCACAGTAGGGTTCTTGATTTTGTAGTGCCGATAGTGCTGTTTGGCAGGTATACCGTCTACAAACACGACCTGAGAAGCGACAGCGTCGGAACCTTGAATATGCGAAATGTCATAACCTTCAATCCGTCGCGGCATGTCAGGCAGATCTAACACTTCGGCTAGGTCTAACATCGCTTGAGCATTGCGATCGGCAAAGCGCTGAGTTCGGGCTAACTCATACTCCGCGTTGCGCTCTACCATTTCAACTAGCTCAGCTTTGGTTTGCCGTTGCGGCGCGACAATCGTAACTTTGCGTCCTTTGCGATCGCTTAGGAACTCAGCCAGCATGTCGCTCTCTGGCAGTTCGTGCTGTACCAGAATTTCTGCAGGAATCTCAACTGCGTCTACTGTTTGGTAATGCTCCTCCAACACTCGCTCTAGAATCGCACCTGGTTCTCCCGATTGAGCATCGGCGACAAAGCCTAATCGTCCTACTAATCTGCCAGCGCGAATTTGAAACAGTTGAATGCAGGCATGCTGCTCATCTGCGGCCAACGCGATCGCATCACGAGAAATGGTGTCATCGGGTAAAGCTACTTTCTGCTCTGCACCCAAAGACTTCAAGCCATTAATCTGATCTCTGAGGCGAGCCGCCTGCTCGAAGTTCAAAGCCTCGGCAGCTTGATCCATTTGCACCATTAAGGTGTCAACCAGTTCCCCGGTACGCCCTTGAAAGACCATCGCGACTTTCTGTACAATTTTGCGATAGTCTTCGCCCGAAATCATTTGCTGACAAACGCCTGGGCAACGACCAATATCGAAATTAAGGCAGGGACGATCCTTAAACAGAGGTTGGGGACGCTGCCGCAAGGGAAAGATCCGCTTCACGATGTGCAAGGTGCTGCGGAGCAAATGAGTATCGACGTAGGGACCGTAAAACCGATCTCTTTCATTACCCAACCGTCGCTTTCGGGTAATAAAGATGCGGGGGTAATCCTCTGACCAGGTAATGCAAAGATAAGGATATTTTTTGTCATCCTTGAGCAGCACATTGAAATGTGGTTGATGCTGCTTAATTAAGTTCGCTTCTAGCGCTAGGGCTTCAGCTTCTGTATCTGTGACAATAAACTCAATTTCTGCAACCTGTCGCACCATCAACGCGATGCGAGGGCTGAGTGACTGTAAATCACGGAAATAAGAGCGCACCCGCGATCGCAGCTTTTTCGACTTACCAATATAGAGAATGCGATCGCTCACATCCCGCATGTAGTAAACCCCAGGCTCCGATGGAATCTCTTTCAATCGGGTTTCGAGGCGCTCAGGTTCTTTCAGCAGTGGCAAAACTTGAGAAGATAGGGTCACAGGCCGAATTAGAAAAATAAACGAACTGAAAATTATAGAATCTTGAGCTTCAACCCATAGGGTGTCCGAGAAGTGTGGCCCTATACCTTTATTTTAGAACAGCTAGAAATCTTAAGCGAATTAACGGATTCTCTCTTCCCTCCGTAATTGCTATGGTTGTAAATGTATGTATTAAGACTATTAATTAAGTAGTAAAAGTATGGAAATTGAAGAGTTTGAGTCACAAACTCGCAATGCTATTGATAAAATTCTAAATCAATTGCAAACGGCAACCCTGCTAATTGCAGAGTTGGAATCTCAAATTTCTGAAGCAGGTGCCTCAGTACAAACCTTGAGCCAGCTTGTTGAAACCTTTGTTATAGAACAAAGAGCCAAATAAATCTGGATTTAGCAGAAGAATTCCTATAAGACCGAGTAGGGCAGTTCCTCTCGGATTGCTTGTTTGAGTAGGTTCAGGTTCACTGGTTTGACTAAGTAACGACGAGCCCCTAAACTCAACGCTCGCCGCTGGTCAGACTGAAAAGCAAACGCTGAAACGACGATTACAGGGACTTGGAACTCTTCCCCACGTTGTTGCAGTTGCTCTAAAAGAGTGTATCCATCAATATCTGGTAATTTCAAATCTAAAAGCACAATATGCGGCTGAAATTGGGCGATCGCCGTAAAAAATCCAGCACCTGCAGCCAAAGTTAGTACGGTATAACCGCAGTAATTGAGATAGTCACTCAGCAGTTGCCGATTGGAGTCATTATCCTCAATCAGCAAGATTCGAGCACTGCCTTGTCCTAACTCATCTGCATCCTGGCTCATCCTTATAATTCCTTTTGCACAAAGCTACCCAATCTGGAGACCAAATTTTAGTTAGAGACTCTATCAGCCTCTAAGTTAAATTGGTTACATCCAATTTCGCAGCCTATAGTATCTGTCCTGGCCCATTAACGCAAGGCTCGACTAACAGCAGCGTGAAACCGAGCACGGCAAGGTCTAATAAGATTAAAGTATTTAAGTGACGTGAGACTTAGTAGCGATAAAAATTATCTGAACATTAAGCGGATATAAACGAAAATTTTCTAGAATCACACCACAAAATTAAACCAGGAAGCGATCGCCTCCTGGTTCTGATGTTGACTGAATTAATAATTAGTTTGAGGCTTGTTTGGTTAACTTACGCTTAGCTGCAAACAATCCACCCAGACTAAATAAACCCAATGCTAGTGAAGGCTCAGGAACTGACTCAGGGGAGGGCTTGGGTGGTAGTTCACCTTGCAACGAGACTTCGTAGTTGCCAGTGTGGGAATTTGTACCATCTTTAGAGACGAGCCCAGAGTTGGTCGCCTGATAGCTACGTAAGTATTGACTCGCTTGTCCGTTGTAGCTAACCTTGACTAGTTCACTGGCCTGAATGGTGCCCGGTAATCCTAATAGCGGGGCAGCATTGAAATGTCCAGCTAAGCCAATCTTAATCAACCCAGTTTGATCGTCTTGATTGACATAAGAGATGTTGGGGTCACTAAATCTTTGCAGCCCACCTGCTAGCAAAAAGGTGCTAAATAGGTTTTGGTTAGGTGCCATCCCGTACTGAGTTAGGGTGGTGTTAAACCAGGTGGTTGCTAAGTTGGATGAATTGTAGAGCGAGGCGATCGCCGCAAATTTTTGGATGGCAGTTGTATTAGAACCGAGGGCTGTCTGGAGAGTAGTAACGTTGCTAGCTCCTAGCCAATCTACAGCGGTTAAGCTGCTGAGGCTGATGTTTTTACCGTTGAGCTGACCATCCAAAGTTTTAACTTGGTTGTAACCCAAAAAATTGTTGAAAGCGGTTAACTTTTGGGCCGAGGTTGCTCCGGCGCTGGAATAGAGAGAACCTGCTTCACTATTAGAAAATAGTTCGACATTGCCGCCTGGAGCGCTGCTATCACCATCTAATGCTGCCTGCACATTATTGGTTGGGTCTACTACGGTTTGACCGCCAATGACTGTGTAAGTCAGAAAAGATGCATTACCTCCAACTGTTGCATTGACGATAGATGCTGCAAATGCAGGAGCGTTAGCGATCGCACTGACAGTTGCGAACACGGAGGCTCCAACGATTAGGCGTTTAATATTCTTCACCATGTTGTGTGTCTCCACAAGATTTCTAGATAACGTTCGAGCCCTGGAACACCCACT
Source organism: Trichocoleus sp. FACHB-591 (assembly GCF_014695845.1). Lineage (NCBI taxonomy): Bacteria > Bacillati > Cyanobacteriota > Cyanophyceae > Leptolyngbyales > Trichocoleusaceae > Trichocoleus > Trichocoleus sp. FACHB-591. The sequence goes on from NZ_JACJPA010000121.1 coordinate 344,593, forward strand.
ACAGGGGAGGTAGATTTGTGCGATCCAGAGTTAACAAGATCGATAAAACTCTGAGGGGCAATCTACTACTTCGTAGTTTTACTTGAGTATTTTTTGGTATTGAATCAACGCCTAGTCTAGAAAGTTTAAGTACTCAAATAGGTAAAGTTCGCTGAGATTTTGCCTAAGCTTGGATAAAGAATTGCTTGCTCTTTTGATAGCTACCGATCGCTCATCCCCGTAGAAATACAGGTAGCCAGTAGTTTCCCGGAAGCACAGCGTCAGATTAAGGCCATTGCATCCTTGCAAGTACTCAATAATACGCATCCATTAAACGTTCGACTGCCTGGAATGAGTAATATCAACTCCTGAAAATCAGGCTACAAGTACAGAACTTACGCAAAAGTCATTTGAACGGACGGATGCTTGAGTTGCTCCTTGAGATACTCAGAGAGCATCCCGTGCTTGATTTGATAGATAGTTCTACCACTTTCGTAGGCAA